>CAZVOR010000008.1:0-33074 GCA_964628745.1 uncultured Halobacteriales archaeon
CGGATGATGTCGCTGGAGTCCATCGCGTTCTCGGCGACCGTCCCGGTGTCGGTCTCGCCGGCGCCGAACAGCGTCACGACGCGGGTCGCCAGCTCGCGGTTCATCCGCTGGTAGCCGGAGCCGACGCTCCGGGCGGACGAGCGCCACGCGTCGTTGTCGAACGCGACGAAGTTGTCGGTGTTCTCCACGAACGACTGCAGCGACCGCGCGGCGTTGAGCGCGGGGCGCCCCCCCTCGTTGGTGCCCGGGAGGACCCCGAGGGCGTACACCGGCTCGTCGTACATCTCCTGTAGCTCCTTGATGACGACCGGACCGGCGCCGCTGCCGGTGCCGCCGCCGAGGGACGCGGCCACCAGGATGGCGTCGACCTCGTGGATCTCCACGGAGTCGAACGCCCGGCGGATCTCGTCGATGTCCTTCTCCGCGACCTCGGCGCCGGCGTCGGCGATCCCGCCGGCGCCGTGGCCCTTTGACTTCTGCGTGTCCCCGATGAGGATGCGGCGGTCCGCGGGGACGTTGTCGGGCTTGGCGAGGTCGGCCCGGGCGGTGTTGACGAGCAGCGCGTGCCGACAGAGGTCCCGGCCGGTCGCCTGCTCGAACGCGATCATCTCGTCGACGATCTTGCTGCCGGCGTTGCCGACGCCGATGACGCCGAGCTTCATCGGGTGCGGGACGCACCTCGGTTGGGGCGCGTCGGTGCGGGCGGACGGCGTCGTTCGACGCGGTGCGGTCGGGACGGCGGGCGGTTCGGGGGCATGGAGGTTCCCCTCGAACGGCGGGCCGACGGGCCATAAAGCTACGCCCAGCGCTGCCGCGGGGCAGGCGCCCGTCCCGGGCCGGCTCCGGGGCCGATCGCTCGCCTCACCGGACCGTGACGCGGTAGCCGCCGTCGGCGTCGGTCTCGACGACCGCGTCGACGAGGTGCTTGACGGCGGCCACCGTCGACTCGTCGTGGACCAGGGGGTCCAGGTGGTAGTGGGCCGTGGCGCCGGCCTCCTCGACCTGCGTCGTGAAGGCGTTCAGGAAGCGGAAGACGCGCGCCGCGTCGGCGTACTGCAGCAGCGCGGTCACCGAGTGCACGCAGACCACCGTCTCGCCGTCGGCGCCCTCCCACGACTCGAGCGCGTCCATCAGCTCGACGCCCAGCCGGGTGAGCGCGCCGCCGTCCGGGACCGTCACGAAGTGCGGCTCGGGGTCGAAGCCGTACGCCTCTGCGGTCGCCTTCGCCCGGTCCTGGGCCTGGTCGCCGACGCTGACGACCCGGAACGCCGCCGGCGCCCTGCCCACGTGCTCCTCCCAGTTCTCCACGCGCTTGTTCGGCGGGAGCGTGATGCCGAGGCTCCAGACGTTCTCGTCCTCGGGCTCGTGCAGGGTCATCAGGTCCATGCAGGCCTCGAGGTCCGCCGCCTCGAACGGCGAGACCAGCAGCAGGACGTTCGAGCAGCCCCTGACCGTCTCCGGGAACGAGTGCGCGCCCGCGTCCGGCGCCGGGGTGCCCATCTCGGTCGAGTTCCGACCCGGGGGGATTGACTGTTCCGGTTCGATTATCAGCGCGGATAGCGGTCGGCGGCGGTCGGCCGGTCCGCTGGTCCGCCGCCGTCCGCTGCCCGGATCGCCCGGTCTCCCCGGGCCTCGCTCCCGTCCGGACGCCGACCGCGAGCGCCCGGAGCCGGCTCGGGGCGCGACCGGGCCGTCACGCGGGGTCGGAGACGGTGAACCGCCCCGGGGACACCGCCACGACGCACCCCTCGTACCGGAACTCGACGAGCAGGTCGGCCGGCGTCGGCTCGTCGGCTGCCCGCGTGAACTCGCGCCGGTCGGTCCGCCCGGAGAACAGGTCGTTGAGCGCGTCGGTGTCGATCGCGCCGGACATCGGCTCGAGCTGGTAGGCGTCGCGGCCGGTGACCCGTGCGACGGCGTCGACGATGGCCAACGTGGGCTGGTCGGATGCCTCGACCGGGTAGCTGAACCACCGCCGACCCCCCTCGTCGGCCGGTTCCATCGGTTCTACTCCACCCCGGCACGGGATGAACGTTGTGGCTTACTGCCGGGTCGCCGGACCTGTCCGACATCGCGTCTCCCCGATGGACGGCGCTGTCACCGGGCGCGGCTCGGGCGGAGGATGCCGGGCCCGCCCCCGGTGGACCTCCGGTCCGACGACGGGTCAATCGACGAACTCGACGCCGCTGACCTCGACCCGGGCGCCGCCATCGTCGCCGTCCGTGACGGCGGTCGACCAGCCGTGGGCGTCGGCGATGCGCTCGACGATGGCGAGCCCGAAGCCGGTGCCACCCTCGGCGGTCGTGAACCCGCTCTCGAAGACACGGTCGCGGATCTCGGCCGGGACGCCCACGCCGGTGTCCTCGACGTAGAAGCCGTCCGCGAGGTCGCCGACGGTGACCGTCACGTCCGTGCCGCCGTGCTCGACGGCGTCGTCGGGCGACGCCCGACGGCTCGTGGAACCGTGTTCCACGGCGTCGTCGGACCGCGTCCGGGGGCTCGTGGAACCGTGTTCCACGGCGTTCCGGACCAGGTTCTCGACCAGCTGCCGGAGCCGGGCCTCGTCCGCGCGGACGGTCGCGGCGGTCTCGACGCGCAGCTCGGCCCCGGCCGTCCGGACCGACCCCCAGCACGACTCGACGAGGTCAGCCAGGGCGACGGGCTCGGTCCCGGAGAGCGCCGAGCCCTCGCGGGCCAGCGTCAGCAGGTCCTCGACCAGCGCCCCCATGCGGTCGAGCGCGCGGCCGATGGGCGCCAGGTGCTCGTCGTCATGCCCCTCGCGGGCCAGCTCGAGGTGGCCCTCGGCGACGTTGATGGGGTTGCGCAGGTCGTGGGAGACGATGCTGGCGAACTCCTCCAGCCGGGCGTTCTTCCCCTCGAGCTCGCGGACCGCGGCCTCGCGGTCGGTGACGTCCCGGAAGAACCAGACCCGGCCGAAGTAGGTGCCGTCGTCGCTCACGACGGGGGCCGAGTACCGGTCGAAGGTCCGGCCGTCGACCAGGCTGGTGGTGTCGCGGCTCTCCTCGTCGGGGTGCTCGTGGAGGTACTCGACCTTCTCGATGAACGCCTCGGGGTCCTCGAGCCGGTCGAGCGCGAGCTCGAGGCCGACCTCCTCGGGCTCCTCGCCGTCGAGCTCCTCCGGGACGCCCCAGAGGTCGAGGAACCGTCGGTTCCAGGTGACGTACTCGCGGTCCTCGCCGATGACGAGGATGCCGTCGATGCTCGTCTCCATGACGGCCTCGAGCAGCGAGCCCTGGTGGGCCAGGCGGTCCTCCCGCGCCGCCCGCTCGCTGACGTCGACGTACCAGACGTACCCGGCGGGCGAGTCCGCGTCGACGTCGTACGGGAAGGCGCGCATGAGGAAGTCCCGGGGCCCGGTGGCCGCCTGCCGGGTGACGTCGGTCTCGACGGGCTCGCCGTCGCGCAGCTGGCGGCGGATGTCGACGTACTCGTCGAAGCTCTCCTCCGGAATCAGCGTCTCGGTGGCCGGCCGGCCGACGATCTCGTCGGGCGCGTACTCGAAGGCATGCTCGAACGCCGGGTTGACCGCCGTGATGAGGGGGACCCCGTCCTCGTACGCGAATTCGACGATGGGGCTGGGGTTGTTCTCGAACAGCGCGTGGCGGCGGTCGCGCTCGTCGCGTAGCCGCTCGCGGGTCTCGAACGCGTCGATGGCGTGGGCGATGTCGTCGCCGAGCTCGGCGAGCAGCTCGACCTCCGTGTCGTCGAACGCGTCCGGCCGGCCGGCGTAGACGACGAGCAGGCCGTAGTCGCGGTCCCCGAACCCCAGCGGGACGGCCCCGACGGCCCGGAAGGCCGGCCCGTCGGCGTCCCGCCACGGCCCGAACGCGGGGTCGGCCTCGACGTCGCGGCCCACGGCGACCGCCCGGGCCTCGAGGGCGGCCTCGAGGGCACCCCCGACCGGCACCGTCTCGCCGTCGAGGCGGTCGGCGCCCGCGCCGGCCGCGACGCGGGGGACGAGCCGGCCCGTCTCGGCGTCGACCGAGCCGATCCAGGCGAGCCGGTAGGGCTCGGCCGTGCTGAAGATCTCGCAGACCCCGGACTCGATGGTCTCGCGCGAGGCAGCCCGAACGAGACGCTGGTTGACGTCGACGGCCAGCGTCCGGAGCCACTCGAGGTCGGCGGCGCGGCGCGCCGAGCGGTGCTGGTCGACCGCGTTGGCGACGCGGTTGGCGAGCAGCTCGTACCCCTCGGTGCCGCCGGTCTTCTGCACGTAGTCGGTGGCACCCCGGGAGATGGCCTCGCTGGCGACCTCCTCGCTGCCACGGCCGGTGAACAGCACGAACGGCAGGTCGGGATGGGTCTCGCGGACGGCCGCGAGGAACTCGAGGCCGTCCGTCCCCGGCATCTGGTAGTCGGAGACGACGCAGTCGAACGGCTCGTCGTCGAGCCGGTCGAGGCCCGCGGCCGCGCTCGGCTCGGCCTCGACGTGCAGCCGGTCGTCAGCGCGGGCGAGGAACTCGGCGGCCAGCGCCGCGAAGTCGGCGTCGTCGTCGACGTGGAGCACGCGGATGGCCATTTCCCGTGGTACACGCGTGTCTATCACTAATAATTACTGCGTGATCGCCCCCGTTCCGTACTCGAAGGCACGGGACGAACCTCGGTGAGCCTCGGCGGGTGATGGGTGACGCGCCCCGGCGGATCGAGCGTTGTCTCGGCGACGGGGTGGGGCACAGGTCTACCGGTGGAGCAGGCCGTGCCACGTTTTGACACGGTCGCGTTATCGGTCCAGTGTACTATTGGGGCGCCGCCAGCCAACGGTCCCATGCGCACAGCTCAAACCGTCGCCGTACTCGTCGTAGGGAGACCATCGATTCCTCGCGCCAGCCACGGCCGCTCCGGCCGCGGGAGATGTCGCTAGCGTTCGGTCGCGGCGGTGGCCTACGTCCCCGCGTCGTCCCCGTCCGCATCGTCCCCTGTCGCGTCGGCGTAGTCCCGGAGCGCCGCCCGCTGGGTCGGGGTGAGCTCGTCGGGTGTCACGACGTGCACGCCGACGTACAGATCGCCCGCTCCCGACCCCTCGGACCGGGGCATCCCCTCGCCGGGCACCCGGAACGTCTCCCCGGTCTGGGTGCCCGCGGGGACGGTCAGGTCGACGGGGCGGCCGAGCGTCGGCACCGCGACCGTCGCGCCGAACGCTGCCTGCGGGAACGAGACCGGCTGGCGGGTGTGCAGGTCGGCCCCCTCGCGGGCGAACGTCGGGTGGTCGGCGACCTCGACGTCGACCAGGAGGTCGCCGCGCGGGCCGCCGTGGCGCCCGAGCGCGCCTGCCTCGGCGAGCCGGAGGGTCCGGCCGCTGTCGACGCCCGCCGGCACCTCGACGCCGACCGTCACCGCGCGCTCGACCCGCCCGTCGCCGTCGCAGACCGCACACGCGGGTCCGGGCAGCTCGCCGGCGCCGCCACACCGGCCGCAGGGCTCCCGGTGTCGCGTCGTACCCCGTCCCGAGTCCCGGACGTGGGTGATGCGACCGCGGCCGTCACAGAGCGGACACGGTACCGGCTCGCCGGTCAGGCCGAAGCCGCGGCCGTCGCAGGCGGCACACGGCTCCGGCCGAGTGACCGTCAGGGGCTTTTCGTCGCCGCGATATGCCTCGGCCAGCTCGACGGCGAGCGCAGTGCGCAGGTCCCGGCCGGGGCGCGGCCGGGGGCCACCGGAGCGCCCGCGACCGGGCCGCCCGTCGACGTCCTCGGTCATGGTCGTCGGCCTCCGCGCGTGGCAGTCTCCGAACGGTGACTCCTTGGGTTCCCGTCAGTATAGGCGTATCGCTGAACCACGGGACTCGTCGGGGGGCCAGCGTCGTCGAGCGTTCGAGCTGTTAGCGATTGTCACGTTATTTTTATTATGAATTGCTCGCAAGGTACACCCGCACGGTGGTGAGTGGAGATGCTACCGACGACATCCGCCGACACCTGGTCACAGAACCTGAACCTGCCGTCACGACTGTTCGGAACGAGCTTCGACGACTACGAACTCTACGAGGAGGACGACGAGTTCGTCCTCACCGTGGAGATGCCGGGCTTCGACCTCGAGAACGTCCACGTGAGCTGGGACGAGGGCCGGCTGTTCATCTGGGCCGAACACGAGTACGAGGGTCGCGCCGAGCGCAAGAGCTACCGGCGGACCTTCCGGATGCCCAAGGAGATCGAGCCCGACGACATCAGCGCTCGGTACCACAACGGCGTGCTCGAGGTCCGGCTGCCCATCATCGACGCCCGGGTCCGCGGCACCGAGATCGAGGTCACGGGCTGACCGCCGGGCCGCCGGCCCACTGATTCGTTTCGTCGACCGGACGACGCCGTCGAGCGGTGCCTGTCGCGCAGGTGAGGATGCACAAGCGGCAGTGCGTCGGCGTGTCCACGCGATGCCGTCGCGCACTCGAATGATGGTAACGGGCGCTCGAACGGCCGCGCCGTTGGGAGCGACGATCGTGGTGACCCGAGACCGTCGGTCGGCGTTCGAGCCGTGCTCTCGGCCGACCGGGGTCGCCCTCGTCACCGGCCGTTAAGTGCGTTCGCGGGGAACTGTCGACCGTGACGGGTCGCTCCCGATCGGGCCGTGACGAGGACCCCGCGCTGATGGCGGCCGAGCGCGAGGGCTCGGCCGGGCTGCGGGTCGACGCCGGGGTGCTCGTCGCGCCCGCGCCCGGCACCGACCCGGGTCGGCTTCGCGAGTTCGCGACGCGGGCGGCCGAGGACGTGGTCGACGAGCTAGCGTCGGCCACGGCCGTTACCTGGCGGTTCTACCTCGAAGACCCGGTGCGGCTGCCCGACCACGACCGCCGCCGGCCGTCGGAGTTCCTCGACCGCGCGGCCCACCGGATGGTCGAGGGGCCCTACGACCTGGTCGTCGTCGTGACGGACGTTCCCCTCGTCTCCAGCCGGGAGCGGTTCGTCCCCGGATTGGCGTCGCCGCTTGCCCGCGTGGCCGTCGTCTCGACACGGCACCTGCGCCGTGCACCCCGCGGCGAGCCGCTCCGCCCGCTCGACGACGCGGCCGTCCGCTGGAACGCGGCGACGCTGCTGGTCCACCTCATCGGGCACGGGCTCGGCGCCCGGCACCGCGACGCCGACGGCGGGGTCATGGAGCCGTTCCGGTTCGAGCCCGATCGGCGAGCCGTCCCGTCGTTCGACGCGGACGTCGAGGAGCGCCTTCACCGGATCGCCGGGGAACTTCCCGCGGCCGAGGCCAGCCCGCGAGGCGCTATGGGGCGCCTGGCCTTCCACGCGAGATGCGCTGCGAGGAACCCGGGGCAGATGGCGCAGGCGCTGGTGAACAGCCGGGCGCCCATGCTGCCACTTTCCCTGCCGCGACTGTCGACGGCGGCGGTGGCGCCGACGCTCGTCATCGTCTTCAGCGCCGAGTCCTGGGACGTCGGCTTTCACCTGGGGAACGTGACGGCCGGGCTGTTTGCGGCAGGGAGCGTCGTCGCGGCCGCCGGCTACCTGGTGTTCGCCCAGCGGCTCACCTTCCCACGCGAGCGGCATGAACTCGTCACCGAACACACGGCGCTGGTCAACGTTACGGTCTTCCTCGTGCTCGTGCTGGCGATGATCGGGCTGTTCGCGCTCGTCTGGGCGGTCATCCTCGTCATCGAGCTGGCCGTCTTCCCGCCGAACCTGATGAGCAACTGGCCGAGCCTGGAGGACCCCGCGGTCGGCGTCGTCGACCTCGTCCGCACGGGCGCGTTCATCAGCACCATCGGCGTGCTCTCCGGCGCACTGGGCGGCGGATTGGAGAGCCGGACCATCGTCAGCCATCTGACGCTGTTCCTCGACCGGCCGTAGGGCCGTGAGCTTCTACCCCGGCGACCGGCGCGCTCGGGGCGGCGTGGTGCGCCCTCGCCGCGCGGTCGGTGCTCACTCCCCGAGGCCGCTTCTGGCCTCGAAGTCCTCGTAATCGACGTCCTCGTGGACCTCGACGATGTCCTCGCCTCGCGCGATGCGGCGCTTGATCTCGCGTTCGTACGCCGCGAATCGCGGGGCCAGTTCGAGGACTTGCTCGACCGCGTCGCCTGGGACGAAGATGACGCCGCTGCCGTCGGCGACGACGTAGTCGCCCGGCTCGACCGGGACGCCGGCGCACTCGACCGGGACATCGTAGCCCGCCATGCCCGTCCGCCCCGTGACGGTCGTGGTGACGGCCCCGCGGGCGTACAGCGGGAAGCCCTGCGAGCGCACATCGTCGACGTCGCGGCTGGCGCCGTCGCTCACCGCGCCCGCGAGCCCGGCGCGCTGGGCGCAGAACGCCGCGATGGACCCGAACGTGTTCAGGTCGAGCCGGCCGCCGTTGTCGAACAGCAGGACGTCGCCGGGGGCAGCGGCCTCGATGGCCTCGAGCGTGCCCGTGACGGTCGAGCCCGGCTCGTCCGGCCCGAGCTTGACGGGCATCACGCGCCCGGCGATCCGGGGGCAGTCGTCCCACATCCGCGTGACGCCGATGGCGGTCCGGTCCGGGTAGCCGAGGACGTCCAGCGCGTCGGCGACATCGGGCGTGGCGCACGCCGCGAGCGCGGCACCGCGGTCGGTCGAATCCATGCGGTGGCCCTCGCCGTCCGGGGTGATAGAGGTTGGCTCGGCGGGGGCCGGGGGGGGGGCGCTGCAGTCGGCCGACCGGGCTGATGGCCGACCCCGTCCCCGTCGGAAATATTCTCAATTATGATACTGCCCTGAACGGTCCTGAACCGACGAAATTCGGCTGGACCGTCGCCGGACTATATGGGCCGACCGGCCGCCTGGCCGGTCATGCCAGACGACCAGCCATCGACCGACGACCGCCGCGATACCGGCCCGTCGCACGACGAGCTCCGCCGGCGGCTGCTCGCGATATTCGGCGGCGCGGGCGTCACGCTTCTGGCGGGCTGCGCCTCGAGTGCCGACCTCGGAAGCCCCGCCGGCTCGAGTAGCGACGACGGAAGCGACTCGTCGGATGGCGGCGCCGGCGCCGCCGCGGCGGACACGGGCACGTTCCGGCTGCTCATCAGCGACCAGCCGGTCGCCATCGACGAGTTCGACTCGCTTTCCGTCTCGTTCGACCGGGCGCGCCTCTTCCGAAGCGGTGGCGAGGACGCGGATGCGGAGGCGGCGGCCGCCGAGGCCAGTCCCGCCGCGAGCCCGGCGCCGACGGCGACCGATGCGCCCACGGACACGCCGACCCACACCACGACCGAACCCCCGACGCCGACGTCGACCGATACGGTGACGGCGGAGTCGAACGAGACCCAGACGGACGTACCGACCGAGGTCACGTCGACCGAAACCGAGGAAGACGACGAGCCGGACGACGAACAGCAGGGCTTCACCGTCATCGACCTCGACGGCGCGACGGTCGATCTCACCGAAGTCATCGGGGCGAGGGCCACGGGCGTCTTCGATGGCGACCTCCCGGCGGGCCGGTACACGAAGATCGAGCTCTACGCGTCGGACGTCGTGGGCCTCGTCGACGGCGAGGAGGTCGACGTGATGGTTCCCAGCGGGAAGCTGATGATCACCAAGCCGTTCGAGGTCGAGTCGGGCGCGACGCTCGAGTTCGTCTTCGACATCACCGTGGTCAAGAAGGGCCCGAACGGGTACAACCTGCTGCCGGTCATCGGCGAGAGCGGCGTCGCGGGGGAGGACGTCCCGGTCGAGGAGGTCGGGTCGACGTCGAAGCCCGAGCAGGCAGCCGACGACGGGGAGGAGGACGGGGCCGACGGTGAGGAGGAGGAGCCGGACGAGGAGACCGAGGGGTCGGACGACGACGCGGGGACCAGCGGTCAGGGGACGGGCGCCGACGGCGACCAGGGGAACGACCCGTCCGGAGGCAGCGGCTGAGGCGCCGTTCGGGAACGGGCTTGCACCCGGTCACTGTCCAGCACGTCGACGAGCTCTGTAGCCGACGAACGCGCCGACGAGCCCGACGAGGCCGCCCAGCGCCGTCAGCGCGACGCGGAACAGCGGCACGAGCGAGAAGTCGTCGACGTGTCCCCGATGGACCAGGTAGTACCGGCCCTCGTGCCGGACGAGCGCGTCCGGGAGGCCCTCGAGCTCCCCGGCGTCGACGGCCTCGCCGTCGAACCGGTGGTATCCGTCCGCGTCGCGGATGGCGTCGACGACGACCTGCCGGGTCCCGGGCGACAGCTCCGCCGTCTCGACGGTCGCGACGTCCGCCGCCGTCAGCAGCGTGTCGTTCGTCACGCGGTCCGTCTCGAGGACGACCGCTTCGTCCGTCTCCGTCACGGCGACCCGGTACGCGACGTCGTCCTGCACGACGAACAGGGCGTCCCGGCCGAGCGGCGCCAGGCTCGAGGCGTCGTTGCCGTGCGGGACCGACAGCTCGCCGGACTCGACGCCGTCCGCCAGTCGGTCCTCCCAGGGCGCGTCGAACTCGCCGACGAACACCACGGCTGGATGCTGCTCGCTCAGCCAGATGATCTCGCGGATGCTGTCGTCCTCGCGCAGCCCCTCGGGCGGGGTGACGCCGAGCTCGCGCTCGACCGTCTCGACCGGCACCGCCTCGAACGTCACCGTCGTCGCGTTCTCGCCGACCGAGACGGTCGGGCGGTACAGGTGGTCGGGGTCCTGGGACCCGACGTATCGCCGCTCGGAAGCGAGCAGCTCGACGGCCAGCGGCGGCGCGGTGCGCTCCACCCGGAACGTGCCGCCCGGCAGACTGCGTCGGGCGGCGTAACGCGCGACGGCCGGGAGGTCGTCGACGCGGGTGACGTCGGCCGAGCGCTGGGCGGCGCCCTCGGCTGGCGAGACGTGTTCGACGGTGACGAGCTGGTTGCCGCGGTCGGGCTCCTGGAGGTAAAGCGGGTTGGCGAGGAGGACGGCCGCGACCGCGAGGAGGGCGACGGCCGCGACGGCCGCCCGGTCGGTGGCCATGCACGCGAGCGGTGTGGCATCGGCGGTAAATGCTTTCGGATGGCGAGCTGCGGAGCGGCACCGCCGGGGTCACTCGGCTGCCGACCGTTCCAGCGGGCTCCGGAACGACGGGGTGGTCAAGCGCGGACGCAGTCGACTATCCGGCTCGGCGGCGACGACGCATTCTGGTAAATACGCTTAATCGGCAGCGGAGCCTCGTCCGTGCTATGGTTGCGCATGGCATCCCTCGACGACGGTTCGTGCAGGCGGTCGCGGGCGGCGGGCTGGGGTTGGCCTCGACGGGCGTCGCGAGCGCGGGCGGTCGGCACCGGCATTTCCTGGCCTACCTCATCGGGGCGAACCAGGTGCCGGCGGTCCAGACGGATGCTCGGGGCCTGGCCCTGTTCAAGCTCGACCCGGCGGGCGAGACACTGCGCTACAAGCTGCTCGTCGCGAAGATCGAGGACGTCCAGATGGCCCACATCCACCTGGGGGCGGCCGGGGAGAACGGCCCGGTCGTCGCCTGGCTGTACCCGGAGGACGGGCCGCCGCCGCAGCAGATCGAGGGCGAGTTCACCGGGGTGCTCGCGAGGGGGACCGTGACGGCCGACGATCTGGTCGGGGAGCTCGAGGACGAGTCGATGGACGCCCTCGTCTCTGCCATCGAGGCGGGCGACGCGTACGTGAACGTCCATACCGAGGCGAACCCGGACGGGGAGATCCGCGGGCAGATCGACTGACCGACGGCGGCGGTCGATCCGGGCGGGCGGCGGGATGCGTCGTCCGGGGGCTTGGCCGACCGGCCGAGCCGTCGGCCCGGGCGTCACGAACCGGAACTGCCGCGTAAGCCCGCCTTACCCGCCGAATTCGGCCGAAACGGTCCTGTCGATTTATGGACGCCTCGCGGATAGCGCACTCGGGATGACACACGACACGAACAGCGTCCTCGACGGGCTCGACCGGCGGACGTTCCTCGTCGGCACCGGCGGGCTCGCGGGGGCGCTCGCGCTCCCGGTCGGGCCGGTCTCCTCGCAGGTCGACGCGGAGGACGCCCCCGACGCCCGGCCGATCCTCGGCGACATCGACGGCGACGAGCGGTTCTCCACCGTGATGCACCTCGCGGCCGACCCGGCCGGGCGGCTCTGCGGGGACGGCGCGGTCGACGATGACGGTGACGACGATGACAACGGGGGAGATGACGGCGAGGACGACGAGGACGATGGCGGTGACGACGGGGACCGCGGGGCCGTCGTCCACGCCAGCTCCGACGGCGAGGCGACGACGGACTACGCGGCCTGCCTCGTCAACGTCGAGGCCGCCGGCCTGACGCTCGGCGAGGCCGCCGAGGAGGACGACGAGCCGGCCGTGTCCTACGACTACTTCCAGGGGCCGGAGAACGCGAACTCGGCCCCCGACGAGGCCTTCGTGGTGGTCGACCCGGACGAGGACGACGACGAGGTGACCGTGGCGTTCCTCTCTACGAACGACGGCGTCGACCCGGACCCGGCCGACGTCGACTGCGAGGACGACGACAAGCAGTGGGAGACGCGCGACGTGTCCGCGGAGCTGCGGGGCGAGGCTGGCGGCTGGCGCGACGCGCCCATCTCGCGGGAGCGGTTCGAATCCGGCGAGCCACTGCTGCCGCTGGCCATCGCGCTCCGCGACGAGGACGGCGCGGAGGCGGACCTCGTCGAGGCGCTCGGCGAGGACGCCCCGCTGCTCGGCGTGGGGTTCGGCAAGGGCTCGACGATGGGGGAGACGGTCTCCGACGTCTACTTCGACGACCTCGTCGTCGGCGAGGAGACGTACGCGTTCCCGGCCGCCGTGCCGGTCGACCTGGACGCCGAGCGGCGCGGCAGCGGCGCGGTCCGGGCCTCGTTCGGGCTCGCCGCCGACGAGGAGGGCCTCTCCGTCGACGACGTGGACGAGCGGTCGGTCCGGCTGCACCCGGTCGGACCGCTCGCGCCGCCGGTCGACGGCGGCGTCGGCGGGCGGGGCGTCCAGGTGAGCGAGGGCGAGGTCCGGGCGACCTTCCCGGCCGGCCAGGTCGACGCCGTGTTCGGGGACGAGGTCGGGGACGTGCTTGTCGCCGGCGAGTTCGACGTCGAGGGGCGCGTGGTCGCGTTCGTCGGCACGGACTCGGTGTGAGGGGTCGGGGCAGGGGGAGGAACGGGCATTGCGTCGCGGTCTCGCGAACGCTGCCTCGGTGACGACCGGCTCGATCGACGATTCGGCCGTAGCCGCTGCCGTCGGCCACCCGCTCGCCGGCCCCGACGCGGCGTTCGGGCGGGGGTTCGGAGCGATGGCGCCCGTCGACGCCGAGGACGCCATCGCGGCGTTCGATCGGCGAATGGACGGCGAACCCGCAGCGACGCATTGACGCGACTCGGGGCGAGCGCCCCCGTCGTCGGCAGGTGGGGTCGCGAGACGGCGCGCAGTCGGGGCGTCGACCTCGTCGCCGCCGACCGGCACGATCCGTGGGCCGACCGGTAAGCAGTGGATAGTTATTTAGGAACGTGAAGAAATGGACGTCCTGACAGGACCCGCCGGGCCGCCGCGAGCGCGCCGCGGACCGCGCCGTTCGCGCCCGCCCGGCCGGGGGCCGCCCGTCGAACCATGTGTGGCATCACCGGGTACATCGGGACGGACGACTGCGTGCCCATCGTCCAGCGCAGCCTCGCGAACCTCGAGTACCGCGGCTACGACTCGGCGGGCATCGCGGTCGACAACGGCGAACTGCAGGTCTTCAAGCGGGCCGGCCGGGTCGACGACCTGACCGTTCCGACGGTCCCCGGCGTGCAGGCCGCCATCGGCCACACGCGGTGGTCGACCCACGGCGAGCCGACCGACGAGAACGCCCACCCACACACCGACTGCACGGGGGAGCTAGCGGTCGTCCACAACGGCATCATCGAGAACTTCGACGCCCTGCGCGAGGAGCTCGAAGCGCGGCACAAGTTCGAAAGCGACACCGACACCGAGGTCGTCCCGCACCTCCTCGAGGACGAGCTCGCGGACGGGGCCGACCTCCGGGAGGCGGTCGATCGCGTCGTCGAGCGGCTCTCGGGCAGCTACGCGCTGGTCGTCCGGCGGCGCGGCGACCCGTGCATCGTCGGCGCCCGGCAGGACAGCCCGCTGGTGGTCGGCCACGCCGAGTCCGGCAACTTCCTGGCAAGCGACGTGCCGGCGTTCATCGAGTACACCCGGACGGTGACCTACCTCGAGGACGGCGACGTCGTCGAGCTGACCGCCGACGGCGTCGAGGTGTTCCGCGACGGCCGGCCGGTCGCCCGCGAGCCCCGCGAGGTCGAGTGGGACGCCGAGGCCGCCGAGAAGGGCGGCTACGAGCACTACATGCTCAAGGAGATCCACGAACAGCCCCGGGCGCTGCGGCAGGCCATCTCGGGGCGCGTCGACGAGCTCGCCGGCGAGGTGGCCCTCGACCTCTCGTTCT
This sequence comes from uncultured Halobacteriales archaeon, assembly GCA_964628745.1. Taxonomy (GTDB): domain Archaea; phylum Halobacteriota; class Halobacteria; order Halobacteriales; family Hikarchaeaceae; genus CAZVOR01. The sequence goes on from CAZVOR010000008.1 coordinate 14,320, forward strand.
CGTCGGCGTTCGTCGAGGGTCTCGAGGAGGTCCAGTTCGTCGCCGCCGGGACGTCCTACCACGCCGGGCTGTACGCCGCGGCGATGGTCGAGTCGCTCGCGGACGTCCGCGCGACGACGGCGGTCGCCAGCGAGTACGCGGCCGCCGGCGGCCGCGACCCCGACCGGACGCTCGTCGTCGCCATCTCCCAGAGCGGGGAGACCGCCGACACGCTCGGGGCGGTCCGGCGGGCGTCGGCGACCGGCGCGACGACGCTGGCCGTGACCAACACCGTCGGGAGCTCGCTGACGCGCGCGGCGGACGAGACGATCTACATCCGCGCCGGGCCGGAGATCGGCGTCGCGGCGACGAAGACCTACGGCACGCAGGTGGCGGTGCTGGCACTGCTGGCCGCGTGGCTCGGCCGGGCGCGCGGGGCGCTGTCCTCGGCCGACGCCGAGGGGCTGCTCGAGGACATCGGCCGGCTGCCCGGCGCGGTCCAGCAGGCGCTCGACCGGGAGGAGCGCGTGCGCGAGGTCGCCGAGGAGTACGCCGACAGCGACGCGTTCTTCTTCATCGGCCGGCGGCTCGGCCACGCGGTCGCGCTGGAGGGCGCGTTGAAGCTCAAGGAGATCTCCTACGACCACGCCGAGGGCTTCCCCGCCGGCGAGCTCAAGCACGGGCCGCTGGCGCTGGTGACGCCCGAGACGACGGTCATCGCCCTGCTCACCGAGGGGGCAGCCCCGAAGGCGACGCTGAACAGCGTCAAGGAGGTGGAGACGCGCGGGGCGTCGGTGATCGGCCTCTCGACCGACACGACGACGTCGAAGTTCGTCGACACGACGCTGCGCGTGCCGGACGTGGGCGACCTCTCGCCGGTCGTCGCGAACGTCCACCAGCAGCTGTTCGCCTACCACGTCGCGCGGCTGTCCGGCCGGTCGATCGACAAGCCGCGGAACCTGGCGAAGAGCGTGACGGTGGAGTAGGGCGACGCGGCGGTCCTCGAGCGCACCAGTCCGCTACCGGGGTCCGCGCCGTTCTGAGCGCCCGTAACGCGGCGATCGGAAGCATCGACTGCGGTCTCCGGCGGTCGTCGGCGCGTCGTCGCGTCCGCTTCGGGCGTCCTCACCCGTACCGCTCGCCGTGGGCGTCGGGGAGCAGCGCGCCGCGCTCGAACCGGTCGTTCGCGAGCGCCGAGACGTCGACGACGGACGCGTCGCCGTCGACGACGAGCTCGGCGACGACCCGACCGGCGGCGGGCGCCTGCATGAAGCCGTGACCGGAGAACCCGACCGCGTTGACGAACCCCGGCGCGGTCTCCTCGAGGACGGGGTGGTAGTCGGGGGTCACCGCGTAGAGGCCGGCCCAGCCGCGACGCATCTCGGTCTCGGGGCCGAAGTAGTCGGCGACGTCGGCGGCGCGGTCCATCGCCGTCGCCGCGAGATCGAACCGCGGGTTCTCGTCGTAGCCGTCGGGGTCGGCCGGCTCGTCCTCGCGCTCGCTGAAGTGGCCGCCGACGAGCGCCGCGCCGTCGCGCTCCGGCCGGAAGTACGTCGACCGGTCGTAGTCGAACGTCATCGGGACCGCGTCGCCGAGCGGCCGCTCCGGGTCGACGACGATGACCTGGCGCCGATGGGGCGTGATCGGGACGTCGACGCCGGCCATCGCGGCCACCCGACCGGCCCACGCGCCGGCGGCGTTCACGACGTAGTCGGCGGCCATCTCGCCCGCGGTCGTCTCGACCCCGGTCACGCGGCCCCCGGCGTTGCGGGCGACGTCGACCACCTCGACGCCGGTGCGGACGTCCGCGCCGTCCGCCGCGGCCGCCTCCGCGAACCCCTGGAGCGCGAGGTGCGGGTCGGCGTAGCCGTCGGTCGGCGAGTAGGCCGCGCCGACGTACCGGTCGGGGTAGATTCCCGGGCAGCGGTCGGCTGCCTCGTCGGGGGTGACGAACTCGCTGGGCACGCCGTGGTCGTTCTGGACGGCCACGTTGGCGCGGAGCTCCCCGGCGGTCGAATCCGAGCGCGCGAGAAAGAGGTAGCCGGGTCGACGGTAGGCGATGTCCGTCCCGAACGTCCCGGCGAACCGCTCCCAGACGGCCATGCTCGCGAGCGAGAGCGCGATGCTCACCGGCGATTCGAACTGGGCGCGGATGCCGCCCGCCGCGCGGTCGGTGGCGCCAGCCCCGAGCGAGTCCTTCTCGAGGAGGGTGACCTCGACGCCCCGCTGCCGGAGGTAGTGGGCGCTGGCGAGCCCGACGATGCCCCCGCCGACGACGATGGCACGCATCGCCGCGACCTCCCCCTCGAGTGCATTTATACCCCAGCCCCGTGGACGCGCCCGACGGCCACCGGGGGAACGGGAAGTGCACACGCCCCGTATCCGGTTCGCCGCTGACGGGGCTAGCGCAGGCGTCCCCGACGATGTACGCGTCCCGGCAGCGTCCGTACACGGAGCTGACCGCGGAGGGGTGGCAAAGCCGCTCCGGGGCCTCCCAGCAGACGGCCGACGGAATCAGTAATCCGGCGTGTCGACGGCGGGCTCGTGGACCGAGACCGCGATGCCGTCGTCGTCGACGGTCAGGTCGAACCCGAGCTCGGTCGGGTACAGCGTTCCGTTCGGGTCGTCGCTCCTGCTGTAGCCGAGGTCGAACGAGCTCTCGAAGGCGAACGTCCCGGTCGGGCAGTCCTCGAGGTGGTACAGCGAGTACTCGTGGCTGACGGTGCCGCCGGGGTCGACCGGCACCTCGTGCAGGACGGCCGTGAACGATGCCTTGGCCGCCGGCCACTCGAACGGGACGGTCCAGCAGCCGTCGGTCGGCGAGTCGGGGAGGTACGTCTCGACCGACGCGGCCGGTTCGCCTTCGGGCTCGACCGCGAGGCCGTTGTCGTCGGGCAGCAGGAACAGCCCGAGCGACCCGTCCGCGGCCTCGCCGGCGTAGTCGTCGTCGACGAACGGGAGGACGTACCGTGGCCCGCCCAGTCCGAGGAGCGGCCGCTCGCCGGCGTTCGTGAACGCGATCTCGAGCCGGGCGGGCTGGTCCGGGGTGAAGCCCTGGAGCACGGCGACGTCGAGCGCGACGTCGTCCGCCGTCGGCGGCGGTGGCGCGGACGGTGCCGAGGTAGGCGAGGGGGTGTCGGTCTCCGGAGCCGCGGGACTGGCCGTGACGCTCGGCTCGTCCCCGGTCGGGTCGCCGGCCGTGCAGCCGGCCAGCGACCCGCCGATGGCCGCCCCGGCGGTCCGGAGGAGCTGCCGGCGGGAGGCTCGAGTGGGCTGCATGGGCCGGTTTCGACATCGCGAGGGCGCGACAAGTGCCTTCCGGGCACGTAGCCTGCCGGCGATTCGCCGAGCCTCACCTCTCGGACTCGGTCAACACGCCGCGGTCGACGCCGAACCGGGTCCAGTAGCGGACCCCCTCGTACCGGACGATGTACTCGCCCCCCGGGCCCGCCGACCGATCGTCCTCGTCCTCCCATACCCGTCGGACCGACTGGCGCCTGCCGAACCGCTCGACGAGGCCGTAGACCGCGTCCGGCGGGGACTCGTCCGGCGGCACCACCCACCCGTGCTCGTTCCCGATGGCCTCGGCGACTATCGCTCGTTCGGCGTCGGACAGCCCCGAGAGCGTGAACTCGTAGCGCTCGCGGATCGACCGTCCGAACGCCCGCGCCGACGGATGCACCAGCTCCGACGTGTAGCGGTAGGTCTTCACCTCGGTATCGTACGACCCGTCGACCGAGAAGCGGCCGCGGGCGCCGGAATCCCACTCGATCACCGTGTGTTCGGGCACGGGGACGAGCGCTGATTCCGGTATCTCCGGTTCGAAGTACGTCAACGACGAGCCGAACCCGATGAACGGGTCCTCGTCCCAGCCGCGGCTCGCGAACTTGCCTCTATCGACGGCCGGCAGGTCGTCGAACCGAACCCGCTCGGACTCCGCGACCTCGCCGTCCACGATATCGAGCGTGAACCGGAAGACGCGAGCCGGTCTCGTGTCGGCAATCTCGTGCGACACCCGGTAGATCGAGCCGTCGTGGACGAACGGCCGGTCCTCGGGGAACGGTGGCTCGGTGGCGTCGACCGAGGCCGACCCGTTCCGCACTGCCGTCTCCACGAGTTCGGTTCGCTCGGAGCTGCCCTCGTCGAGCGGATAGGTGACCTCCCGGGCGATGGCGAGGTCGTCCGTCTCGGTCATCTGGAGGCGGGCCGTCGGGGCCTGCGCACACCCGGTGCATCCGCCGGCAGCGGCGATGGCGAGGGTCGCCCCGGTGGCCAGGTACTCGCGGCGTTTCATGTCCACGCGCTGGTGAATTGCACGTCGTAGGGCGGGTATCCGGAAGGCCTTTTTGGCCGCTTCCGGGAGAGCGACGCCCGTCGCGAGCGCGACGAGCCAGCGGTCGCTCCCGGCACGGCGACCAGCGCCTCCTCCCCGACGGCGCACCACGAGGGTGAGGGGGCCGCCGGCGGCAGCGCCGGGTCGTTCGGCCTGGCGTGCCTGTCCCGGCGTGTCAGGCCGTCCGCTCCGTCCCGCCAGCCAGCTCGCCGTCCAGCCGACGCCGCGCGTACATCAGCGGCAGCCCCGCGAGGACGCCGGCCAGGGCAGTCAACCCGAGCACGAACGCGACGAGGAACGCGACGATCGGGATGACCAGCATCTCGAACCCCCAGAAGCCGACGAACCGGACGGTCCACAGGAGCCCCGTGAGGAGGGCGGTGACCAGCCCGAAGGCGCCGCCGAGGCGGTACGTGTACGCGTCTCGTCGCTCGACGACCGCCCACCAGACGACGGCTCCGATGGCCAGCGCCGGGCTCGCGAGGATGACCATCGCGTAGGCGGCCGGCAGTCCGATGACCTCCCCCAGCAGCCCCAACAGGTCGTGGAGGAGGAACGCCGTCGCCGTGGCGCAGACGAACATGTAGAGACCCGCGTAGATCGACCACCGGACTCGACTCCGTCGGGGGCGGCGCATACGGAACCCAGCGATGGGGCTCCCTAACCAGTTCCGTTCGGTACGACCGCGATTGTAGCTATCGGTGGTCGTCAGCGCGGCCTGGTCAGCCGGTCGCGGTGACGGACGGCAGCTCGCGGACGGCCGTCGACGCGGAGGTTTCGTCACCGCCGGGGGGGGGGGGTCCATCGCGCCGAGCCGCTGGGGCATTCCGAGCACGCCGGACCGGAGCCAGCGTTCGGCGATCCGGCCGTCCTCGAGCCGGACGAACCCCATGGCCTCTGTCTCGAACGACCGTCCCGTCGCGGCAACGCCCATGAATTCGCCCTCGCGGGTCCCTCGGCGGGTGACGCGTGCGGCGACGGCGTCCCCCTCCGCGACGACGTCCTCGACGGTCACCGGGTGGTCGGGAAAGGCGGTTCGAAGGGACGCGCTCGTTCCCCGCATGGATTGACGGCCCCGGGTCGTCCCGAGCGGCGCGTGGTCGATGCCGTCCTCGGTGACGAGCTCGTCGATGAGGTCCTCCCCAGCGATCAGTTCGTCCGTGAACCGCCGGGGGGCCTACCAGTTTATCTGCCGGGAGGCCCGCGACGACGTTCGATACGGGTCGCTCACCCGTTCGAACACGCCCTGCACGACGGCGATGCGTTCCTCCTCGAGGTTCCGGACGACGTTCTTCGCCTTGATCGGCGTCTCCGCGCCCATCAGGAGGTTGAGTCCGAGCGGCGGCGGCGCGTCCGCCGGCCGTGACTCCATCGACTCCACCACGTCCCGGAACCACTCGAGGCTCGGCTCGGTTACGTCCCGCCAGGCCACCTCCTCGAAGCCGCGGTCGAGGATGGTGACCCGCTGTCGCTCGGGCGTCTCGAGGTAGCTGAGGGACGAATCCGCCGCCCAGGGGACGGGGAACACCGGCTCGCCCCCGGGCCCCGCGCAGATCTCGTACAGCGCGAGGGTACCGCCGGGTTCGAGGACGCGCCCCGCCTCCTCGAACACCCGCCCCTTTGCCTCGACGTTCATCAGCGTGTGCTCGAACCAGACGACGTCGAACTGCTCGTCCTCGAACGGCAGGTCGACGGCGTTCCCCTGGTGGAAGCGGACGCGGTCGTCGAGTCCCACCCGGTCGGTGAAGAGGGCCGCTGCCCGGCAGTACTCCTCGACGAGATCGATCCCGACCACGTCGCAGCCGAACTCCGCGGCGAGGGTCCGGGCGGGACCGCCGACGCCGCAGCCGACGTCGAGCACGTGGCTGTCGGCCTCGATGCCCGCGAGGCGTGCGACTTCGCGGGTCGCCTCGAGGCCGCGGATGTGGAACTCGTCGAACGACGCGATGTCGTCCCGGGTGAGCGCGTCGATGTCTTTCCCGGCGGCTTCGAGCGCTCCGAGGAGCTCGTCGCCGAGGTTCGCCACGCCGTAGTGGTCGTTCAACGCCTCCTCGTAGGCGGCGTCCGCGGTCGCGTCATCGGTCGACACGGCGGACCTCCCGTCGATCGGTGGCGGTGTCTCGGCGGGCTGTCGAGTCCTCCCCGTTGATTCTTGACGGCTGAGCCATCGTTGTCGCCTCCAGTCGAGCATTCGGCGGGAATCGCGATAAAGGTAATTAGAACGACATTTCTATTGGGATCCCTATCGAACGCGATTTCTATTAGCACTCTATCAGTATCCGGCCGGCGAACCGCCCGAACTCGGCGGGCGCACGAACGGCCGGGACGGAGGGACCGGACCGTGGAGGAGGTAAAGCCGATGTTTCACCCTGCCTGGCCTTTAACGAACGGCGAACCATATCGGCCGGTGATGCGCCGCCGGGACGCGTTGCGCTGGCTGGCCCTCGCCGCGCCGCTGGGTGCGTCGGGGTGCACGAGCTCGCTCCCCGGACCCGCGGACGGGACTTCGGATGGCGGTCCGGCTTCGGAGGGAGGCGGAGAGCCCCCGTGTGACGAACACGTGTATCGCGCCACGACGACGGACGAGGACGCTGCCTTCCCCTGGGACCTCCAGGTCAGGAACGTCGGCCTCTCGGTGTACCCGGTCACCATCGAGATCACCGACCGCTCGGGCGGGACGCCCGAGGCGGTCGTCTCGTGTGCCGCGACGGCCGAGCAGCACTCGCGGCTCGCTTTCGACCTCTCGCCGGAGAGGCAGTACCGGGTTCGCGCCACGCTGAACCGGCCCGAGGATCCCGAGACGGCCTCGACGACGGTCTCCGGGGCCCAGGTGAACCGGACGGACGCGGCGCTCGAGGTCACGGTCGACCGCGACGAGGGGTTCACGATACGGCACGTCCACGTCGATTCGGGCGTGGCCGTCACGCCGACGCCGTAGCGTCGGGGACGGCCGGCGACGACCGCCGATCAGAGGACCGCGTAGTAGGCTGCCTGGGCGAGCAGCACGAGGCTGAGCAGGGCGTAGACCTCGTTCAACGGGCCGATCCCCGCGAGGAAGGCCAGCAAGGTGGCGACGGCCAGCACGAGGGCGGTCGTCACCAGCGTCGCCTTGATCGACAGGGCCCGCCGGGGGTGGGTGAACGCGCGTGCCGCCATGGTGGCTACGGCCGACACCACCGCGAGCAGGCCCATAATCACCGCGTATCGGCCGCGGCACGAGGTCACCGCGGTGAAACTCCCTTTCGGAGCGAAACCGGTGCGCTCCGACGGGCACGGCGCCGCGGGCGTGGCCGCGCTCGGCGAGCGCCGCGCGAGCCCGGCGCTGGCGTCGGGACCGGTCGGATACCGGAACGGGGCTACCCCGCCGGCAGCCGGCCCCGGACCGCGTCGGCGATGAGCTCCAGGTCGAGCTCGGCGCCGTGGGCGGCCCGGTCCCAGACGACGTCGCCGTCCACCGCGACCGTGAACACCCCGCCGTCCCCGGTCCGGAGCGCGACGCGGTCGACCGCCCCGCCGAACTCCTCGAGCAGGAATCGCGCCGTCCGGACCGCCGCGTCGAGCCGCCCGCACGGAACGCAGTACTCGATTTCGATTGCCGTCATCGCAACCGAGCCGTTCGCGCGAGCGGGCCATAAATCACCGACTTCGACGGCGGAACGCCGTTTCCTCGACGTCACCGCGATTTCGACTCCTCATCAGTGTCGCCGGGAAACCTTTACTCCCGCCCCGCGCGTTCGCGCGGACATGCACGGCGGTACGGACGTCGACGAGGACGACTGCCTCGCGGTCTGGTGTGCGGGCGACGAGTGGTGCGCGGTCACGTGTGCGATGGCCGTCATCGGGAACAAGTGGCACCCGGTCATCGTCCACCGGCTGCTCGAGCACGACACGCTCCGCTTCAACGAGCTCGGCGAGCAGGCGGGGGCCATCACGAACAAGGTACTCTCGCGGAGCCTCGAGGACCTCGAGGAGAAGGGCCTCGTCGACCGGACGGTCGTCCGCGAGAAGCCGGTCGCCGTCGAGTACGCCCTCACCGAGCGGGGGCGGTCGCTCGAACCCGTCATCGAGGCCCTCCGGGAGTGGGGACGGCACCACCTCCGGCCGGCCGACTCCGCGGCCGCGTCGGTCGCCTGACCGCGCCGGCCGGGGCCCGCGTTCACGGCCGCCGCGCCCGTCGGCGGAGGACCAGCCCGACGGCGAGCAGCGGGAGCGCGGTCGCCAGGACGGTGACGACGACGCCGCCGACGCCGCGCGCGAGGCCGCCCGCCGCCGTCGCGCCCGCCACGGCGCCGCCCACCGCGACCGAACCGCCCGCCATCGCCGCGACGCCGAGGCAGCAGAGGCTGCACGCGCCCGCGACCGCCAGGATCCCCCACCGCGCGTCGTCACTCGACATGGGTCGCCGGTCCGCGGGGATGCAGGCGGGGCGCGGGGCTCCCCGCGTCGCGATGGTCGCGGGGGATCGAACCCCGCTTCGAACTCCCGGTCGCTGCCTTGCGCCCGCGGCTGCCGATGGGGGAGCGACGCGATACGCCGGTGGTCACGTGGGTCATCCTCGCTCGTCCGCGCCCGTTTCCTCGAGCCCTACGGTCCCGGCATCGACGTACCTGCGTGCGCCGGCAACGCTCGCCGACTTTCCCCGCTCCGCAGCGATTCCCGGCCGGTTGCCGGGACGTCGCGTCGGCAGAAGGCCTATGCGCGCCTCCCGCCAGCGGAGCTCATGGTCCCCGGCCGATCGACCGCCGGCCGTCGGAGCGGCCGACGTCGAGGGTCGGGGCCGATTTCTGGCGTCGCGCTGCTGACGGCGCTGTTGCTGGTGGGTGTCGCCCCCGCGGCCGCGGCGGCGTCGAGCCCGGGACACGCCGCCGGACCGACGGCCACCCCGTCGTGCTCCACCCCGCCGATGACGGTCGGATGGTACGGGCTCGACACCTCGGAGACGCCGGCGGTCCCGGCCATCGGGAGGACGTTCTGGGACGCGGACTCGGTCGCCATCGGGTACGAGACCACCGGGGCGGTCGATGGTTTCTTCGTCGCGTCGGACCCCTCCGGAGAGGTCTTCGGCGTCGAACCCGCCACCACTCGTTCGCCCGGACACGTCGACGGGCTGCGGATCGACCTCGGGACGAACCTGACCGGCGTTCGGACGGTGCGGGTCGACTGGTACTGCGACGTGGACGGCGACGGCGAGCTGGACACCGACAGCGACTCGCCGGCCGGCGCGGTCGCCGGGCCGACGAGCATCGACTTCGACGCGACGTTCGACACGCCGACCACGCCCGTCGAGACGGCGGACTGGATCCGGACGACTGCGGGACCCACCGGCTCCGAGCCGCCGCCGACCCCACGAACGGCTCGAACGCGCTCGCCCGGCCAGCCGGGCTTTACCCCCCTCCTGGCGCTGCTCGCCGTCGTCGCGGTCGCGCTGCTGACCGGGCGGCGGTGAGAGGCTGGTCGTCGGAGAGGCAACGCAACGGGAACGCCCGGTTTCACCGCGTTCTCGACGCGGAAGCCCGCGACGATCCCCGGGCGGGACAGCCTCAACTGTCCGGGCGCTGTAGATGCCGGGACGCATGAGCGACCCGCTGTCCTACGAGGTCGTCGTGGTGGGCGGCGGCCCCGCCGGGATGACTGCTGCCCTCTACACGACGCGGCTTGGCCACCGGACCGCCGTCTTCGAGAGCGGGGGCGGGCGGCACGCCGCCGTCAGCCACGTCCACAACCTGTTCGGCGTCTCCGAGGACGTCTCGGGCAGGCAGCTGGCCGAACTCGCCGTCCGGCAGCTCGAGGCCTACGGTGGCGACTTCCACCGGGACGCCGTCCGGGCGGTCCGGCAGCGCGATCCATCCGCCGACGGGCGCTTTCTCCTGGAGGGCGACCACGCCACGGTCGCGGCCGAGCGGCTCGTCCTCGCCACCGGCTTCGCGGACGTGTCGCCCGACGTCCCCGGGCTCGAGCGGTTCGCCGGCCGCGGGCTGCACTACTGTCTGCACTGCGACGCGTACACGCTCGGCGACGCGCCGGTGTTCGTCCTCGGCCACGACGACCACGCCGCGGAGGTGGCGATGCTCATGCTCAACTTCACCGCCGACGTCGACCTCCTGCTCGACGGACGCCGCCCCGAGTGGCGCGACGAGACCGAGCGGCAGCTGGAGGCCCACCCCGTCGAGCGGGTCGAGCAGGCGGTCGTCTCCGCGTTCCCCGCGGACGAGGCGGCGGAGACGCCGTGGCTCGGCGGCCTGGCCTTCACCGACGACACCGAGCGCGAGTACCGCGGCGGGTTCGCCATGTACGGGAAGCGGTACAACACGCGCCTGGCCGGGATGCTCGGCTGTGACCTCACCGACGAGGGGGCGGTCGACGTCGACGGGCGGGGCGAGACGAGCGTCGACGGCGCGTACGCGGTCGGCGACGTCACGCACGGCCAGAACCAGACGACGATCGCCATCGGCGACGGCGCCCGCGCGGGTATCGCCCTCCACAAGGAGCTCCGTCGGTATCCGCTGTCGCCCGAGGCGATCGGCGAGGGAGCGGGGCCCGGCGACCTGGAGGTCCCGGGGGTCGCCGCCGACCTCCGGGCGCGGATGCGTCGGGATCGGGAACGGACCACCCACGCCGGGCTCTCCGAGCCCGCGCCCGAACGCTGACCCCGGCTTCGGAAGCGACCCTTCACCCACCGTCGACCGGCGAACCGATGGCCCCGAGCTGGTCGAGCAGGCCGGCGGATTCCCACCCGGCGCACCGCTCCGCGTTCTGGCCGTCCCCGGCCCGGCGCATCGCCCGGAAGTGACGTCGCCCGGAGTAGGAGCCATCCCCGGTTCGGCTGCTGACCAAAGCCCATCCATACGGCGAGCCGCTGGCTGGAGCGGAACCGGCCCCTCGGCTCGGAACCGCCCGTTCAGCAGATGGAGTAGATGACCCCGAGCGTGCCATCCCCCTGGACGGTGACGTGGGCGGTGCCGTAGCACGCGTTGGTCCGCATGGTGATGCAGTCCCGACGCGGCGAATCCGGCCTTCCTGCCGTGTCGGTGGTTGCCGGCGTCGAGCCCGCGCTGGGCGTCGGCGTCGAATCGGCGAGCGAGCCGCAGATCCTGAACGACTCGATGCCGTCCGGGTTCGCCTGCTGTAGGTTGTATACCTCCCGTTCCGTGTTCGGGGAGACGGTGCGGGTCTCCTCGAAGACGGGTTCGCCGGTGGCTTCTCGCACCACCCGGACCCGGACAGTCCGCTCCTGCGTTCCCTGATTGGAGACGAAGACGCCGTGGTCGGCGTCGGGCACGTTCACGCCCGGGGTGACCCCGCCCGTCGAGGTACCGTCCGGGGGCGACGACGTGTCCGTCGGGGGTCGGTCGGTGGGCGAGCGCTCGGTGGGGGTTCCGGCTGGGGGGCCGCCGACGCAGCCGGCGGCGGTCAGCGCTCCCATCGTAGCGAGGACGGTCCGACGGGTCGGGTCTGGCACAGTGGTCACCAACTCGCGGGAGGCGTATGAGTCTTCCAGTGGGTGAAACGGCTGTTTGAGTCGGCGCAGCCGTCCGGTCTCGACGCACGGCGGCCGCTTGCAGGCAGCCTGAAGCGTCGGGTCGAGGCACTCGACCGTGGGCCACCGACCCAGCCCGCCGCCCATGGACCCGCCCGCTCTCGTGGCTCGCTCCTTCGGGCTACCAGGCCAGCTGCCGAAGTTCGAACCGGGGCGTCACCGGACGTCGGACAGCGAGGGGATCAGGTCGAGCGCCGTGCCGGCGAAGTAGAGCCCGACCAGCGTCACGAGCGCCCCGCCGAGGGCACCGAGAACGGACGCGTCTGACGCCGAAATAGTGATCATGATCCCGAACCAGACGAGCACGAGGGAGACCACGACGAGCAGGAGGGTCCCGAGCGCGCCGAGGATGGCGTCCTCCACCGCCCTGTTGATGATGAGGTAGAGCTCGGCTCGATCGATGGTTGGACCGTCGGACTCGAGCTGAGGGCCGTCCGCGACCGGCTCTCGATCGGGGGCCATGGGTCACGCTCGGCGCGAGGGGTCAAGAGTCCACCCGATTCGGTCCCGCCCGGTCTCCCCGCGGCCAACAGCAGGTTAGCTCGGGCGGCTGCGGTCAGTCGGCCCGGGCGACGAACCGCATGGCGAGCACCGTCGACGACCGGGCCATCCGCCGACGCCTCGACCATGCTGGGGGTCCGACCGCCGCAGCCGAAAGCGTTCGGCCGCCGGGCGGACAGCCGGAGTCGACGGGGGGTAACCCTGCCACCGTCGCGGACGGGCGGCGGGTTCCCGACCGATTCCGTGTCGCTCAGTGCGGCTCGGCGATTCCCTGAAGCCACACGATGCCGATGTGAATCGCGACGAGCGTCGTCACGACGAATGGGAGCAGGAAGACGTGGATGATGTACATGCGCTGCAGCGTCGGCTGACCCAGCGCGAAGCCGCCAAAGAGCAGCTGCGCCAGCCACTCGCCGACGATCGGGATCGAGACGAACAACTCCACGCCGATCTGGCCGGCCCAGAACGCCAGCTGGTCCCACGGGAGCAGGTAGCCCGAGTAGCCGAAGAAGAGGACGAGACTCAACAGCAGGATGCCGATGATCCAGTTGAGCTCCCGGGGCTCCTTGTACGCCCCGGTGAAGTAGACCCGGACCATGTGCAGGAAGACGGCGGCCACCATCACCTGCGCGGACCAGCGGTGGATGCTCCGGAGCATGAATCCGAAGTTCAGGTCGGTCATGATGAACACGAGCTGGTTGTAGGCCGCGGATGGTTCGCCCGCGGTCGCAGGGGCGTAGTAAAAGCCCAGCAGCGCGCCGGAGACGGCGGCGACGACGTACGCGATCAGCGAGAACGAGCCAAGGGCGTACAGCGGATACCAGTACCAGAACTTGTTGTCGAGGTCGTACTGTTCGGTGTGGCTGCGCGGCATCTGGAGATTGATTCGGTAATAGAGCGTCTCGAGCAATTCCAGGTAGTCGACGAGGCGCAGCCGCCGGTCGAGCCAGACGAGGGTCGCCAGGTACAGCGTCTCGACCGGCGTCAGCTCCTGGTCGTCGAGCCAGGCGGCGTGGTCGTCGGCTGGTTGGAGGCTCATCGTCGGCTCGACGTGGCGCGCCTCGTTGGCGGTCGCTCGGCGCTCGTGGCGGGCGCCGCCGCCCTCGTCGCTCGGCCGTCCATTGACGGTCCTCGATGGCGCTGAGGGCCATATCATGATATCTGTCGCAATTTTTGCGAAGCCTGCGCAACAGTTGCACCCGACGTAACCCGCTCACGTCGGCACGTCGTCGACCGTCAACTCCGTCGACTCCGCCCGAAAGGCGTCGATCGTCTCCTCGACCCAGGTTCGGACGGTTTCATCTACCGTCTCGATGACCGCTACGGGCAAGCCCTGGTCGTCGATTGGGACGAGGAAGGCGGTCCCGTCGGCGACTCCGGCCATGATGGGAATGGTCCCCGGGTACCGATAGAGCCGCGCCCGGTCCAGCGCGACCGCCTCCTCGAGCCACTCGACGGTTCGGGGATCAGCGAGCGTCCGGTCGAGCGTGTCCGCGGTGATGACCGACTCGACGACCCGGTCGCTCTCGAGAAAGTCCTCATACTGGTTGGCGTGGTCCTCGCTCGTCCCGGGTGGCATGGTGGTGCTCAGGAGTCGCAGGTCGTCGGCGCCGTAGACGAGTTCTTCGACCCGACGCACGTGGCGGAACGCGTCACCGGTCTCCGGGGTCACGACCGTCGCGTCGCCGAGGAGGCGGAGGTCGAAGCCGAGTTGCTTGGTCGGCAACAGCCCGATCACGTCACTCAACCGCTGGACGGTCTCGACGGCCTCGAGCAGATTCGCGAACTCCATGGCGACGAGGGCGCCGCCCGGCGTGAGTCCGTACTCGCGTCCCTCTCGTTCGACCCAATGACGGTCCTGCAACGACCCGAGTACCCGACCGAGCGTCGGCTGGGAGATGTCTGTCTCGTCGTGCAGGTCGGGTCGGGATCGGGGGCCCGTACGCAAGGTCGCGAGCACCGCCACGCGGTGGGGGGAGCGGGCGAGGACAGCCACGTCGTCGAGCGGCGTCGAGCTTGGCATGGGTTCACTCATGTTTTCCATCCGACACGCACCCACCAGTCTTAGCGTTAGCCCGTCGAACCGACCCTAAGTGAACGAATCTCCGCCTCAACGCTCGGCCGAGCAGCAAACGACATCGGCGTGGGCTCTGCCGTCCACCACGTCCTCGAGCGAGCTGCTCGTCGCCTCGCCCGGCGACCGCCACCTCCAGGCGGGCTCGTCGGGCGGGGAACCGGCGTGGACGTCGACCTCCGACCTTGAGGTGACTGCCCTCGTCGGGACGGGCGGAGCGTCGCGGACCGCATGGCGGGCAGCCCCGCCGCCGGGGGAACCATTTATTCCGCCGCGACGACAGGTCGGGTCGCGGGCGGGGATGGCACCGAACGGCGACCGTTCGCGCTCGGATAATCCGTGACACTACTGACCCCATCCACGCGGTCCTTCCTTGTCGGTCCGAGCCGGGCCGGACGCCGCCGCCACCTCGTCGTCGGGCTCGCGGGCTTCGTCGTCACCTTCGTCGCCTACGCGCTCGGCATCTTCTACGTGAGCGGCGGGCTGGTCTTCATCCCCTACCATGCCGCCGTCGTCGGGATGCTGGTGTCCTGCTGGGTCGGATACCGAAACGGCGGTCTCGTAATCGGGTGGGTGGTCACGTACGCGTCACTGCTCGGGTACCACGCCGATCACGCGTTCATCGGGATCTCCCGCCGTCCCCTCCCGTACCGGATCTCGTACTTCCTCCGGCCGGACGGGCTCGCGGCCCTCGCCGTCGAGGGGGTCATCCTGGGATCGCTCGCGTTCGTGGTGGGCTACCTCCTCCGCTTGGGAATCGAGCTGGCCCGGAGTCGGTCGTCGGCCGCGGCCGAGCGGTGAGCTCGTCGGCTCCTTGGGGGGCCGCCGACGCTCCCTGAACCTCGTCCGACGAACAACCGGCTGCAGCGTATGGCCCGGTCAGCGAACCGGACTTCGGTGTCGCCTCGGGAACTATCGAGGCGGCCCGATCCATCGACACGTGAACTCGGCGTAGAAGTCCGTCGGGTACGCCGATTCGAGCATCTCGAAGCCGGCGGCCTCGAGCATCGGTTCGAGCAGGAACCCGTACGTGCTGTACTCCTCGCGGAAATGACGGTCGATCTCCTCGCGAGTGAAGCTCGTAGCTGCCTCGTTCGCGTCGATCCACGACTCGATCGCCTCGTGGCTGTCCGGCGGGTCGAACGAGAAGACGAAGTCGCGCAACCGGAGTATCCCGCCGTCATCGAGCGCCCGCCCGGCGTTCACGAGCGCTTCGACTTTCCAGAAATCGGGGAGGTGGTGCAGCGCGTCCTTCGAGAAGACGAACGCGGCCGCGTCGCCCCGATGGTCGTAGCTCACGAACCCGTCGTTGACGGTCTCGATGTTCCTGATGCTGCGCTGTTCGATCTTCTCGTTCGCCACCGCGAGCATCGCCTCCGAGACGTCGACCGCCACCACGCGATCGCAGTGGCCCGAGACGGCGAGCGGAAACACGCCGGTTCCGGTGCCGAGATCGACGACCGTATCCGCCTCGGAGAGCCCCAGTTCCAGGAGAACGTCGACCTCGGCGGCCGGATCGAACGGCAGCTTCTCGTCGAAGCGAGCAGCCTCGTCGGGGTCGAGATGTTCCTTGCCCGCATGCCGCTTCTCGCGGATCTGCCAACCGGAAGCCATCGTGGCCGCTCAATGTTCCCGGCCGACGATAACTGTTCCACACCGCCCGACAGTGCATATGCCTGAAACGACGGATCGGACTGAACGGTCCCGTCTCGACCCGTTGCGCTCGGCGCCACCGGGATTGCCGCCGTCCCGGCGATGCGCCCTGTCCATCGCGCGTCGCCTCGACGGGGCAGGGGGACCGCGGCCGTTCGGGCGTCCGTCTTCGCCCGATCGCCCGGAAAGACGCTACCCCGAACGCTGTGGGATAGCCCCGGTGACCAAACAACTTTACCGGCCCACCATGAATTCGCGTTATGCGACACCGTCCCACGGTGTCGGCACTCGACGACATCGCGTACCTCGCGCGATCCGAACACCGGGCGCCCACGCTCGTCGCGTTGGCGGTCCGCCCCCGGAGCCGGTCGGAGCTCTGGGAGATGGCCGGCGTGTCCGAGTCGACCATCCGGCGAACGTTGGGCGAGTTCGAGGACCGTGGCTGGGTTCGACGGGACGGCTACCAGTACGAGACCACCGAGCTGGGCGCGTACATCGCGAACGCGATGGCGGCGCTGATCGACCGGTTCGAGACCGAGCGGAAGCTCCGCGACGTCTGGGAGTGGCTCCCCGGCGAGGAGAGCGGGTTCGCGCTCGAGATGTGCACCGAGGCGACGGTGACGGTCGCCGACGCCGACGACCCGTACCGGCCGGTGACCCGGTTCACGCGGCTGCTCCGCGACACGGGGACGTCCCGGTTGGTGCGACTCGACGTCGCGATGCTGGAGCCGTGCCGGGAGGAGTTCTGCCAGCGCATCATCGACGGGATGGAGACGGAGATGATCACGGCACCCCGGGTGGTCAACTACATCCGGTCGAACTGCCCGGAGCTCTTCGCCGAGGCGCTCGAGAGCGGCAATCTCACGGTCCGGTTGCACGACGACCTGCCGACGTACGGCGTGTGCGTCTTCGACGAGCGGGTCGCCATCTGCGGCTACGACATCGACGACGTGTCGGTCCGCGTGGTCATCGATACCGACGGGTCGGCCGCACGCGACTGGGGGGAGTCGATCTATCGGACGTACCGACGGGAGACGCCGACGGTCGGCCTCGGCCGCACCGACGGGTGAGCCGCCGGACGCGGCCGGCGGGCTCTAACCACCCGGCCATCCCGGTTCGACCGGAAGGCCCGGGAACCACGCTGCCGAGGACGGCCGCCGTGCTCTGCACCGGCGTCGCCGCGACCCGCGGCGTCGTTGTGGCGGATGACGGTCCGTCAACCCTTGCAGCTCGGGCAACAGCTGCGAGAACGGCGTCCGAACGGCAACGGTTGCGGGTGTGTCACTCGTTAGCTACCTTACCCCGGCCCCCGTTCTCCCGGTCGCAGGGAGGCGACATCAACCGATGGCCAACGACACTACCGTCGCGCACGGGGTGGACACCGACGAACTGGCGTCGTTCGCTGGATACGCCGCGGAGCAGCCGGAGGAGGTGCGGCTGGGCCTCGGCGCCCGGTCGACCTACGAGGGGACGTGCGCGCACAGCCTGGCGAAGGTCGATTCGTACACCCTCGGCGGCGAGCGGATCGACCGCGAGAGCAGAGCGTACACCATCCCGTACGGGGGGTGGAAGGAGGTGCTGGACGCCGGCGGCTGGGTCGGCGCGACCGACCGGATGGAGCCGATCGAAGTCGCGCTCTCCGCGCTCGCCTCCTGCATCAACGTCGGCATCACCATCAACGCCGTCGCGAACGGCGTCGACGTCGACCAGCTCCGGACTCGGGTCCGGGTCGACGCCGATCCGCGGGTGCTGTTCAGCGTCAAGGCGCTCCACGAGGCCGATACGGTCTTCGAGAACCTGACCGCCGAGGTCGAGATCGAGGCCGACGGCCTCGATAGGGACCGGGTCGACGAGTGGGCGCGGCGCGCGCCGGTCTACACGCTCGTCTCGCTCGCCCAGGACATCGAACTCGCGGTCGGCACCCCCGCCGAGGTGAGGGCCGACGACTGACGAGGTGACTACAATGGCAAATTCACTCGACATCGAGAAACTCGAACAGCAAGTCAAACAGGTGTACCGAGACGTCGCGCGAACGCCCGACGAGGACTACCACTTCGAGATGGGCCGGAAGCTGGCGGAGCGGCTGGGCTACCCGCCGGCCGATCTCGATCGGATTCCGTCGGCCGCCATCGAGTCCTTCGCCGGTGTCGGCTACTACTTCGATTACGCGGCGCTCGAGGGCGGCGAGGACGTCCTGGACCTCGGCAGCGGCTCCGGGACGGACGCCTTCGTCGCGGCGCTGCACGTCGGCGACGACGGGAGCGTGACCGGGCTGGACATGACCGAGGACCAGCTCGAGAAGGCCCGGACGCTGCGGGACGAGGCGGGGATGGCTACCGTCTCGTTCGAACACGGGTACATCGAGGAGCTGCCGTTCGAGGACGGGACGTTCGACGTCGTCGTCTCGAACGGCGTGATCAACCTCTCGGCGGAGAAGGACCGCGTGTTCGAGGAGGCGAACCGCGTCCTTCGACCCGGCGGTCGGTTGGCGCTCGCCGACATCACCAGCGAGCAGCGGATGCCCCAGAGCATCAAGTCCGACGCGGACCTCTGGGCGGCCTGCATCGGCGGGGCCGAACAGATCGACCGGTACACGTCGCTCGTCGAGGCCGCCGGTTTCGACGTGACGGACGTCCGGGAGAACACCCAGTACGAGTTCATCTCGGACCAGGCGGCGA
>CAZVOR010000009.1:0-28053 GCA_964628745.1 uncultured Halobacteriales archaeon
TGGCCAGTCCCCGCCCGCCGTAGGCGGACACGAGCGCGTAGTTGACGATGCCGATTCCGGCGACGGTGACGACCATCAGCCAGACGACCCGGGGCTCGACCGTCAGCGACAGCGGGCCGACCCCGACCGTCTCCTCGGTGGGCAAAAGCGGGTAGACGACGAACGCGAGGATGGCGAACTCGCTGGCCGAGCGCAGCTCCTCCCGGGTCAGCCCCCAGGCGAACGAGTGCAGCTCGCGCTTGAGCACCAGCAGCAGCGACGAGATGACCGCGACGGCCACGCCCTCGAGGATGAGGCCGGCGGCGATCATCGCGCCGACGCCGTACGCCACGAGCATCGACACGGAGGTCGTCAGGGAGAGGCCCCCGTCCGGGCTCCGCAGGCCCTGGACGGCCAGCAGCACGCCCTGGGCGATGACGAGCAGGCCGCCGAGCACGAGCATGATCTCCCGGTCGAGCAGCGTGAAGACGGCGCCGAGCAGGCTGATCAGCGAGAAGGTCCGGATGCCGGCGGTCTTCTCCGACCACTCCCGCTCGAGCCCGAGGAATAGCCCGAGCGCGGCCGCCAGCACGAGGCGGACGACAGGGCTCTCGAGGGGCGCGCCCCCGAGCGTCTCGACGATGCCGGGCACTTCACCGGGTTCGGGAGACCGGGTAATAAGGGGTTCGCCGCCCGCCGCCGGGCCGGGCGCGACGGCGGCGCTCGACCGGCGCGGAACCTTTTTGCCGCGACACCGGACCGTGTACGACATGGCGGGGCTCGACCCGAAGGCGCGACACCGGCAGGCCTGGTGGCTCCTCGGCCTCGTCCTGGCCGCCGTCCTCGGTTTCGTCGCCTACGCCTTCATCGGCACCTTCGTCTTCGGGCTGTTCCTCTACTACGCCACGCGGCCCATCTACGACCGGCTCGCCCGCCGCGTGCGCCCGCCGAGCCTCGCCGCGGGGCTGTCGCTGTTCGCCCTGGCGCTGCCCGCCATCCTGCTGCTGGCGTACACCCTTGGCATCGCGCTGCAGGAGGTCTCCGGGCTGGCCGCCGAGTACGACCTCGCCGCGCTCGAGTCGCTGTTCGAGCCGTACCTCGACGTGTCGTCCATCCCCGTCACCCCCGCCGAGATCGCCTCCGGCGACGGCCTGTCCGCGGTCGTGGGCGCCCTGGGGTCCGCCGGCGCGTACCTCGGTTTCCTGGGCACCGGGGCGGTCCACCTGTTCGTAATGTTCGCCATCGCCTTCTACCTGCTGCGCGACGACCACAAGCTGGCGCGGTGGGCCACCCGGCGGTTCGCGGACGAGGCCGGCGTCCTCCAGACGTACGCGAGGGCCGTCGACCGGAGCTTCCACCAGGTCTTCTTCGGGAACATCGTGAACGCGGCGCTGACGGGCGTGATCGGCGCCATCACCTACAACCTGCTCGACCTGGTCGCCCCCGCGGCGTTCCCCGTGGGGATCCCCTACCCGACGCTCCTCGGGCTGCTCGCCGGCGCCGCGAGCCTCATCCCGATCGTCGGGATGAAGCTGGTGTACCCCCCGGCCGGCCTCTACCTCGTCGTCGTCGGGCTGCTCGACGGCGGCCCGGGGACGCTCTGGTTCCCGGCGGCGTTCCTGCTGCTCTCGTTTCTCGTCGTGGACACCATCCCGGACCTCGTGCTCAGGCCGTACGTCTCCGGGCGGAGCCTCCACATGGGGATGCTGATGTTCGCGTACATCTTCGGCCCGCTGCTGTTCGGCTGGTACGGCATCTTCCTCGGCCCCATGCTGCTCGTGCTCGTCGTGCAGTTCGTCCGGCTCGTCCTCCCCGAGCTGGTCGCCGGCGAGCCCATCCAGCCCGTCTCGGTGGACCCGTCGCAGTTCACCGGCCCGGCGCCCGAGCCCGCCGACCCGGCCGAGGACGTCGACGCGAGTCCCGGTCCCGACACCGCCCACGACTGAGACCCCGTCCGACGAGTTCCCGGCGCCCGCAGGCCCGGGCCGTTGTCGTCGACCGGCGTGGCGGGAAATGCGAGCGGCTCCGGGCGAGGCCGGTGCGGGTGAGTGCCCCGACGAGCGGGCCGATTCCGGGCTGCTGAGGCCGTCAGCGGAGCGAATAGCTTTAACGCCAGCAGGCCTACGAGCCCCATGAGTTCGACCTCCACGGGGTCGCCCATCGACGACATCGGGTACCTCGCGCGCTCCGAGCACCGGGCTCCGGCGCTCGTCGCGCTGACGGTCCGCCCCCGGAGCCGGTCCGAGCTGTGGGAGATGACGGGGGTCTCCTCCTCGACCATCCGGCGCACGTTGAGCGAGTTCGAGGACCGCAACTGGATCCGCCGGAACGACTACCGGTACGAGACGACGCAGCTGGGCGCGTTCATCGCCTCCGCGATGGCGGAGCTGATCGAGCGGTTCGAGACCGAACGGAAGCTCCGCGGCGTCTGGGAGTGGCTCCCGGGCGAGGAGAGCGGATTCGCGGTCGAGATGTGCACCGAGGCGACGGTGACAGTCGCCGACGCCGACGACCCGTACCGCCCGGTGAACCGGTTCAAGTCGCTGCTCCGGGAGACGGGCCGGTTCCGGTTCGCCGGCTTCGACGTCGCCCTGCTCGAGCCGTGCAAGGACGAGCTCTGTCAGCGGATCGTCGACGGCATGCAGGCGGAGATCATCGACCCCCCGCGGGTCGCGAAATACATCCGCAACACCTGCCCGGAGCTGTTCGCCGAGGCCCTGGCGAGCGGCAACCTCACGGTGCAGCTGCACGACGACCTGCCCTCATACGGCGTCGGCATCTTCGACGACCGGGTCGCCGTCAGCGGCTACGACCCGGACAGCGTGACGGTCCGGGTGCTGGTCGACACCGACGCGCCGGAGGCGCGCGAGTGGGCGGAATCGGTGTACGAGTCCTACCGCCGCCAGACCCCCACCATCTCCCTCGAGACGATGATGGAGTGACCGCCCGGGCGGGGCGACGTCCCGGCTGGACGCCCGGGGCAGGCGGCGGCGACGGGGCGGGACCGACCGGAGGGGCGTACGGTCACCCCGTCCGGCAGCGAGTGACCGCCGTTCACCCGCTGCAAGCCCGTCAGCGACTGACGGGCCGCCCATCGATGGTGCTGGTGCCGGCAGCTGCCGGACCGCCACGCGTTAGCTACGTAACCCTCGGACCCCTCCGGTCTCTCGCCGGAAGGCGAAACGCAAAACCATGACAGACGACCAGCAAATCAACCACGGTGTGGACACCGGGAAGCTCGAGGGGTTCGCCGAGTACGCGGCCGAGAACCCCGACGCGGTGCAGCTCGGGCTCGGGGCCCGCTCGACCTACGAGGGGACGTGCGCTCACAGCCTGGCGACCATCGACTCGTACACGCTCGGCGACGAGACCATCTCGCGCGACACGCGCGAGTACACGCTCCCCTACGGCGGCTGGAAGGAGGTGCTCGACGCGGGCGGCTGGGTCGGCGCGACCGACCGGATGGAGCCCATCGAGGTCGCGCTCTCCGCGCTCGCCTCGTGCATCAACGTCGGCGTCACCATCAACGCCATCGCGAACGGCGTCGACGTCGAGCGGCTGCAGACCCGGGTCCGGGCCGATTTCGACCCCCGCGTCCTCTTCAGCCTCGAGGACCTCGGCGCGGCCGACACCGTCTTCGAGAACCTGACCGCCGAGGTCGAGATCGAGGGGGAGGGCCTCGACGAGGACCAGGTCGACGAGTGGGCGCGGCGCGCGCCGGTCTACACGCTGGTCTCGCTCGCCCAGGACGTCCACCTCACCGTGAACGCCCCGACCGAGGTAGCGGCCGACTGACGAGGTGACCACGATGGCAAACTCACTGGACGTCGAGCGGCTCGAGCGGGCCGTCAAGAACGTCTACCGGGACGTCGCGCGGACGCCGAACGAGGAGTATCACTTCGAGATGGGCCGCGCGCTGGCGGAGCGGCTCGGCTATCCGGAGGACGACCTCGACCGGATCCCCGAGGCGGCCCTGGAGTCCTTCGCGGGCGTGGGCTACCACTTCGACCTCGCCGACATCGAGGCGGGCGACGACGTGCTCGACCTGGGCAGCGGGTCGGGGACCGACGCGTTCTTCGCGGCGCTCCGGGTCGGCGAGTCGGGGAGCGTGACGGGACTGGACATGACCGAGGACCAGCTCGAGAAGGCCCGAGCGCTGCGGGACGAGGCGGGGATGGACAACGTCTCGTTCGAACACGGCTACATCGAGGAGCTGCCGTTCGACGACGGGCGGTTCGACGTCGTCATCTCGAACGGCGTCGTCAACCTCTCGCCGGACAAGGCGCAGGTGTTCGCGGAGGCTCACCGGGTCCTCGACGCCGGTGGACGGCTCGCCCTCTCCGACATCATCAGCGAGGAGCTGATGCCCGAGAGCATCAAGACGAACGAGGACCTCTGGGCGGCCTGCATCGGCGGCGCCGAACAGGTCGACCGCTACACCGGCATCATCGAAGCGGCCGGATTCGAGGTGGCGGACCTGCGGGACAACACCCAGTACCAGTTCGTCTCGGACCAGGCCGCGAACGCGTGTCAGAAGTACGGCGTCAAGAGCGTCTCGCTCGGCGCCAACCGGTGATCGTCAGGGCGATACGACAGTCGGTCGTCGACGAACGGAACGATCCGTCGAACCGAGTTCCGACCCGAGCATCGAGCCCCTGCTGATGGCGTTCGGGGGTCATCCGCTGGCGTTCGTGGCCGTCGCCCCCGTGGCCTGGTCGGCGGGGACCGTCGACGCCGTTCGTCCCGCGTTCTCGGCCGAACGGGGCGGTGAGGAACGCGACCGACGCGCCCCGGCGAGCCCCCGTCGCCGTTCCCCGACCGGACAGCCTTATCCCGGTCCCGCGCCTCGGACGAGGTATGCCAGAGGAGGTCCTGTTCGAGGAGGAGCGCCGGCAGGCCCGCGCGGAGGTCGCCAGCTACCTCCGGTCGGTCGCCGACAAGCTCGATGCCGGGGAGGCCATCACGTTCACCGTCGGCGACCGGACGGTCACCGTCGAGCCACCCGAACGGCCGACGTTCGAGGTCAAGGTCGAGCGCGAGACCGAACGCGGCGCCGAGACGGGCGAGCTCAGCATCGAGCTCGAGCTCGAGTGGCGCGAGGGCGAGCCGGCGGGCGACGGCGACCTCGCCATCGAGTGAGTCGGCGGCTCGGCAGCGGGCAGGTCTGCCGAATCGCGGGCCCGGTTCCCGCGGAGCCGACGCTCGTGGTCGGTGAAAAGGAAGCGAGCCGCGGAAATTCCGCGGCCCGCTTGCCGCCCTGAATTGGTCCCCGCTGACGCTTCGGCCCTCCAAGACGAAGCGTCACCCGCTCGTTACCGCGGGGATACCTTAAAACTACCGCCAGTGCGGGCGGTCGGTCGGCGTCGGTGCCGGCCGCCCGGCACTCGCGGGGACCGTCTCGGCCGGCGCCGGCCGCTCAGATGTGCTCCTCCTCGAGCACCCAGCCGAGCGCCCGTTTGTAGTGGCTGAACAGCTCCCGGACGCCCTGGTGACGCATGTCCTCGTCGGCGAGCTGCTCGGCGAGGAACTCGTACTGCTCTCGCACCTCGTCCTCCGAGCGCATGGCCATCCATTCGGCTCTCGCGCCGAAGCGGTTTCGGTGCGCCGGCGCGACGGAACCGAGCGACGATCCCCACCGGGCCGACCGACGCGGTTTTCCGCGGCCCGGCCGAAGCGCGGCCGAGATGCGGATCAGGGGCCGCCGCCGGTGCTCGGACTGCGGCCACCGGTGGTCGTACTTCGAGACGGGCGACGTGGCGTGCCCGGCCTGCGGCGGCGTCCGGAGCGTCGCCGTCGACGACGAGCGGCCGTTGCACACCGCCGGCCGCGGCGACCTGGACCTCGCCGCGGCGCGCGCCGCGGTCGACAACCGGCCGCTCCGGGAGGTCGCCGGGCTCGCCGCGGACGCGGCCCGCTCGTTCCTCGCCGACCGCGGCTTCGTCCACGCCGGCGAGCTCCGTCCGCTCGACGACGTCACGGTCGCGGCCGCGGAGCTCCGTCAGGTCGCCGACCACGTCGGCCGGTCGATGGCGCGGGACGAGGCCGCCGAGCGGCACCTCCTCGCGCTGCTGCGCGGCGTCCCCGACGGCGAGCGACCGGCCGAGGTGCCCGAGTCACTCCGCGCCGCCCGCGGCCGCGGCGTCGCCGCGGCCGTCGAGCGCTACCGCTCGGACCTGGCCCGCTACCTCGACGAGCAGCCCGACCCGGCGGCCCGGCGGACGCTCGGGACGCTGCGCGACCACCTCCGGCGGGTCGAGGCGCTCGACGGCGACGTGCCGGCCGCGGACGCCGAGCGGCTCCTCGAGGCCGCCCGCGAGCTGGGCGCGTCCCTCCGCGGCGACGAGGCCGCGCTGGCCCGCGCGGCGGACCGGCTCGAACGGCGCTGACGGTCGGTCGTGGGCTCCGACGGTGGGCTATCCGTTCCGTCGCGGGCCGGCGCCCCCTCGCGCGGGACCCGCCCGCCAGGCCTCGGCCCGTGTCGCCCGGCTCAGCAGAACTCGTTGCCGCGCCGCTTGAACGTCCGGCGCTCCTCGGGGGTCGGCAGGGTGTGGTAGTCCGCCGGCGTGGTCTCGTTCGGCCGCGTCGGGAGCGCCTCGCCGGCGGCGAGCCGGTCGAGCAGGTCGACGGCCAGCCCGCTTCCGGTCGCGGCCAGCTTCCGGTAGAGGTCGTGCATCGTGTCGTCCCCGGCGATGGGCACCCGGCGCTGCTCGACGATGGGACCGGCGTCCCAGCGCTCGGTCAGCAGGTGGGCGGTCACGCCGGTCTCGTCGTCCCCGTGGTAGAGGGGCCAGAACGCCACGGCGCGGCCGCGGTACCGCGGCAGTAGCGACCCGTGGAGGTTGACGGCGACGTCCGGAATCGCCAGCAGGCCCGCCCCGAGCTTCTGCCCCGCGACGATACAGAGCAGACAGCTCGGCTCGAGCTCGCGCAGCCGCCGGACGGTGGCCGGGTCGTTCACGTCGCCGGCCCGCCACGTCGGCACGCCGTGGGCGCGGGCGACGGCCCCCACCGAGCCGTAGCGGCCGTAGAGGCCGCCGAACGGGAGGGCCCCGGCGAGTCGCGCGGCGGCGAACCGGGCCCCCATCCGGACGAAGTCGACCGGGCCGAAGGCCCGGTACTGCCGGCGGATTTGCTCGACGAGCGGGCGGTCGGGCGGCGCGCGGACGACGGCGACGACGTCGTCCGCGTGGGCGCGGAGCACCGGCTCGACGTACGCCGGCAGGTACAGCGGCTCCTCGCCGGTCACCAGGGCGGCGCGCACGTCGGGGGGTCGCGCAGAAAGTACTCAAATCCCCCGGTCGGAGGGCGACCCATGCGAGCCAGGCTCGGGGTCGGCCGGCGCGTCGTCCGGTCGGCCCGGCTCGCCGCCGCCCTGGTCGCGCTCGCGGCCATCGCCGCCTGGAACGCGGCCCTCTCCCGGGTCCGTCCGGAGCCCGCGGTGCCGACGGGCGGCCGCCCGGAGCCGGCGGCGCCGGCCGACGACCCCCGCATCGTCGAGCACGAGCGTGGCTGGGGCGACTACCTCCGGGGCTTCCACGCGCACCACGGCGACGCCCCGGGCGACCGCCCCGAGGACGGCTCCCTCCGCGAGGGCCTCCTGCGCTGGCAGGCGTCGAGCTACCTGCGGGGGTACACGGTGGGCGACGACGTCTACCTCTGTCCGGACGCGCCGCGGGTCCTCCGCGTCCACCAGGCGGGACACGCGCCGTCGTTCGGCGGCCAGTTCGAGCCGCTTTCCAATCCCCGCCGGGAGGACGGCGGACTCGACGACGAACCGCTGCCGACCCTCGATGTCATGCTGCCCGGCCGGTTCCCGCACACGCTGCTCCGGATGCGGGACCCCCGCGGGCTGGCGGACACCTACGAATCCTGGCTCGCCGACGGGCGCATCGCCCGCAGGTAGGCCGATACGCCGGCGCCGCGGGTTTGCGGGAAGCGTTCGTCGATGCGTTACTCGTAGAGCGGGTTGGCCTCGCACAGCGACCGCACGGTCGCCGCGGCCTCGGCCCTGACCGCCTCGTCGTCCGGCGCGTCGACGACGTCGGCGATGACCTCGCCGACGGCCGCGCAGTCGGCCGCGTCGAAGCCGCGGGTCGAGAGCGCGGGCGTGCCCGCCCGGAAGCCGCTGGCGACGAACGGCGAGCGGGTCTCGCCCGGCACGGTGTTGGCGTTGAGCACGATGCCGACGTCCTCCAGCGCGCGCTCGACGTCCTTGCCCGTCGTGTCGGGATGCGACGGCCGGAGGTCGACGAGCACGAGGTGCGTGTCGGTGCCGCCGGAGACGAGGTGCAGGCCGCGGTCGGCCAGCGCGTCGGCCAGCGCCCGGGCGTTCTCGACGACCCGGGCGGCGTAGTCCGCGAACCCGGGCTCGAGCGCCTCGGCGAAGCCGACGGCCTTCCCGGCGATGTTGTGCACCAGCGGCCCGCCCTGCATCCCCGGGATGACCGCCCGGTCGATGGCCCCGGCGTGCTCTCCCCCGCACATGATGAGGCCGCCCCGGCCGGCCCGGATGGTCTTGTGCGTCGAGCCCGTGACGAAGTCCGCGACGCCGACGGGCGAGTCGTGGATGCCGGCGGCCACCAGTCCCGTGACGTGGGCCATGTCGGCCAGGTGGTACGCACCCACGGACTCGGCGACCGCCTGGACGCGCTCCCATTCGACCTGCCGCGGGTAGGCCGAGTAGCCGGAGACGACGACGTCGGGCGCCAGCGCGTCGGCCTTCGATTCCAGCTCCTCGTAATCGATGTAGCCGGTCTCCGGGTCGACGTGGTAGTGCTCGACGTCGTACAGTTGGCCGGAGAAGTTCACGGGGTGGCCGTGGCTGAGGTGGCCGCCGTGGGTGAGGTCCAGCGAGAGGATGCGGTCGCCCGCGTCGAGCATCGCGAAGTAGACCCCCATGTTCGCCTGTGTGCCGCTGTGCGGCTGGACGTTGACGTGCTCGGCGCCCCACAGCTCCCGCGCCCGGTCGATGGCGAGCCGCTCGATCTCGTCGACGTGCTCGCAGCCGCCGTAGTAGCGCTCGCCCGGGTAGCCCTCGGCGTACTTGTTCGTGAGCACCGAGCCCTGCGCGGCCAGCACGGCCTCGCTGGCGTGGTTCTCCGAGGCGATCATCGCGAGCGTCTCCTGCTGGCGCTCGAGCTCGCCCTCGAGCGCGTCGGCGGCGGCGGGGTCCGCGGCGCGGACGCGGTCGTAACCCATGGCGGTGGGCGAGCGGGACGGGCCATAAGTCTACCCAGTCGGGACAGCGTCCCGGCCGCGCGGTCCGGGGCGAACCACGGCGGGCACTCGGGCGCAGTCGCCGCGTTCGTCGTCGGACGGGGCCCGGCCTGCACAAGATTAAATACAGGACGACGCATCGTGAAACGAGGTCGTCGATGATCGAGGTTGACGCGTCCGACGGACGACTCCGGGTGGTCGACGCGGAGAAGAACGAGGTGACGATCCGCGCCGCGGGCTGGGAGGAGACGGACACCGCGCCCCGGCTGGACCGACGGGTGGACGCGATGGTCTCGGGGCGAACTCGCTCGCTCACGGTCCCGGAGTCGGCGGTCACCATCGAGAGCGCCGGGACCGACCGGTGGACCACGTTCACCAAGGGCGCCGAGCCGGTCTCCCTCCCGTCGGGCGCGCACGTCGTCCAGTTCGAGACGAACGTCGGCGTCTACGTGGCGTTCAACGGCCAGTGCCGCCTCCGCCGGCGGGAGCGCGACGAGTCGATCACGGTCGAGCTCGACGGGTCGACCCCGGTCACCCTCGGGTTCCGCAGCCAGGTCAGCCGCCCTCGTCGGACGATAACCGTCCCACGGTCGCTGGACGGGGCCGCCAGCGCGGTCCGCTACCTCTCGTCGGCCATCGCCACGAGCACGCCGGACAAGTCGTACCCGACGCTCCGGGCGCATCCGCCCACCATCGAGTTCGGGGAGGCGGTCGACATCCCCGAGGCGGTCTTCCGCGACGCCTCGTTCTCGGACGTCTCGGTGGCCATCCCTCGCTCGCTCGGACCGCTGCTGGTGACCGCGCCGCTCGTCTACTACCTGCAGGCCGACGTCTCCCTGACCGACGAGCCGACCGTGTCGGTCGACGCCCCCTCGCTTCCGGAACCGCTCGTCCTCGGCGGGCCGGACCGGCTGGAACACGGCGTCGCGGCCCTGCTCCACCGGGTATTCTTCCTGGACTGCCTGGTCAGGAACGCCGGGCCGTACGGCGTCGAGCTGAACGAGCTGTCGCTGCTCGACCGGCTCGACCTCGACCTCGACCGGCTGTACCGGGCGTCGAACGCCGAGCGGCTCGGGGCGTACCTCGGGGCCGACTACGCGCGGGTGGTCGAGGAGCTCCCGGACTGGCACCTCGGCGTGGTCGTCGAGCCGACGCTCGAACACGTCCGGGCGGTTCCGTACCTGCTCGACCGGCTGAGCCTGGTCCAGCTGCCGGCGCCGGTCGCGGTGGACCGGCGGGCCCTGGTGTCGGAGTCCATCGACCAGTCGTACGAGCCGGCCGGCCGGCAGCGGGCGGACGCCCCCGCGTACGACCTCGTCCGGAACCGGACCCGGCTCGGCCGGGTGCAGGGCTGGATGGCCGACGGCACGCCGGTGGACGCGTTCCGGGCGACGCTGGCCTCGTTCGAGAACCGATTCGCGTATCACGAGCGAAGCGAGGGCCCGCGGAGCGTCGCTGTCGTCATCAACGACGATTCGATGCTCGAGGAGCGGGAGGCGGTCGAGCGGATCTACCGCCGGCGGGCCGAGGAGCTGTCCATCGACGTGACGGTGGCGGAGTCGCTGCCCCGGGCGGGGCTGGCCGAGCAGCTCCGCTCGCCGGTCGACTTCCTCCACTTCATCGGTCACTGCGACGAGGACGGCCTCCACTGCGCCGACGGCCCGCTCTCGGTGACGGAGCTGGAGCGGACGCGGGTCCAGACGTTCTTCCTGAATGCCTGCGGCTCCTTCGACCAGGGCATGGCGCTGGTCGAGCGGGGAAGCGTCGCTGGCGCCGTCACGCTGTACAACGTGCTGAACCCGCAGGCGACGAAGGTCGGGACGACGTTCGCCCGCCTGGTGATGCACGGCTACAGCATCGAACTGGCGCTCGCCCTCGCCAGCCGACAGTCGGTGATGAGCAAGCTCTACTCGGTCGTCGGAGACGGCACCCATCGGATATCGCAGCTGGAGAACGTCTATCCGCTGACGTTGGAGGTCGAGCGCGCCGCGCCGGACGAACTGCGGGTCCGCTTCGTCTACCGGCCCTCGGACGATTCCGGCATCGTCTCGATTCCGACGCTGGCGGAGATATCGGAATACCATCTGACGGGGAACCCCTACGCCATCACGATGGACACCTCGCAGTTCGTCGAATCCCTCGACGACTCGGTCATCCCGGTGGTGTTCGACGGCGGATTCTACTGGGCTGACGAGCTCGCCGAACGCTGGACGCAGCTGGTCGAGTAGGGGGTCCGCCCCGTTAAAATCACTCCATGACCAACAACAATTAAATAACCACCCCGATGAAACAACCAGGATGACCTCGCTCCCGCCCGACGCGACCGAAACGACCGTCGAGCGAGTGCTCGAGCGAGCGGGGGGACTGGCGTACGTCGTCGATCCCGGGCCCGCCGTGCTCGAGGACGTCGTCGACATCCTGGACGCCTCGACGGCGGACGTCGACGCGAGGGTGCTGGCGGACCGGGAGCAACTGAAAACACAGGTCGAGGACTTCATCCTGGCGAGCACGCTGGCGAACCTCCTGTCGGGGGAGGCGCTCGCCGTCCGCACGCGGGACGAGTTCGCGAACGCCAACCTCTTTCTGTTCTCCGGGGCGACGGTGCAGCTGTTCGACCTCGGGTCGAGACACGCGGCGGTGGAGACCGGTTCGACGGAGATCGTGACCGCGCTCGTCGAGCACTACGACGCCGTCTGGGACGGTGCCGACGAGTTCCGGCTTCGGACGCCCGCCCGGTCGTCGATCCTCGACTCGCTCGACGCGGAGCTCGGGGCGGCCGCGAGGGCGGACTTCACCGCCATCGTCGACTCGCTCGCCTCCGCACGGGGCGACGACGCGGACCTCGACGAGGTGACGATTGCCCTGCTCGTCGCGGCGAAGAACGAGGCGCTGCTCTACGACGTCTCGAAGTGGGGCGAGGACGTCGGGCTGGCGAGCAAGGCGACCTTCTCGCGGACGAAGACGCGGCTCGAGGAGCTCGGGCTCATCGCGACCGAGAAGGTGCCCATCGACGTCGGCCGGCCGCGGCTCCGCCTGAAGTTCGCCGACGAGCGTCTGCGGAACGCCGGCGCGGACGAGCTCGCGAGCGTCGCGCAGGGGTTGCTGGAGTGAGGGTGGCGCGTTCGTTCGCCCCCGGTCTCGCCGGTTCGCCGCCGACGGCGTGGTCGGCCGGGAAGCGCCGGGATGATAGCGGACCACGGCTAGTACGACCCATGGCCGACGAACCGAACCCGGACGCGCCCGGCGACGACGCGGACGCGATGGACGACGTGCCGACAGTGGCCTGCACCCGGTGCGGTCGCGAGTGGGACCTGGGCTACGAGCTCGACGAGCTGCGCGCGGGGAACCGGGCCGTCGAGCAGTTCGCACTCGACCACGAACGGCACACGGGGCACTTCCCCGACGACGTGACGCCCTGGGTCGTCGACTGTCGACGGTGCCCGGACGGGGACGGCTACCTCGCCGAGCGCCCGGCCCGCCGCTGGGCGGACACCCACGCCCGACACACCGGTCACGCGGTCGAGATCCGGCCGCCGACCGACGAGCATCCGACCGACGTCGTCGGCGAGGGGTAGGTCCAACCCGGACGGCCGCGACCGCATCCTTCAACTGTCCCGCGGCCATCCGGCGATTGGATGAGCGACGAGGCGGCCGTCGGACTGGTCGGCGACGGCCCGGCCGTCGAGGCCGTCGAGGCGGCGCTCGCCGACGGCGACCACGAGGTGACGCGCGTCGAGCCCGGCGGGCCGCTCGACCACGAGCTGCTGGTCGTCGTCGCCCCGGCCGGTCGCGAGCCGTTCGACCGGGTCGACGCCGGCCGGGACGGCGCGTGGCTGGCCGTCGAGCTGGGGGGCCTCGGCGGCGTGGCGCTCGAGGACGTCCACGCCGGCGTCACCGTCTTCGGCGGCGGGGCCGGCTGCTACCGGTGCCTGCGGACGCGGGTCCGCTCGACGCTCGAGGCCGATCCCCCGTCGCGGCCGACGTTCCGGCGGGCGGACGCGCGCCTGGCGGGCGCGCACGCCGGGCGGCTCGCGCTCGACGTGCTCGACGGGACGGACCGCGCGGGGACGGTCGTCGAACTGCCGTTCGCCGAGCGCCGGCTCCTGCCGGTGCCGGGCTGTGCGTGCGAGGGCAGCCGGGCCGACGAGCTCGTCCGGGCGTACGAGCCCGTCGACCTCGAGGCGACCGTCGCGCGCGCCGAGCGGGCCGTCGACCCGCGGCTCGGGCCGGTCGAGTCGGTCGGCGAGGCCGAGTCGTTCCCGGCGCCGTACTACCTCGCGACGCTGTGCGACACGGCCGGCATGAGCGACGTCCGGGCAGGCCGCCAGGCCGCCGGGGTCGGCGCCGACTGGAACCCGGCGTTCGTGAAGGCGGTCGGCGAGGCGCTCGAGCGGTACAGCGCGGGCGTCTACCGCGAGTCGGCGCTCGAAGTGGCCTCCGCGGCAGAGCTCGACGACGCCGTGCCCCCGGCGCGCTTCGTCCGGCCGACCGAGGGCTACGACGACCCGGACCCGACGGAGCCCATCGCCTGGGTGCCGGGCGAGGACCTCGGTTCGGGCGAGCCAGTCCTCCTCCCCGCCGAGTTCGTCCACTTCCCGCCGGCCGACGAGCGCCACGCGCCGGCCATCACGACCGGGCTCGGCCTGGGCACCTCCGGGGCCGGCGCCCTGGTCTCCGGCCTGACCGAGGTCGTCGAGCGCGACGCGGCGATGCTGGCGTGGTACTCGACGTTCGAGCCGCTGGCGCTCGCGGTCGACGACCCGGGGTTCGACGCCCTCGCGCGCCGCGCCCGGGGGGAGGACCTCGCGGTGACGCCGCTGCTGGTGACCCAGGACGTCGACGTGCCGGTGGTCACCGTCGCCGTACACCGCGAGGGCGACTGGCCGCGCTTCGCGGTCGGCTCCGGCGCGGCGATGGACCCCGTCGCCGCCGCGAGGGGCGCGCTCGAGGAGGCCCTGCAGAACTGGATGGAGCTGCGGGGCATGGGACCCGACCGGGCCGCCGAGGAGGAGCCGAACGTCGCTCGGTACGCCGAACTCCCGCCGGCGGCCCGCTCGTTCGTCGACGTCGACGACGCGGTGCCGGCGGCCAGCGTCGGGCCGTCGGAGCCGCCGTCGGGCGCCGACGCCCTCCCCGCGCTCGTCGACCGCGTCGCCGCCGCCGGGCTCGACGCCCACGCCGCCCGGCTGACCCCGCGCGACGTCGAGGCGCTCGGCTTCGAGGCGGTACGGGTGCTCGTCCCCGCGGCGCAGCCGCTGTTCGTCGGGGAGCGGTTCTTCGGCGAGCGGGCCCGGACGGTCCCGCGGGAGCTGGGCTTCCGGCCGCGGCTCGACCGGCCGCCGCATCCGTATCCCTGAGCGGCCGCCTCCGCTGCCGGAACCGCTTCCGCTCGGCCGCGTTCTGCCCCCGATGTGACCGTTCGCGGTCGCCCCCGTCGAAACGTATTTCGGGAGGTCGACCATCGATATCTCATGCCGATACAACGGCGACGGTTCGTGGCGGCGGCCGGGGGCGGGACCCTCGCCGCGCTGTCCGGCTGTGCGCGGCTGTCCGCCGAGCCGGCGGACCCCTCGCCGGGCGTCGGCGGCGAGACGCTGACGCTGACGTCGACGACGAGCCCCTACGACACGGGACTGCTCGACGCGCTGAACGGGCCGTTCGAGAACCGGTACGGGGCGGCCGTGGACGCCATCGCCCGGGGGACCGGCGCGGCGCTGGAGACGGCCCGGCACGGGGACGCCGACGTGGCGATGGTCCACGCTCGGGCGCTGGAGGACGAGTTCATGCGGCAGGGGTACGGGATCAACCGGCGGGACCTCATGTTCAACGACTTCGTCGTCGTCGGCCCGCGGGACGATCCGGCCGGGGTCCAGGGCTCGGAGTCCGTGCCGGCGGCGTTCTCCCGCATCGCCTCGGCGGAGGCGCCGTTCGTCTCCCGCGGCGACAACTCCGGGACGCACGCCAGGGAGCGGACCATCTGGGAGCGGGCGGACGTCGTCCCCGACGGCAGCTGGTACCGCGAGACCGGGCAGGGGATGGGACAGGTCCTCAACGTCGCCGACGAGGGGGACGCCTACACGCTCTCCGACCGGGGGACGTACCTGTCGCGGCGGTCGGAGACTGACCTCGTCGTCCTCGTCCAGGGTCCCCTCGATGGGGGACCGGCGCTGCTCGCGAACCCTTACGGCATCCTCGCGGCCAACCCGGCCGTCAACCCGGGGGTGAACTACGACCTCGCGATGGCGTACATCGGCTACGTCACCAGCCCGCATGGACAGGCCGTCATCTCGAACTACGAGGCCGACGGGGAGCAGCTGTTCTTCCCCAGCGCGCTGTCGGCGGACCCCCGGTTCCAGCAGTACGTCCCCGCGGGCTGGAGCGCCGATTCGACCGAGCGGGGGACGTGAGCCCCGGGTCCGCGCCGGCCACGGTGGCCCTGCTCGCCGGGCTTCCCCTCGAGCCGGCGTGCCCTCGGGCATCGTCCGCGCCTCGTTGAACGTGAGCGTCTCGCCGTCGCGTCGAGACCGTCGCGAGCCTTCCCGTCGCCGTGGCCCTGGCCTCCAACGAGCTCCGCGGGAAGCGATTTCTGACCTCGGTCGTCGACACCGGGACGGGCCTTCGGGGCGTCGTCGGGCTCGTCGTCACGTTCGCCGTCTCGCGCCAGGGCCCGCTCGGTCGGTTCGACCTGGCGTTCGAGACGACCACTGCGCGGGCGACCCCGTTCTGCGGGTGGCGACGACATCCCGTTCTACGGATGGTGACGACGTCCCGTCCGATGCGTGACGTCGGCTATATCCCGAACGTCGCCCGGAGCATGTCGCGGGTGCCCGGGCCGAGGCCGACCGCGACGATGGCCACGAGCAGCAGGATCGCGTACCGCGGGCTCTCCTCGAAGATTGCCTCGTCGAAGATGTAGAGCACGAAGACGGCGGCGACCACCTTCACGACGAGGAACGGCCACGCCGTCCCGACGACGTCGACCACGGCGTCGGGGAACCGCTCGCCGACGCCGATGAGCGCGCGGTTGACGGGGTGCTTGGGGACGAGGTCGCCGTACGGCAGGCCGAGCTCGGCGCCCCAGTCGATGCCGACGACGTTCGCGACGCCGTCGAGCGTGTGCGCCCAGAGCACCGCGAGGCCCACCGTCCCCGTGCCGGCGTTGAGCCCGGGTCGGTACCGCTCGATGCCGTACCAGACGGCCGCGGTGAGGGCCGTCGTGGCGACCAGGACGACGGCGGGGATCTGCGGGTAGAACCCGACGTGCGTCGTCGTCGCGGCCAGCCAGCCCAGGTAGGCCAGCGCGAGGGCGAGCCCCGCGAGGCCGACGGCGGCCAGCGGGCG
The DNA here is from genome assembly GCA_964628745.1 of uncultured Halobacteriales archaeon. Lineage (GTDB taxonomy): Archaea > Halobacteriota > Halobacteria > Halobacteriales > Hikarchaeaceae > CAZVOR01. The sequence continues at coordinate 16,537 of CAZVOR010000009.1, forward strand.
CTCGTAGCCCGTCGCGCGCCCGGCGGTCTCCAGCCGGACGCTCCCGACGAGCGCCACGAGCGTGACCGCGAACACGGTGAAGTAGATGAGCGGGCTGATGATGAGCGCGTTCCACGGGTAGGCGATGCCCGCCTCGACGCCCGCCGGGACGGCGTCGTTGGCGTCCTCGACGACCCGGAGCGCGCCGCCGAGGAACATGTACGGGACGAGGGCGTAGAAGAAGCGGCGCTCGGTGCCGACCTCGAGCCGCCGGAGGAGGAAGACGACGCCGACCACCGCCAGCAGCAGCGTGGCCGCGTAGCCGACCTCCGAGACGGCCGTGTAGCCCGGGTAGGCGACGATGCCCTCGGCGCGGGCACACGCCGAGGAGCTGCCGAGCAGCTCCGTCCCCGCCGGGGTCTTCACGGCGCACGCGGCGGCGTTGGCGTCGGCGTAGACCGGCCCCCAGAAGTACTGCCAGACGAACCGGTCGTAGACGAGCTCTGGCAGGAGGAGGACGCCGGCGACAAGGCCGGCGGCGACGGCCGCGACCGTGGCCAGCCACGCCCGCTCGGGGTCGAGCTCCGCCGGCCAGTCCATGGCCGCGGGTCGCCCGGGTCGGGTTTCAGGATTCCGGTTCCGGCGGGTGGTGTGGGGACAGCGAGCAGGGACGGCCCGCACCGCCCCGGAATCCTTTTGGCGAATCGCCGCCCGAATCCGGTGCGGGCGAGGGTAGCCAAGCCTGGAAACGGCGGCGGACTCAAGATCCGCTCCTGTAGAGGTCCGTGGGTTCGAATCCCTCCCCTCGCATACCGGTCCGAGCGGACGCGAGGACCGTGTAGTCGAAACGGAAGATTCGAAGCAGACCGGGCGCGCGCAGCGAAGCGAGCACGTCCGGGCGTGGTTCGAATCCCTCCCCTCGCATGGACCCCCGCGAGCGATAGCGAGCGGTTGCTGTCAGAACAAGGGATTCGAACTACGCGAGACGCAGCGCGAACGTAGTGAGCGACCGTCCCGCAGTCGAGTTCGAATCCCTCCCCTCTCACTCCCGCACCGAACGTGAGGGGGGTGGGGCGTGGACGGAGGGTTCGTCATCGAGTTCGAACCCCTCTCCTCATATGATACCGATCGTTCCGGTGCTGAAATTTACGGGAAAGGGAGCCGCTCTGCTGACGATCTTCGAGGAGGGGCTCTGGTGACCGTAGGGTCCAAGCTTTGCGACAACGCCGGTGCTTCCTCCAGCTCGGACACGGCAGGTTCGACAGAGTTACCGTGATGATGTCATCGATCGGCCGGCACGAACAACCGTATTCGTGCCGCTGCCGGCAGCGAGACAGGCATAACCATCCAGAAGCCTCTTCAGCAGAAGACAACCCGATAGATATCTCCGAGATGGTTTCGACGGCGTTCACCGAACTCGACATCGAGACTCCGCTCTCGAAGGTCGCCGGAGCGTTCGAGAATCAGGAACTCGACGCCGTCGTCGTCACAGACGGCGACGAGTATCGCGGCATGGTGAGCCGTCGGCAGCTGGCCTCCCGGTCCAGCCAACCGTCGGCGACGGTCGGCTCACAGGCCCAACACTGCCCGATTGTCGAACGGACCGAGGACGTCCATTGAGGTCGCGCGGCTCATGACCGGGAGCGACGCCAGAACGCTTCCGGCGCTAACTGACGACCGCGTCTTCGGGACAGAATCGACCGCGGCCAGTGAGACAGAATCGATCACGGGAACTAGCGCTGCCGACGGCGAACGTACTCGTCGAGTTCTTCTTCGATGAGGATAGCGACGCGCTCGCTGTACCTCCAGAGTGCTGCGTTGAGTCGCTCTTCGGTCTCGTCGTCGATATCGTCGCCCCCTCGAAGGACGGAATCCTTGGTGATTCGTGGATGATACACGCAGACGATTCCGACGGAACGGTCCGAGCTCGTGGTACCGGCGGTGTGGATTCCGTACTGGTCGGTCCCCCAGACGCCATCGCCGCCCTGCCGCTCCATCGCGGAATCGATCGCATCGAGAAGCTGTAGATCTTCGGCGGTGAGGACCGGGTCGTCGCCTTCGAACAGCTCGGCGTACGCCGCGGTCCGCGCACCGTTGGTCCATTGCTGCAGCTGGGATTCCGCCTCGAGCACGAGCTGTCGCTCGTCTGGAAACTCGGCCATAGACTCGGGAGGACGGCCAGGTCAATCAACGTTCGTACCGCGCCAGCGGTCGGTGATCATGTCGACCGCGTCGCTGAATACCGATCGGGACAACCCGAATCACACGCGGACGCCCCAGAAGAACGCGATGCCGAGGACGGTAACGACCGAGAGCAGCAGCTGCAGCGGCGCGCCCACGCGGAGGAAGTCCGAGAACGTGTACCCGCCAGGACCGTAGACGAAGAGGTTCGTCTGATAGCCGATCGGCGTCATGAACGCCGTCGAGGCGGCGAACGTCACGGCGAGGACGAACGCGAACGCGTTCGCTCCGATGGACCCGGCGGCGCTGGCCGCGACGGGGATCATCAGCACGACGCTCGCGTTGTTGCTGATGACGCTCGTCAACAACCCCGTCGCGAGGTAGAGCACCCACAGGACGCCGATCGGGGGCAGGACCGTTCCTGTCGAGGCGACGGCCCCACCGAGCAGCGCCGCCGCCCCGGTCTGCTGGAGGGCGATCCCGAGTGGGATGACTCCCGCCAACAGGAAGAAGACGTTCCAATCGACCGACGAGTAGAGTTCGGTCGGTTCGAGGACGCCGGTGAGGACCATCGCCACCACGCCCGCCAACGCGGAGACGACGAGCGGAAGTACGTCCAGCGCCGGGAGCGCGACGACCCCGGCGATGATGCCGACCGCGAACGGAATCTTCTCGCTCCGATACGTCACCTCGTCGAACTCGTGGGCGACGATGAAGTCCTCGTTCTCGACGAGCCGGGCGAGGCTGTCGGGTGGAGCCTGCACGAGCAGCGTGTCGCCGACGCGGATACGGATGTCCTCGAACCGGTCGCGGACCACGTCACCGCGGGTCCGGAAAGCGAGGACGTTCGCGTCGTAGCGCTGCCTGAACGTCGAGCTCGCGAGGGTTTCGCCGACGAGGAACGATCCGGACGGGATGACTACCTCGACGAGAACGGGCTCCTCGTCCGCCGAGTGTAGGTCGGCTTCGGTCCGGGGGCCGCCCGCGAACACCAGCCCCTCCGCGTCGATGATGTGCTCGAGCGTCGTCCGGTTCGTCCGGAGTCGCAGCGTGTCGCGCTCGCGGATCTCTTTGCGCGCGAGCGGTTCGGCGAAGCGCTCGCCGTCGCGGAGCAGCTGTAACACGTCGATATCGAGCTCGTCGTCCCCGAGTGCCTCCTCGACGCGCTGGCCGACCAACGAGGAGTTCGTCGGCACGACGACGTCCGCCAGGTACTCCTGGAGGGCGTACTCCTCGACGAGGCCCTCCGCGGCGGTGATCCGTTCGGGGAGCAGTCGAACGCCGACCGTCATGAGGTAGAGGGCGCCGACGGCGAAGACGACGACGCCGAGCTTGGTGAACTCGAACATCCCGAACGCGTGTAGCCCGAGCCCGGGCGACTCCGCCCCGAGCCGGCCGGCGATGTCGCTCGCGAGGATGTTCGTCGACGTGCCGATGAGCGTCAGCGTCCCCCCGAGCATCGAGGCGAACGACAGCGGCATGAGCAGCTTCGACGGCGAGGTCCGCCCCTCGTGGGCGAGGTCGGCGATCACGGGGACCAGGATGGCGACGACCGGCGTGTTGTTGATGACCCCCGAGACCGGCCCGGCGACGCCGATGGTCGCGGCGAGCTGCCTGCGCCGGTCGGTCCCGGCGAACGCGGCCATCTCCCGACCGAGCCGCTGGACGATCCCCGTTCGATTGATCCCCGTGCTCAGGATGAGCATCGCCAGCACCGTGATCGTGGCGGGGTTGGCGAACCCCGAAATTCCCTCCCGCGGTGAGATCTGCGTCCACGGCTCGAGCACCATCAACAGGACCATCACCAGGATGGCGGTGACGTCGATCGGGAACCGTTCGGTCACGAACAACGCGAGCGCGAGGAGGATGAGACCGAAGACGACGAGCATATCGCTCGTCACGGGGGCCGAGGCGAGGCCCCGGAGGGCCAGAGCGGCCCCAACGAGAGACATACGCTGATGAGGTGGCTACCCGGGAAAAGGGCTGGTGTCGATCCGCGCCTCTCGCGGCTGCTCCGACTCCGGTCGAGGGAGTGGACCGGACCCTGACGAACGCGCGACGAAGGCGTCCGTTTCGACCGTTCGATAGACATCGGTTCGCCGGCTGACGCGACCGCCTCCGGATGGCTGGCCCCTCGCCCGTCGACGGCAGGCACCTGGACAGCGGCGTCGTATCCACCCCGGACGTCGTCCAGGGCCCGGGGAGGCGCCCACGCGCGACTGTCGAGCGGGTCGGGAACCGTCCGTACGGCGCCCTGCTCCGAGCGGCGCCATCTTTACGGTCCACACCGTCGCAGACGTCGACATGCCCGACATCGAGATATCGTCGGCGCAGCTGGAAGCGCTCGAGGGCCTGCAGGACGCGCTGGCCGACCGGCACGTCGGGGCGTACGGCACCGTCCGGCCGCGTGACGCCCTCCAGTACCTGCTGGACTACCACGACGCCGACGGCGCGGGCGCGGCGCCCGACTCGACCGGCGCCCCGACGGTCCACGACGTCGAACCGACCGACGAGGCGGCCGACGAGGTCGGATCGATCGACGACATGGCCGAACTGGCCGACGACGCTGCCGAGCCGGCTGACGAAACGGCCGACGCGCCGGCGGACAGCGCCGACCCGGACGACCGCCTCGAGGCGATGATGAACCTCATGTCGGAACACGAGGACAAGTGGGAGGTCTCCGACAGCGAGGAGGGCGGCAAGTACGTCGTCGAGCTACCGGACGGCAAGTCGATGCACGTCCGGACGAAGGACGACGTGCGCGGCCTGCTGTTCAAGCACTACGGCTGAGCGGCGCGGCACCGCGACCGACGACCGGGTCGCGGGTGTCACGACGGCGGCGACGGCAGGCCGTCACGGCAGCGACGCCAGGTGGTCGTAGTCCTCGGGTCGCGCCCCCGGCCGGTCGCCGTCGAGGGTCAGCCGCCAGCCGTCGACCGCGGCGGGCTCCTCGAGGGCATTCGTGGCCCGGGTCCGGACGTCGAGCACGTCGAGGCCGTAGAAGTCGCGGGGGACGCCGTGCAGGTACGCCAGCGCGGTCTCGAACAGCGAGCGGAGTCCGGCGTCGTCGTCGAGGTCGGCGCGCTTGTGGAGCCCGGCGGCGACCTGGACCAGCCCGTGGAGGAACGCGCTCTCGGGCGTCCCGCGGCCGTAGTTGTACCACTCGGCCTCGAAGCAGTCGTGGGCGCCGTGGTACTCGCCGTCGTTGAACAGCCGGACGCCGTGCTCGACGGCCCGGCGGAGCGTCGCGTGCTCCCACCGGCCGGCAGTCGCGTCCCAGCCCGTCGGCTCGCGCCCGGGGGGCGGCGGCTCGACCGTGGGGTCGCGGGTGTGCTCGTCCATGGACGGGTCCCGTCGCGTCGGTCGATGGACGGTCCCGTCGGAGAAAAGGGGCGGGGTCCCCGTGGTCCGGGGACCGGAGCACCCGGGGTGGCCGGAAAACGCACGACTCATAACGTGGCCGGGGCAACCCGCCCCCGGCATGCGCGTCGTCCAGCTCGGCGAGGGGACGCCGCAGGTCGCGGTCGTGGGGGCCGTACACGGCGACGAACCCTGCGGCGCCCGCGCCGTTGAGCGGCTCGTCGCGGACGACCCGGCCGTCGACCGGCCGGTGAAGCTCGTCGTCGCCCACGAGGAGGCGCTCGCCGCCGGCGTGCGCTACCTCGACGCCGACCTGAACCGCGCCTTCGGCGAGGACGCCCCGGACGGCGCCAGGGAGCGGGACCTCGCCCGACGGCTCGCCGATGAGCTGCGCGGCTGCCTGGTGCTGTCCCTCCACTCGACCCAGTCCACGGACCGGCCGTTCGCCATCGTCAACGAGTCCAGGGGCCGGGCCGCCGAGCTCGGCTCGTACCTCTCGGTCGCCGCGCTCGTCTGCATCGACGCGGACGAGGGCCGGCTGTTCGCCATCGACGCGGAGCTCATCGAGGTCGAGGCCGGCCTGCAGGGCTCGGAGGAGGCGGCCGAGAACGCCTACCGCATCGCCCGGGAGTTCCTGACGGCGACGGGCGTCATCCCCGGGCCGACGCTGGCCCGCGAGCTGCCCCGCTACCGCCTCGGGGCGCCCATCGCTAAGCCCCCGGGCGAGCGGTACGAGGTGCTCGTCGAGAACTTCGAGCGCGTCGCGGCCGGCGAGGCGTTCGCCGAGGTCGACGGCGAGCCCGTCCGGGCCGACGAGCCGTTCTACCCCGTGCTCCTGTCGGCCAACGGCTACGTCGACATCTTCGGCTACCGGGCGGAGAAGCTCGAGCCGGTCGAGCCTCCCGAGTCCGAGACCCCGTCGTAGCCGGCCAACCCGGCGGCCGCTGCCGGCCGGGTCACGTCAACGGGCGGCCTCGTCCACGAGCGCGTCGAGCCGGTCGAGGTAGGCCTCTCGCGGCTCGAGGTACGCGCCGCGGTAGTCGACCTCGCCGGCGGCGAACCGCCGGGCGACGGCCGCCGCCCCCTCGACCGCCGCGTCGCGGTCGTCGAAGCTCGCGTCGACGGCCCGCACCCGGACGTCCGGCTCGAGGTACAGCGCGACGAACCACCGCCCGGAACGGGCCCGGCGCTCCGGCGGCGCGTCCGGCGAGGGGCCCGGCGCGACCGTGGCGGTCGGCAGGCACGCGGGCGGGAACGCCTCGCCGTCGAAGACGTCCGGCCGGAAGGCCAGCACGACCCGCCCCTCGGGCTCGGCGTTCCAGACCTGCCAGCCGTCGGGCAGGTCGTCGAGCGGGTCCATGCGGGGCCCTAGCGGCAGGCGGGTGAAGGAGTTTCGGAACCGCGAGAGGCGGCGCTCGAGTCACTCCGCGTGCGCCGCGAGCAGCGCCGCCCGCGTCCCGCCGCGCAGCACGTGGCTGTTCGGCGGGAGGTCGAGCCAGCCCGCGACCTCCCGGGCGACCGCCTCCAGGCGCTCGAAGTCGATTCCCGTCTCGACGCCGAGCAGGTCGAGCAGCTGCACGAGGTCCTCGGTTGGCGTGTTGCCGATGTGCTCGAGCGAGTCGTCGAAGATGACGCCCCCGCCGAGCCCGCACAGCGCGCCGTCGAACCGCCGGACGCCCAGCTGCATCGCGACGACGGCGTTCGCAAGGCTCAGGCCGTTCGTGTCGTGCAGGTGCAGGCCGAGCTCGAGGTCCGGCCAACGGTCGAGGACGGCCGATACGAGGTCGCGGACCTGGCCGGGGTGGGCCATGCCGTTGGAGGTCGCCAGCGTGACGTCGTCGACGCCGGCGTCGAGCATCGCCCCGACGACCTCGAGGGTGCGCTCGGGCGGGGTCTCGCCCTCGAACGGGCTGAAGAAGGACATCCCGATGCCGACGTCGACGGGGATGCCGTGGTCGCCCGCGAGGTCGACGACCTCGCGGACCTGCTCGACGTTCTCCTCGATGGTCATGTTCTGGTTCCGCCGGTTGTACTCCGGGCTGGCGGTGATGAGCGCGTTCGCCTTGTCGACGCCGGCCTCGACGGCGCGCTCCATGCCGTACCGGTTCGGGACGAGCGCCCGGTAGACCACGTCCTCGCGGCGCTCGATCCCCGAGAAGACGGCCTCGGCGTCCCGGAGGTTCGGGACCACCTCGGGGTGCGTGAACGACGTGACCTCGATCTCCGGGACGCCGGTCGTCGAGAGGCGGTCGACGATCTCGACCTTGCGCTCGGTCGGGACGAACTCGGGGAAGCGCTGCAGCCCGTCGCGCGGCAGCGTGTCGACGACGGTGACCGACTCGGGGAAGGTGATGTCGGGCCGCTCGCGGGCCGCGCCCGTGGAGTGCTCGCGGGCGGCGCCGTGGGGGCGGCCGCGGGCGGAGCCGGCGGGCGCCATCAGATGACTCCCTCGGCCTCGAGGTCGGCCAGCAGTTCGTCGTCGTAGCCCAGCAGGTCGCGGTAGACCTCGTCGTTGTGCTCGCCCTGGCTCGGGCCGAGATGCCGGAGGTCGCCGGGCGTCTCCGAGAGCTTCGGGACGACGCTCTGGACGACGGTCTCGCCGAGTTCGTCGTCGGGGACGCGGACCAGCGAGGGCCGCTCGCGGTAGTGCTCGTCGGCGAAGCAGTCGGCGATGTCGTAGACCGTCGAGTGCGGGACGTCGTGGGCGTCCCACGCCGCCTCGACCTCCTCGCGGGTGCGCTCGCCGACCCATTCGTGGACGACGCCGTTGACCGCCTCCGAGTGCTCGACGCGGGCCTCGTTGTCGACGAACCGCTCGTCGTCGAGGAGGTCCTCGCGGTCCATCGCGGCGCACAGCCGCTCCCAGACGCTCGGCGTGCTCGCCGTCATCGTGACGTACTCGCCGTCGGCGGTCTCGTACGTCGAGGAGGGCGCGACGTAGGCGTGGGTGTTGCCCGTGCGCTTCCGGACGACCCCGAGCTGGTCGTACTCGATGGCGCTGAACTCGAGCAGCCGGAACAGCGACTCGTACAGCCCGAGGTCGACGACCTGCCCCTCGCCGCCGTTGACGTGGCGCTCGAACAGCGCGACCATCGTCCCGAACGCGCCGAGCACGCCGGAGACGCCGTCGCCGAGCGGGTAGCCGGGCGTCATCGGGGGGCCGTCGGCCTCCCCGATGAGCGTCGTCATCCCGCTGAACGCGCCTGCGACGCGGCCGAAGCCCGGACGGTCGCGGTACGGGCCGGTCCCCCCGTAGCCGGAGATGCGCAGCATCACGAGCCCGGGGTTGACCTCGTGGAGCCGGTCCGGGCCGAGCCCCCACCGCTCCATCGTCCCGGGCCGGAAGTTCTCGGCGACGACGTCGGCCTCGCGGACGAGGTCGCGGAACACCGCCGCCCCCGCGTCCGTCGAGAGGTCGAGCGTGGCCGACCGCTTGTTCCGCGCGGTGACCTTCCACCAGAGCCCGACGCCGTCCTTGTGGGGGTCCAGCTGTCGGAGCCCGTCGCCGTACTCGGGGTGCTCGATCTTGATGACCTCCGCGCCGAAGTCGCCGAGCAGGCTCGTCGCGGCCGGCGCCGCGACGAGCGTTCCGGCGTCGATGACGCGGACGCCGTCGAGCGGCTTCGGCCCGCCCGGCTCGGCGAGCGGGAACTGGTCGTGGGCGTCGCCGTCCATGCGTCCCCGTGGCCGACGCCTCGGTTATACCTTGCCCCGCGCCCGGCCGGTTCGGTTGTCCCAGCCACCCCGCGTGGCGGCGCTCGCGGGCGCGAAGACTAAACTGTCAGCGCGCCCAGGTGGGGTCGATGGCGTCGTTCCACCGGGCGGGGCGGACCCGAATCAACGCCTTCCACGTCGGGGACGCCTACTGGTTCCGCCACTACTTCGAGGACGACGTCTACGACGAGCTCAGGCGGTACTACAGCCGCTACGACTACCGGTACGAGGTGCCCGCCTCCCGGTTCGAGCGGGTCGAGCGGGTCCTCGCCGAGCACGGCTACGCGCTCGTGAAGGTCGACGACCCGGAGCCGTTCGCGGTCGTCAAGCGCAAGTACACCGCCCACCCGGACGTCCTCTTCAAGGCCTCCGTGCTCCACCGGAGCCTCGGCCGGTTCAACTGCTTCGTGATGAAGGACCGGGAGACGGTCGAGTCGGCCGTCGCCGAGGGCGCGCGCCCGCTGGCCGAGATGGACCTAGAGCTCGGGCTCTGAGGGGATATCGGGGCCGCGAGAAGCCACTCGTCGGACGAGCGCCGGGTGCGGCGACGCTCAGTCCAGGTCCCAGTACACCGGGACGTGCTCGGTCGCCTCGCGGCGCGCGCCGCCGCAGTCGGGGCAGTGGGACTCCGCGGCGTCCAGCGGCGCCCCGCACGAGCCACACTCGTAGACGTCGATCTCGACGACGCCCCCGCTGAGCAGCGACCGGAGCAGACGGACGAGGCCCATGGAGTATGCTTGGGCGGCCCGCGTGAAAACTGTTACCACGCAACGAGGTCGTCGGGCGTCCACCGGCCGCCGGGAGCGCCTCACTCGGCGCCGCCGAGCTCCTGGGGCGTGACGAACAGCCGCTTGATGTACCAGAGGTCGACGACGAGCACGACGAGGCTGGCGACGAGCAGCGCGGTGTTCGGCGTGGTGCCCCCTTCGATGGCGCCGAAGAGGGCGATGCCGCCCAGCACCGACACGGCCAGCGACAGGAACAGGATGATGATCAGGGCCTTGACGACTTCGTCCATGGGGGCGCTTGTCGGGGGAGGACCATAATGGCTCGTTCCGGCGTCGGCGACCCTCGCCGGGAGGTTTGGCGACGGACTCGCCGGGACTGAGCGAACGCTCCGTGCCCGTGAGGGTCGGCGAGGGAGCGGAGCGCGGGACGGAGATGGACTCGCCGGGAATCGAACCCGGGGCCTCTCCCATGCCAAGGGAGTGATCTACCGCTGATCTACGAGCCCTCGAACGCGTCCCGGAGTAGCCCGCTGGCACGCATAAACGCTTCGAAGCGCCAGGACCGCTCCTGCTCGTTCGCCCGTTCACCCCTCCCATCGGTCGAGGACCGCCGCCGCCGGCGTCGAGATGACAATCCTTTAGGTCGCGCCCCGACTGGACGCCCGTAGGGAACAGGCACGGCCGTAGCTCCGACGCGCCGCGCGCTTGCGCGGCTTGGGAATGCGGCGGTGCGGGCGCCGTCCCGGCGCCGCCAGCGGCCCGTGCCGTTCCAGCCCACACCATGGCCCGAATGCACACCCGTCGCCGGGGGCAGTCCGGTTCGGACCGCCCCGTGGCGGACGAACCACCCGAGTGGAGCGACGTCGACGCCGACGCGGTCGAACAGCGCGTGGTCGAGCTCGCCGAGGCGGGGCACGACCCGAGCGAGATCGGCCTGCGGCTGCGCGACGAGGGCGTCGACGGCACCCCCGTGCCCGACGTCAAGCTCGCGACCGGCCGGAAGGTCGGCGAGATCCTCGACGAGCACGACGCCGCGCCCGAGCTGCCGGAGGACCTGCGCCACCTGCTCGAGAAGGCCGTCCGGCTGAACGAGCACGTCCGCGAGCACGGCCAGGACCACCAGAACAAGCGCGCGCTCCAGAACGCCGAGTCGAAGGCCCGCCGGCTGGTCGCCTACTACCGCGGCGACCGGCTCCCGGCGGACTTCACCTACAGCTACGAGACCGCCAGGGACCTCCTCGAGTAGATGGCCGCGACGGACCGCCCGGACGCCGAGCCCGCCGACGCCGCCAGCGACGTCGCGGCCGTCGTCCGCCGGGCCGACCTAGTCCACCTCGTCGCCGTCGCCGACGGCGATTGCCTGGCGGCCGCCGGCCTGCTCGCCGGCGCCTGCGACGCCGTCGGCGTCCCGTACCACGTGGGCGCGGTCCGGACCCGCGAGGAGCTCGACGCGAGACTGGGCGCCGGCGACGAGGCGGCGACGCCGGTCGTGCTCGGCGCCGACGCCGACGGCGAGGCGGCCCTCGACCTCGACGGTCCCGTCGGCCCGGTGGCG
>CAZVOR010000010.1:0-27793 GCA_964628745.1 uncultured Halobacteriales archaeon
GGGCGTCGAGACCCACGTCGTCAACAACAACCCCGAGACGGTCTCGACGGACTACGACACCTCCGACGGCCTGTTCTTCGAGCCCATCACCGCCGAGGAGATCGCCGACGTCGTCGAGGCGACGAACGCCGACGGCGCCATGGTCCAGTTCGGCGGGCAGACCTCCGTCAACGTCGGCCGCGCGCTCGCGGCCGAGCTCGACCGGCGCGACCTGGACTGCGAGATCCTCGGCTCGACCGTCGACGCGATGGACCTCGCGGAGAACCGCGACCGGTTCAACGCGCTGATGGACGGGCTCGGCATCGCCCAGCCCGAGGGGGGCACCGCGACCAGCGAGGCGGAGGCGGTCGAGCTCGCCCACGACCTGGGCTACCCCGTGCTCGTCCGGCCGTCGTACGTCCTCGGCGGCCGCGCGATGCAGGTCGTCGGCGACGACGCGGAGCTGCGCCACTACCTCGAGGCGGCCGTCCGGGTCAGCCCGGACCATCCCGTGCTCGTCGACGAGTTCCTCGAAGGTGCGGTCGAGGTCGACGTCGACGCGGTCGCCGACGGGGAGGACGTGCTCATCGGCGGCATCATGGAGCACGTCGAGTCCGCCGGCGTCCACTCGGGGGACTCGGCCTGCGTCATCCCGCCGCCGACGCTCGGCCGAGAGGTCAACCGGAAGATACGGGAGGTCACCCTGGACATCGCCCGGGCGCTCGACACCATCGGACTGCTCAACGTCCAGCTGGCGGTCCGCGACGGCGAGGTGTACGTCCTCGAGGCGAACCCGCGCTCCTCGCGGACCGTCCCGTTCGTCTCGAAGGCCACGGGCGTCCCCATCGCCAGGCTCGCCGCGAAGGTGATGCTCGGCACCCCGCTGGCCGAGCTCGACGCCGAGGAGCAGGTGCCGGCCCAGACCTCGGTCAAGGAGGTCGTGCTCCCGTTCGACCGGCTGCCGGGGTCGGACCCCCGGCTGGGCCCGGAGATGAAGTCCACCGGCGAGGTGATGGGCACCGCCGACTCCTTCGGCCGCGCCTACGACAAGGCCCAGCAGGCGACGGGCAAGCCGGTCCCGCGGGGCGGTACCGCCGTCGTCGACCTCTCGGACGAGCAGTTCCCCGACCCCGACTCCGAGGCCGGCCGCGCGCTGCGCGAGCGCGTCGCCGAGCGCTTCGAGGTCGTCTCGTTCGACGACGAGGAAGCCTTCTGTGCGGCCATCCGCGCCGGCGAGGTCGACCTCATCGTCTCGCGGGCCCGGGAGCCGCTGACCGTCGCCGTCGAGGAGACGGTCACCTACTTCTCGACCTACCCGAGCGCCCGCGCGGCGATGGCGGCCGTCGAGGCGGCCGACGAACCCCTCGACGTCGAGGCCCTCTCGGACCGGCCGAAGTACCACGAGGTCTGGGGCCAGCCGAAGGACGCGTAGGCGGTCGACGGCGGTTCGGCCGGTCGGGTCAGGCGGTCGCCCGGGCTTCCTCGAGCTCCCGCTCGACCGCGCCGCCCAGCAGCCGGCCAAGCCAGACGACCAGCAGGCCGCCGACGAACGCGCCGTAGAAGCCCGCGTCGAGCCACCACTCGACGCCCCAGCTGGTCGCGGCGAGCGCGCCCGCGGCCGCGAGCGCCGCCGTGAACCCGGCGGCGCGGACCGAGCGGTCGGCGTTCGCGGCGAGCGTCTCGAGCGTCGCCGCCTCGTCCCGGAGGCTGTCGAGCGCCGCGTACAGCGCCACGCCGAGCCCCGCGGCCCCGAGCAGGACCAGGACCGACGCCAGCGCGCCCGAGCCGAGGTAGACGTAGCCGTAGACGTCGACGCCCGCCCCCGCCCGGTAGTAGTACCCGCCGAAGTCCCCGAGGACCAGCGCCAGCATGCCGACGGCCGCGAGCACCAGCTGGGCGACGAGGTAGCCCTGGAACCGCGCGGCGGCGTCGTTCACTGCGGAGCCTCCCCGTTCCTATCGGGAGGAGGACACCATGGCTCTACCGGCGGCTCGGCTGCGACGACCGCCCGCGCCAGCGCCGCCACGCCGCCAGCCCCGCGAGACCGCCCACGGGTCCCGCCGCGCCGAACCCGGGCTGGCCGGGCGTGGGCGTCGGGCTGGAGCCGGCCGTCGGCGAGGACGAGGGGGACGACGTCGGCGTGAGCGTCGGCGTGGACGAGGCCGACGGCGTCGACTCGCCGGAAGCTGCCGACGAGGCGTCCGCCGACGGGGTGGCGGTCGGGTCGAGGAGCGACGGCGGGTCCGGCTGCTCGCCCGGCCGGTTCGGGAAGACGTACAGCGCCGACCCGAGCCCGTCGGCCGGCATCGACGTGCTCGGCGCGACGACCGTCCCGCCGGCCGCCGGCAGGGCGGTCCAGAAGGCGGCCTCCGAGGGGCGCCGCCACCAGGCGAGCTCGCGCGGCGCGGTCGGGTCGGAGACGTCGTGGAGGCGGACGCCCCCCTGGTACCACGCCGAGCAGAGCCGGTCGCCGGCGAACGCGAAGTCGTGGGCGGTCGTCCACGTCCCGCCGCGGGTCTCGTCGGCCGCCGGGGGCGCGTCGACGGCCGCCAGGCGCGCGGGCTCGGCGGGGTCGGAGACGTCGTAGAGCTCGATGCCGCCGGGGCCGCCGTCGGCGTTCTCCGTCCCCGCGTCGAACGCTTCGATCCCCACGGCCAGCACCGAGCCGTCGGCCGACAGCGCCGCGGAGTGGTGGTTCCCGGGCCCCCGGACGGCCTCGACCCCGACCGACCCGGACTCGACCGCCGCGAGCTCGTCGGCCGGTCGGCCCCCCGCCCGACCCACCACCGCGACGTCGTCGGGCGAGGAGACGTCGACCAGCCACGTGCCCGCGTCCCACTGGGACAGCACGGCGAGGTCGCCGCGCAACCGGACGTCGTGCAGCACCCGCAGCGGCCCGGGGACGTCCCCCCACCGGGCGTCGACGTCCTCGAGCGACCACCGGGCGAGCTCGACGGGCTCGTCGTCGGTCACGTCGACGACGACCAGCGCGAGACCGGCGGTCAGGTAGGCCCGGCCGCCCGCCAGCGCGGCGTTGTGGATGGGGAACGCCGTCTCGTGGAACGCCACCCGCTCGGGTGCCCCCGGGTCCGAGACGTCGAAGAGCGCGAAGCCCGCCAGTCGCCCCGGCCGGGGATGGGCGGGTCCGGGGACGAGCAGCCGGTCGCCGTCGACCGCCAGGTCGGCGATGCCCGACAGCGGGCCGCTCTCGCGGCCGGCCTCGATGTCGCGGCGCTCCGCGAGCAGCGTCGGGTCGGTCGGCTCGGACACGTCCACCGACGCGACGCCGTCGCCGACCGCCACGAACGCCGTCCGCCCGTCGGCCGAGACCCGGCAGTCCGCCGAGCCGGCCAGCGGGAGCCGGCCCAGCGGGCCGTAGGGCGCGTCCGACGCGGAGCCGCCGACGCGGCCCCGCCCCGCCACCGCGACGCCGGCGACCGCGGCCCCCGCCAGGCCGAGCCCGGCCCGCAGCGCCGCGCGCCGTCGCATGATCTCCCCTAGAGACTGCCCGGGATAAGCCGACCGCTCGGGGACGGTGACGCGGCTGCCCGCTGTCGCCTTGCCACTGACGGGCCCACGCTGAAGCGGCCGACCCGCGAAACGGCCGGCATGGGAGCCTCGGACCGACGCCCGGCGGGCCGTCGGGGGCGCGAGCGCGCCGTCGTCCGGGCCGGCGTGGTCCTCGGCATCGGCCTCGGCGGGTTCTTCGACGGCATCGTGCTCCACCAGCTGCTCCAGTGGCACCACATGCTCAGCGCTCATCCGGACCCCGGCGTGGCCACCGACCTCCCGCTGAACGTCCGCTGGGACGGGGTCTTCCACGCGGTCGCCTACGCGTTCACCGTCGCGGGGGTGGCGCTCCTGTGGCGGGCGTGGGCGCTCGACGGCGGCCGCGTGGCCGGTCGGACGCTCGTCGGCGCGGTCCTCGTCGGCTGGGGCGCGTTCAACCTCGTCGAGGGGGTGGTCGACCACCACCTGCTCGGGATCCACCACGTCTGGCCCGACGGCCCGGGGGGCGTCGCGGTCTGGGACGCCGCGTTCCTGGCCTGGGGCGCCGCGATGGTGGCGGTGGGATACGTCACCATCCGGTCCGGCTCCTCGCCCGCGTCCGGGTCGGGTGGTGGTCGCGGGCCGTAGCCGCCGGCCCGCCGAGGACGCCACCCGGGGAGCGTCACCCGGGAACGCCCGGTCCTCCGGCCGGCGAGGGGCCGTCAGTCCAGCAGACTGAACTCGATCCAGAAGGCGGCCAGGACCGCGAGCAGGAAGACGACGACGAGGCCCGGCAGGGCGAAGCGCGTGAACCAGTCCGGCACCTCGGCGACGACGATGGTCAGCCAGTATCCGACCAGGCCGGCGGCTGCGGAGGCCGCCATGACCGAGAACAGAATCCGGTCGCTGAGGTCGCCCATGGCCGGACAGGTAGGGGACGGCCGTGGATAAGCGGCCGGCCTGCAACCTCCAAGCGGGCGACGGCGAGAGCCGGTCTCGGCGCGACCGCGACCGGCGGTGAGCTACTCGGCCAGGGCCACGACTTCGTCGAAGAAGTCGAGCGAGTCGTGGGGACCGGGGTGGGCCTCCGGGTGGTACTGCCGGGTGACGATGGCGAGCTCGTCGCTGTCGAGCCCCTCCGGCGTCTCGTCGTTGACGTTGACCTGGGTGACGTCGAGCTCGCCGGGGTCCGCGACGGTGTAGCCGTGGTTCTGGGTCGTCATCACGACGCGGCCCGTCTCGAGGTCGCGGACGGGCTGGTTGACGCCGCGGTGGCCGAACACCATCTTCTCGGTCGTTCCGCCGAGCGCCCGGGCGACCACCTGCTGGCCGAGGCAGATGCCCGCGATGGGCAGTTCGCCGGCGTAGTGGCCGACAAGCGCCTCCGCGGCCTCGAACGTGGCCGGGTCGCCCGGCCCGTTCGAGACGAACAGCAGGTCGGGGTCGAGCTCGGCGACCGCGTCGGGGCTGACGTCGTGGGGCAGCACGGTGACGTCGGCGTCGCGCCGGCGCAGCGAGGCGAGGATGCTCCCCTTCGCCCCGCAGTCGACCAGCGCGACTGCGGGCCCCTCGCCGGGCTGGTGCAGGGGTTCCTCGACGCTCACCTGCGCGCCGATGTCGACGTGGTCGCCCATGGACGGACAGTCGGCGAGTTCGGCCTCGGCGGCCTCGGGGGTCGCGTCGGGGCCGGCGGCGACGCCGCACCGCATCGCGCCGCGGTCCCGGATGTCGAGCACGAGGTCGCGGGTGTCAAGCGAGTCGACCGCCGGGACGTCCTCCCGCCGGAGCCACGCCTCGACGTCGTCGGTCAGCTGCCTGGCGACGACGGCGTTCGGGTGGACGCGCTCGGACTCGAACCGCTCGGGTCGGACGCCGTAGTTCCCGATGAGGGGGTAGGCGAACGTGAGGACCTGCTCCTCGTAGGAGGGGTCCGTCAGGCTCTCCTCGTAGCCGGTGTACGCGGTCGTGAACACCAGCTCGCCGCGGGCGCGGCCCGGCGCCCGGGTGCGCGCCGGGACGACACGGCCGGTCTCGAGCGCGAGGTAGGCGTCCGGCATCAGGGAAATCGACGGCTGAACCGCGGATAAGTCTTGCTTTCGCGGGAGCGTCGCGACCGTCGAGCCGCCCGGGCGAACCCCGCCGAGCCGACGGGCTATCCCTCCGGCGGCACCCCGACGCCCGGCGTCGCCCACTCCGGCTGGTCGACGTGGCCCTTGTGTTCGTGGACGTAGGCGTAAAAGCGCCGCATCAGGCGGTGGGTGAGGCGGTTGTCGACCGCCGGTTCGACCCGGCCGTCGCGGATGGCGTCGGCCACCGCCGCGGGCGACGGCCGGTCGACATCGACCTCGGTGTGGGCGCGGCCGACCTCGACCGGGTAGTGGGCGTCGCTCCCGCCGACGACGGGGAGCCCGCGGTCGTCCGCCAGGCGGCGCGCCCAGGCGTGGGTCTGCGGGTGCTTGCCGTTGACCTCGATGGCGTCGAACGGCAGGTCGAGGTCGCGGACCGTGCTGTTCCGGTACGGGTGGGCGACGATGGCCGCACAGCCCCGGTCGTGGGCGAGGTCGACGGTCTCGGCGGGCGTCAGCTCGCCCGGCTCCGTCTCGACCGGCGGGTCCGGGCCCACGACCAGGACGTGGCCCTTCGTCGTCGATATCTCGATGCCGGGGACGACCGCGAACGACCGCGGGAGGCCCTCCTCGGAGAACGCGCGGGCGTAGTCGTGGTTGGTGGTCGCGACCGCGTCCAGGCCGCGGGCCCGCGCGAGCCAGGCGAGCAGCCGCAGGCCGATGGGGTCGAACGCGTCGCCCAGCCGCCGGTGCCCGTGGAAGAAGCGGGTGTGGACGTGCAGGTCGATCGCCGGCACGGGTGTCCCGTACTCGCTGCAGCCCTATGGGCCTTGGCCGGAGCCAGCAAGCCGAAGCGCGTAAGACCGGGCCCGCCGTTTCCCGCGACATGCACGCCGAGGACGCGGCCGGGACGGGCGCCGCGGCGGGCGGCGGCGAGCCGGTCGTCGCCGTCGACGCCGACGACGACGAGCTCGACGTGGTCGACCGGCTCGAGGCGCACACCGGCGACGGCATCCGCCACCGGGCTTTCACCTGCCTGCTGTTCGACGAGGACGGCCGGCTGCTGCTCGCCCAGCGTAGCCCGCGCAAGCGGCTGTGGGACACCTACTGGGACGGCACGGTGGCGTCGCATCCGTCGCCCGGGCAATCCCAGCTCGACGCCACCCGCGAGCGGCTCGACGAGGAGCTCGGCGTCACCCCCGGGCAGTACGACGACCTGCGCGAGACGGACGCGTTCGAGTACAAGCGCTACTACGGCAACGAGGGCGTCGAGTGGGAGGTCTGCGCCGTGCTGCAGGCCACGCTGACGGACCCGGCGGTCGCCCCGAACGAGGACGAGATCGGCGGCCTGCTCTGGGTCGACTACGGCCACCTCCACGACCACCCGCGGTACTACCGCCAGCTCCGCCTCTGCCCGTGGTTCGAGATCGCGATGCGCCGGGACTTCGCCTGAGCGCCGCGGTCGGGGTGTCCGCTCGAAGCGACACCCGGCTGTCGGCAGGTGCGGCGCGAGGAGAGGGTCGCGGCTCGGCGGTGTGGCGGACATCGACCCGGCGTTGCGGCCCCGCGGTCACGTCGTCGCGTCGGCCCGCGACGCCGCGCGGTCGGCCGGGACGCCCTCGATCCGGAGGAGGTGGCCGACGCCCAGGTGCGCTACAGCCTGTCCGCCGCTGATGACGACGGCCGACCACGCCATGGTGGCCTCCGAGAACAGCCCGAACTGGGCGGCGAGGGCGGCCTGCGAGAGCATCACGCCGAAGATGACCGGCGGCGCCAGCACGAGGAGGCCGAGGGTCCGCGAGTGGACGCCGGTCCGGAGGACGGCGACGCCGGACGAGAGGTACGCCAAGACCATGGTCACGCCCGCCGCCAGCAGGACGACCACCCCCGTTGCGCCGAAGTCCTCGAGCGGGGCCACGACGCCAGCGGCTTCGCCGAATGCAAGCGCGGTGATCACCAACCAACCCACGGCGGAGACCGCTGCGACGATGGCACTGACTCGGGCGAGCCGGGGGCTCCGGTCGGCGAGCGCCGGATACAGTCCGAGCAGCCCGACCATCGCGAAGAGGAAGCCGGGTGGTCCGAAGACGTCCTCCGGAGCGGCCGCGTTCGTGACCGCCTCGTAGCCGAGGAGCGCCGAGAAGACGACCAGCAGCCCCCCGGCGACGAGGAACAGCGTCGGGCTCTTTCCGTCCAGCGGGGCCAGGACGCCGTCGCTACCGGCCACTGGCGGTCACCTCCTGGACCGCTCCGTCACGGCCGCGTGGTCCACCGGGCGATGCGTCGAATGGGTGCGCGCTGGTGTGTGTCATGGGTCCTCGCGTCCGGTCCGGGGTTCGGGCGGGACACGACGGCCGTGGGGCCGACCCGCAATAAGTATAATTTGTATGATAATACAACGCCGCAGTTGATACTTCAGCATCGCTGGTTCGTTCCGCCCGCCCCGAACCCCCGACGCCAGCGCCCGAGGCCCGGCTCACCGGCGAACGTCAACGACGCCGGCCGTCTCGTCGAACGTCAGGCGGACCTCGTCCCCGTCCAGAGCGGCCGTGACCGCCACCCGGGGCGGGTCCTCGGAGACGAGTTCCACCCCGTGGTCGTCCATGAGGTCGAACACCCGCCGCACGCTCTCGAAGTCGTCGGCCCGGATGCGCGTCGACACGCCGTGGTCGTCGTAGAAGCCGATCACCGCCGGGTGGAACAGGGCGAGCCCCTTCGGAGACGAGACGCTGTGGTTCTTGCAGGTCCGACACTGGAAGTGGGCCCAGGCGGCGAACCGCCGCCCGCAGCGCTCGCAGCCCCCTGCCGGTTCGTGGTCCGTACAGCGTTCCAGCCAGCCGTCGACCGGCCCGGAGCAGGCCGGACAGAGCCCGTCGAACAGGCTCTGCACCTGCCGCAGCGCCGCGACGGTCGACGCGGCCCGAATCTCCTCGGGGGTCCGGTCCGCCAGGCCGGCGGGATCGAACGGGACCGCGCTCAGGAAGCCGTCCGTGTCCGTCCGCTCCGGAGCGGCTCCCTCGCAATCGGTGCAGGCGTGGATGACGTATCCGTCCCGGTAGCCGACGGCCGTCGGCGCGCCACAGAACGGACAGGTCTGGTCGATCTCGGTCGCCGGAAGCGAGACGTCCTGGACGCCCGCACCCGCGATGACCGCTCGTACGAACTTCAGGCCGACCTCCCGGAGTTCGTAGCCCCCGCGCTCGCCCTGCTGCCGGACGAACTGGCCCTCAAGCTTCTCGAGGTGGTAGCGCAGGTTCCCCGGGTCGTCGTAGTCGACCCGGTCGAATATCGCAGAGAAGGATAGCGCGTTCTCGGCCGCCTGCGGGTCGTACGCCTCCCAGAGCGCGAGCAGGACGGCCAGCCGCGTCTCGTTCCCGAGGAGCGCGAAGGCCTCGGTCGCGTGCGGGTCGGCGGCCCCCGCGGCCGCCGCGAGCGACGACTCCGCCGACGTTGCGTCGACCACGGCCCGTCACCCCGCGGTCGCGTCGCCGGACCGGACCTCGAGACCGGTCGGGACGCGCCCGGCCCGGAGGCGGTACCCGATGGCCAGGTGCGCCACGGCCTGTCCCCCGCTGATGGCGACCGCCGACCAGGCCATCGCGGTCTCCGAGAACAGCCCGAACCGGACGAAGAGGACCGCCTGCGAGAGCATCGCAGCGAACACGACCGCCGGTGCCAGGAGGAGCCGGCCCGCGGCCGGCGAACGCGCGCCGGCACGGAGCCTGGCGACGCCGAACGCGAGATATCCCGGGATCATCCCCAGGGCGGCCGGGAGGACGAACCCGGCCAGCCAGCCCGGGGGCTCGACCCCGACCAGGGCGCCGAGGCCGCCCAGGGTGATCGCCGAGAAGCCCACCGCGCCGAGGGCCGCGCCGCCGGCGCCGGCGCGCGCCAGCCTGGGGCGCCGGTCGGCGAGCCCCGGATACAGGCCGAGCAGTCCGACGAGCCCGAGGAGGAGGCCGGCGGGGCCGACGACGTCCGCCACCGTCTCGAACGCCGCGTCGGTGCCCGCCGCGATCCCGTTGAGCGCCGCGTACCCGACCAACAGCGCTCCGGCGAGGAGGAACGACGTCGGGCTCCACCGCTCGAGCGACCGCCACCGCCGCGTGCTGACCTCGACCATGCGGCGGCTACAGCGACGGCCGGGATAACCGTTCGGGAGGCCAAGCGGCGACCCGTTCCATTGCGCCCGCGTCGGCCATCACCGCTCGCTGTCCGGCACCACCACGACCTTCCCGAACCCCTCGCGGTCCTCGAGCAGCTCGTGGCCCCGCGCGGTCTCGCTCATCGGGAGGGTCGCGCGGACGTGGGGCACGAGCGTCCCGTCCCAGACCAGCGCCAGCACGTCGTCGACCTCGCCGGGCGTTGCCATCGTCGAGCCGACGACGGTCAGCTGGTTCCAGAAGACCCGCCGGATGTCGGTCTCCGGCGACGCGCCGGTGGTCGCCCCGCAGGTGACCAGCCGGCCGCCCTTCGCCAGCGACGCCAGCGAGCGCTTCCAGGTCGCGGCGCCCACGTGGTCGACGACGACGTCCACGCCACGTCGGCCCGTCAGCTCGCGCACCTCGTCGGCGAAGTCGGTCGACTCGTAGTCGACGACGTGGTCGGCGCCGAGCTCGCGGGCGTGCTCGAGCTTCCCGGACGTGCTGGCCGTCGCGACGACCTCGGCGCCGGCGTGTTTGGCTATCTGCACGGCCGCGTGGCCGACGCCGCCGGAGGCCCCGAGCACGAGCACCGTCTCGCCCGGCCGGAGGCCGGCCCGGGTCGCCAGCATCCGCCAGGCCGTCCCGAAGACCAGCGGCGCCGCGGCGGCCGTCTCCCAGTCGACGCCCTCGGGGACGGGGACGAGGTTCGCCTCGGGCACGGCGGCGAGCTCCGAGTGGACGCCCCGGGAGTGCTCGCCGACGATGGAAAATCGCACGCACATCGACTCCTCGCCGTCGCGGCAGAACTCGCACTCGCCGCAGGAGACGCCCGCCCAGAGGGCGACGCGGTCGCCGGGTTCGAAGCGGGCGACGTCCTCGCCGACGGCCTCGACCACGCCCGCGCCGTCGCTGCCGGGGACGTGCGG
Source organism: uncultured Halobacteriales archaeon (assembly GCA_964628745.1). Classification (GTDB taxonomy): domain Archaea; phylum Halobacteriota; class Halobacteria; order Halobacteriales; family Hikarchaeaceae; genus CAZVOR01. The sequence continues at coordinate 10,606 of CAZVOR010000010.1, forward strand.
CAGGTCGAGCTCGACGCCGGGCAGCCCCCGGCGGGTCCAGACGTCGAGGTAGTTGAGCGCCCCGGCCTTCACGTCGACGAGCACCTCGTCGCGGGCGGGCTCCGGGTCCGGGAACTCGCCGTACTCGACGACCTCGGTGCCGCCGTGCTCGGTGAACTGGACGGCCTGCATGGCCGGAGCGTGGGCCGCTCCGGCCTAAACCGCACCGATTGCGACGGCCGTCCCGGCGCGGCCGAACGCGACGGTCGTCCCGCACGGGGCCGTCGAGCCACTGGAACTTTGAGCGCCGGCGACGAACGGCGGTCCATGGTCGACTTCCACGAGCGGGACCCGCGGGGCGGGCACCGCTCGCTCCGGGGGGCGGACGATGCGCCCGAGCGCGACGCGGAGGACGGGGACTCGCGCGACGACGAGGCGGCGGACCCGGGCGGAGGTGGAACGGCCGACGATGGCTCCGGCGACCGGACCGACGCGGACGGCCACCGCGACGGTGACCACCGACGTACCCACGACGGCAGCCACGACGCCCACCACGACCACCACGATCACCACGCCGACGACCTCGAGACGGTCCGGGCGGCGGTCGTCACGGTCTCCTCCACGCGGTCGCTCGACGACGACCCGAGCGGCGACGCCGTCGCCGAGGCGTTCGAGGCCGCCGGCCACGACATCAGCACCCGCGAGCTGGTGGTCGACGACCTCGACGGCGTGCAGGGCCGGCTCGCCTCGCTCGTCCGCCGGGACGACGTCGACGCGGTCGTGACGACCGGCGGGACGGGCGTCACGCCCGACGACGTCACGGTCGAGGCCATCCGGCCGCTGTTCGAGAAGACGCTCCCGGGCTTCGGCGAGCTGTTCCGCCGGCGCTCGGAGGCCGACATCGGGACCCGCGTGGTCGCCACGCGCGCGGTCGCCGGCATCGCGGACGGGGTCCCGGTGTTCTGCCTGCCGGGCAGCGAGGCGGCGGCCCGGCTCGGCGCCGCGGAGATCGTGGTCCCCGAGGTGGCACACCTCGCCGGGCTGGCGCGCCGGCGGGACGATGGCTGACGGGCCGGGCCCCGGGACGCCGACCCGCGACCGGCCGGTCACCGAGGCCAGCTACGGCATCCCCGACGGCGACGAGGGGCTGCTGCCCTGGTCGTTCGTCGAGGAGACGTTCGCGCGCGAGCGGGCGTTCTGGGTGGTCACCGTCGGCTCCGGCGGCCGCCCCCACGCCAGGCCGACCTGGGGCGTGTGGGTCGACGGGACGTTCCACTGCGGCGGCGGCGAGGGGACGCGGTGGGTCCGGAACCTGGCGGCCGACCCGCGGCTGACGGTGCACACGGAGAGCGCGACGGCCGTGGTCATCCTCGAGGGCACGGCCCGGCGGCTCGACGAGGAGACGGCGGACGGCGAGACGCTCGCGCGCATCGACGACGTGTACGAGCGGAAGTACGGCGTCCGGCACGGCACGCCGGTGTTCGCGGTCGACCCGGACCGGGTGCTCGCCTGGACCGACTACCCGGCGGACGCGACGCGCTGGCGGTTCGAGGGGGCCGGCGGCCGAACGGCCGGCCCGTCGAACGGGAGCTGACCGTCCGGCGGGGCCGCCCGGCCGTCAGGCCGCCCCGTCGACCTGGATCCGGCCCTGGAGGTCGCGCTGCGACGGGGGACTGACGGTGAGCCCCGCTTCCTGCAGCCGGGCCTTCGCGCCCCGGACGTACGCCGACCGGACGCGGACGACGTCCCGCCGGCGCGGGTCCTCGATCCAGTAGTGGACCCGGACGACGACCCCGTCGGCGCCGAGCTCGTCGACGTAGGCGGTCGGCGCGGGTTCGGGCAGGACCGCCTCGAGCTCCCGGGCCGCGGCCTCGAGGTGGGCCAGCGCCTCGTCGACGTCGTCCTCGTAGGCGAGCTCGATGGTGTGGACGACGCGATACCGCCCGCGACCGAACGGGCGGACGAACGCCTGGCTCGTCAGCGTCGTGTTCGGGATGGTCACGAGCTCGCCGTTCGGCGTCTCCACGCGGGTGACCCGGAGGGTGATCGACCGGACGGTCCCCTCGCCGTCCGCCCACGAGACGTAGTTGCCGACGCCGAACTCCGGGTCGGCCACGAGGACCAGCCCGCTGACGATGGAGCCGATGACCACCCGGCCCGCCACGCCGACGGCGAGCGTCAGGGCCGCGATGACGATGGCCGAGTCGCTTACGAACCGGCCGTAGCCCGCGACGGCCGCGGCGACGAGGACCGCGACGACGAGGACGAGCAGGCGGACGTACCGCGAGATGGCCTCCTGGATGGTGGGGTTGTCGCGGTTGCGGCGGCGGACCGCCCGGGAGACGGCGGGTTCGACGACGTACCACCCGACGATGACGACGACGAGGAAGCCGGCGAGGAACCAGCCGGCCCGGACGAGGGCGGGCCAGAGGTCGACGAGCTGCTCGGGGCCGACGTCGATGGCCGGCGTGGCGGTCTGGAGCACGGCGGGGCTGGCGGCCGGGGCCATGGTTCCGTTCGGAGACGGCGCTCCAAAGGTCCGTTCCCCGACGCGTCGGACGAGTGCCCTGGCAGCGACCCGTCGCGGTCCGGACTGTCGCCGGGGGCGCCAGCGCCTCGGACCATCGGCCGCGGTCTCCATCGCCAGCGTGATGTGCGGCGACGCGTACCCGTCCAGGCACGCATGGACAAGCCGGCCCTCCGCGAGCGCGTCTGGGACGACCTCGAGGCGTCGGGGGTCGCCCGCTTCCCGTTCCCGCCGCACGGCCGCATCCCGAACTTCGACGGCGCCGACGCGGCCGCCGACCGCCTGGCCGGGACGCCCGAGTGGCGGCGGGCCACGGCGCTGAAGGCCAACCCCGACGCGCCGCAGCTGCCCGTCCGGCGGCGGGCGCTCCGGGAGGGCAAGACCGTCTACATGGCCGTCCCGCGGCTGCGCGAGCCGCGGTGCTTCGTCGAGCTCGACCCCGCGGTCGTCGAGGACACCGACGCCGCCGCGACCGTCTCCGGGATGGACGCCCACGGCGAGCCGGTCGTCCCCGAGGCGCTGCCCGAGATAGACCTCGTCGTCGCGGGGAGCGTCGCGGTCTCCGAGGCCGGCGCCCGCGTCGGCAAGGGCGAGGGGTACAGCGACCTCGAGTTCGCCGTCCTGGCGTCGTTCGGCCGCGTCGGCCCGGAGACGCCCGTCGCCACGACCGTCCACGAGCGCCAGGTCGTCGAGGACGCGCCGCCGCCCGAACCCCACGACGTCCCGCTCGACCTCGTCGTCACGCCCGACCGGACGGTTCGCACCGGCACGGCTGCACCGAAGCCGACGGGCGTCGACTGGTCGCTGCTCGACCGGGAGCGCCTCGAGGAGATTCCGGTGCTCGACCGCCTCCGGGACGGGCCGTAGTCGGCGCGTCGAGGTGCCGCTACAAGGAGGCCGTCCGCGGGACGTCGTCCAGCACCTCGTCGATGCGGCGGACGACGGCCTGCGCGCAGTCGCGGTCGTCCCGGGGCGCGTCCGCGTCGAGCGTGTACGCCTTGCAGGCGTACCGGATCTGGTCGAGCTCGAACGGCGTGAAGAACTGCTCGTCGGACTCGAGCTTCTCGAGCACCGAGACGACCGGCTGCGGCGGGTTCTGTACGGGATCCGCCTCGGCCCGGGCCAGCCCGAGCGTGTCGAGCATGAGGTGGTGGACGACCCACCGGGCGTCGCGCGGCAGCGGGAGCGCGACGGCGCCGGTGTAACGTGGGACTGTCATGGCGATCGGTTGAACCAGGTCGAGGTTCTCGGAAGGGCCTCTTTAGTATTCGCCCCAGATTATCGGAACTGATACGGATTCGAGCGAATCGGAGGCGTGGACGTCGTTCGTCGGAATCGGGTTCTCACGCTCTGGAACGAGCGCGGGCGGACGGCCGGAGGCGGTCCCCCACAAGCCACAGTAGCGGACGGAATCGGTGGCGAGACGATCTCGAGCTGCCGGATGCCCGAGATTCGTCGAGAGCCGGGTCGGCCGTATTCCGTCGATGTCCAAGATGCGGAAACAGCCCCCCACCCCCCGATTCCGTCGCAGCTACGACGACGGAAATCCGGCAGGAGCCGGTTCGAGGGGTCGCCAGCCCGAGTCGAGCGGTCTGGTTTGCCGGGCGAGCTAGCCTTGACCGGCCGACCACTGGTAAGCCCCCGATAACGGGCGCTGTTCCACCGCCTCGGCGTCCTCCCGCGATTACCGGGATGAAGTCGACGCCTTATCGCGATTGATACGGTAAAACACGCGACTTAACGACCCATTATATTTATTAAGACGTGGCTCGTCCGAGGCAGTATTCGGGTGCGGACCCGAGGAGGGAGAAAACCATGACAATGCACGACAAACCGCGCATCGCACGACGCTCGTACCTGAGGGGGGCCGGCGTCACGCTGGCGACGCTCGGCGGGATGACCGGGTCGGTTGTGGCGAAGGGGAAGGGGAGAGGTGGCCCTACCCCGCTGACTGACCGGGCCGCAGACATCCTCATCTACTGGAGTCAAGTCGATGAAGACTCGAACGATCCAAACGAACCTGGAGACTTTGGCTTCCCAGCCTCACAGCACGCGGATGGCGGATTGATGCTCCCAGCTCATGATCCCGCTGGCGGTGGCCTGTTCGATTTCGGCCGAATCAGAATGATGCCGAATGGCGACCTCCAGAACAAGTGGATCCTATTAGGAGGTGCGGTGATGGCTACGGGACCCAAACCCTACTCCCTTGTAGAAGCAAATCTCCCCTGGATAAACCCGAATACCAGTCAAGGATATCAATCTGTGGGCCAGGAGATGACGTTTAAGGCGAGAACTGCAAACCAAATTTATGACGCCCTGGGCTTTCTGCCGCCAGCGTTGGAGAAGCTAGCCTCAGGCAAGTGGCAAGCTGTGGGGTTAGAATACGCTGGGCTAGCTCTCGACGACAACGGCGAGCCTGACCCCACCACCCCGGAATGGGGTGCGACCCGAGTGGACTTCTTTGATCGGAAGTCCGGCGATTACAGCCTATCGCTCCTGTACGTCATCGCCGCAGACAAAACTGCGGACGAGTTTGATGGACCCTCCAGCTCGCCACAAGCGCAAACGGCCGCTGGGGCGTTAATCACCGGCGGCCGACTCAACCCCGGCGGCCAGTAACCCCGCCCAACCCTTCCTCCGCCGCCCGTCCGGTTACCACGACCCGTTCTCCACACCCATCGCCGACCGTCCGACGCCGTCGACGTACCGTCGGGCGATTCCCGCCAGCTGGGCCTGTCGACGTATAACATTTGTTATCGGTTTCGATAATTTAAGGGGTAGTTATAATAGATGAGGGCGAAAAGCCGGGTCCACGAGTGCGCAGAATGAGTAGCGAGATAACCGAGATCGTGGACTTCGCCGCCTCGCCCAGCGGGAGAGAGCTGATGCGGCGCGTCCACGAGCACGAGCTGCCGCCCGTCCTCGAGGAGCTCGTCGCCGAGTACGTCACCCTGGACGGCGCACGCGACCGGTTCATGTGGCAGTGGGTCCACCAGCTCGCCCCGCAGAACACGCTCCCGCCCGTCGAGCCGGAGTTCCGGGACAAGGTGGCCATCGACAAGACGCTCACCATCCTCTACGTGACGCTGCTCGACGACGTCCTCGAGAAGCGCCGCGACCGGGCCACGTTCGAGGAGGCCGCGAAGGTGCCCTTCCCGCACCGCAACGTCCACTGGGAGCGTCCTGGGCTCGACATCGGCTACGTCGAGTTCACCATGCGGGTCTGGCAGACCCTCCAGGGGCGGCTCGAGGAGGCACCCGCCTACGACGAGTACGCCCGGCTGTTCGAGTACGACCTGCGGCAGGCCATCAACGCCATCGAGTACACCCACCTCGTGATCGACCGGCCCGACCTGGCGACGATGCACGACCTCGAGCTCTACGAGTCGCACAACATGGTGATGTTCGGCTACCTCGACATCGACCTGATGCACGCCCGCCGGTCGCTCGTGGGGGAGCTGCCGGCGCTGCGGCGAGCCATCTGGACGGCCCAGCAGATGGCCCGCATCGGGAACTGGCTGTCCACCTGGGAGCGGGAGCTGCACGAGGGCGACTACAGCTCCGGCATCGTCGTCCATGCGCTCCAGAACGATGTCATCAGCCGGGACGACATCGCGGCCGTCGAGCGGGGCGAGGAGGGCGCCGCCGCCGAGCTGATCCAGCGCATCCAGGACGAGGGAATCGAGGAGCAGTTCCTCTCGCGCTGGGACGTCCACCACGACGAGCTCGTCGAGGTCGACCGGCGGGAGCTCGACTCGATGGACCTCGGCCCGTTCATCGACGGGCTGAAGACCGTGCTCCGGTACCACCTCGCCAGCCGGGGATTGAAGTGACCCGCCGGCGGCCGGGCGGCCCGCCCGCGCCAGCGACGAAGAACCCTTAAAGACATCGGCGGCCAACGTGCACCATGGGATCTAACGTCGCGAGCGACTCTCCACTCGCCGAGATCCCAAACGACGCCGCCATCCTCATCTCCGGCCCGCCGATGACCGGCAAGTACCAGCTGCTGCTGCGCCTGCTCGGCCTCTACGCCGACCGGGTCGTCTTCATCTCCACCAAGCACGCCGCCGACCGGGTGCTCGAGGACTACCTCGAGGTCGCCGGGTCCACCGACGGGCGCTCGGTCGGCATCGTCGACTGCGTCAGCTACCCCCAGGGCGTCGAACCGGCCGAGGAGACGGACCGCATCAAGCACGCCGGCTCGCCGGAGAACCTGACCCGCATCGGCGTGAAGTTCACCGAGCTGTTCGACCGGCTCTACGAGGGGCCGGACGCCGGGCGCGTCGGGGTCGGCGTCCACTCGCTGTCCCAGCTGCTGATGCACTCGAACGTCAAGCAGGTCTACCAGTTCATGCAGGTACTCGTCGGCCAGACCAGGAGCGCGGGCTGCCTGACCGCCGCGGTCCTCGACGCGGCGGCCGACGACGAGGACCTCCAGAAGCTCCAGCAGCACTTCGACGGCATCGTCACGACGCGGGAGAACGAGGCCGGCGACCGCGAGTTCCGCGTGCGGGGCGTGACCCCGTCGGCGTCGGCGTGGACGACGTTCTAGCGGCCGGCCCGCTCGTCGACCGCGACCCGGCCCTCACCGTCGCCAGGGCACCATCTCGACGGGGCCGTCCGGTCGCAGCGACATGAGCGGCGCGAACGACAGCGGCGGGTCGAAGTCCACCTCGAGCCGGTACTGCTGCGCGATGGTCGCCACGACGAGCTTCAGCTCCATCTCGGCCAGCCCCTCGCCGATGCAGCGCCTCGGCCCGCCGCCGAAGGGGAGGTAGGCGTAGGGGTGCAGCTCCCGCTCGAACTCGTCGGTCCACCGCCCCGGGTCGAACGACTCCGGCGCGTCGAAGAATCGGGGGTCGCGGTGGAGCACCCACTGGTAGACCATCACCAGCGAGCCGGCCGGGACCCGGTAGCCGCCGATCTCGTCGTCCTGATAGGGCTCCCGGACGAAGAAGTACACCGGCGGATACAGCCGTAGCGTCTCCTTGATGACGGCGTCGAGGTAGGAGAGGTCGTCCAGGTCGTCGACCGTCGGCCGCCGGCCGCCGAGCTCCGCCTCGAGCTCCTCGACCAGTTGCGATTCGACCTCGGGGTGGGTGGCGAGGACGTACCAGACGTAGGTGAGCGCCAGCCCGGTCGTGTCGTGGCCCGCGAGCATGAGCGTCAGGACCTCGTCGCGGACCTGCCGGTCACTCATGCCGGCGCCCGTCTCGTCGGTGGCCGCGAGGAGCATCGACACCACGTCGTCCGGCGGGTCGTCGGCCGTCCGGTGCGACTCGACGATGCCGGCGACGACGTCGTCGAACGTCTCGACGGCCCGCCGGTAGCGGCGCTTGCCGGGGGTCGGCAGCCAGTCCGGGACCGATACCGGTAGCCGTCGCGACCGGCGGAAGTGCCCCATGACGTCGTCGATGGCCGTCGCGATCTCCGGGACCTCGTCCTCGAGGTCGACGCTGAACAGGGCGTTCGTGACGTTCCCGAGGGCCAGCCGCATCATGTCCGCGCCGAGGTCACGCGGCTGGCCGGCGGTCCAGTCCTCGAGCAGCCGCTCGGTGAAGTCCACCATCTCCTCGCCGAAGGAGGCGACCGACGACGGGTGGAAGATGGGCTGCATCAGCCGCCGCTGGCGGCGCCACAGCTCGCCGTCGCTGGCGAACAGGCCGTCCCCGAGCAGCGAGAGCTGCCGGTTGAAGAACTCGCCCTTCCAGTAGTTCTCGTTGTGCTCCGCGAGGACGTGGCCGGCGTGGTCGGGGTGGCCGAGCAGGACGGCCGACTGGCCCGCAAACCGGATGGAGACGACGTCGCCGTACTCGCGGACGCACCGCCGGGGAAAGTCGAGCGGTTCGCGGGCCAGCTGGACGGTGTTCCCGACGAGCGGGAGGCCGTCGGGCCCGGCCGGCTGCGGCAGCGAACCGCTCATCGGTCGGCCGTCAGTTCGGGCCGAGGACGATGCCCTGTTCGTCGAAGTCGATCACGGCGGACTGGCCCGGCTGGCCGATGGGCGACTTGGTCAGCCGGAGGTACTGGATGCCGTTTTCCTCCATCCGCGTCTCGAACACCTGGACGGCGTCCGAGTGGAAGAACTCGGCCAGCTGGGGGTCCATCGTCGCCGGGTTGTGGACCCAGAATCCCGTATCGTACTCCGTGGCGAGCTCCTCGCGGGCCCAGTAGTACACCTCCTTGACCTCCGACGGGTCCAGCCAGCGCAGGAACGCCTCGGTGTAGACCAGTCCCACCATGGGGGCCTCGACGCGGCGGGCGGTGATCTTCTGGGCCATCCGCTTCATCAGGTACATCGAGATCCCCTTGCTGCGGCGGAAGAGGTTCCCGAGGACGCCCTGCGGCGCGTAGAAGACGTTCCGGTGGTCGTGGTGGGCCTTCCAGGCGCCGAACCCGTCGAGGACGAACAGGACGTTGTCGTCGAGGAGCCGCTGGATGTCCCAGTCGCCGGGCATGAGGTTCGCCACGCGGCCCGCGCTCATGATGGGCGACGGGAAGAACCAGACGGACATGCCCTTCTCGAGCGTGTTGTGCAGCATGTGGGCGACGAAGTTGTCGACCATGGCCCGGCCGTCGTACTCGACCAGCACGGAGTGCCCCCTGACGAGGCCGCCGCAGAGCTCGTCGAGGCCCTCGATGCCCGTCGAGATGATGGCGTCGTCCTCGATCCCGACGCCGGTCGTCCGGCTCTCCGGCGCCAGGACGAGACCCTCCGCCGAGAAGCTCACCTCGTACCGGCGGGTCTGGTGGTCGACGCCGCGCATCTTCACGATCTGGAGGAACCGGTGGCGGGAGCCGCGGAGCTCCTCCCACCACAGCCGGATGACCCCGTGCGTCGAGAACTGCAGGAGGTCCGACGTCCCGATCGATGTCGGACTGTCGTGCTCCGCTTCGCTCCCGACCTCCTCGGCGGTGAAGATCGTCGTGGCGCCGAACGTGTCCGTGAACAGCCGGATGAGGTCGAGGATGACCCGCCGGAACCGGTCGCGGTCGTCGCTGATGGCCGCCAGGCCGGACGCGCTGTCGAGGACCACCCGCTCGCAGGGCGCGAACTGCGAGAGGTACTCGTGGATGTACTCGCTCTCGAAGGGGTAGTGAAACGGCCCGTCGATGGACTGGTCCCCCGTGAGCGTGTGGAGGGCCAGCCCGCTCTCGCTCTCCTCGATGGTCGACTCGGGCATCGCGTGGATCGAGGTGATGGTGAGGTTCGGGTGGTCGAGCGAGAACTCGAACGGCGCGAAGGAGGTGCGCAGCTCGTCCGTGGTCTGCTCGGTGCTGACGTAGAGGCAGCGTTCGTCGTTGGCCAGGCCCTCCTGGAGGAACTGCATGGCCAGCGTGCTCTTGCCCACGCCGGGACCGCCGGTGACGAGCACCGCCCGCTGCTCGGGGAACCCACCGCCCAACATCCGGTCTAACTGGGCGCAGCCTGTAGCGAGGGCCATGTGGTAAGCACCCCGTACCACAACGCCATCATAGATAACGGTTTATGTCCGCTTCTTCGTCATGATAACGGTGGAGTAACTCGACGCCACACTCGGACGAACGCCGGACGGCGTGCCGACCGAGCGCCCGACGCGCCGCGCGGGATGCGGCGTGGGCGAGAGGCGGGGTTACGGGCCGTTCGAGCCGAGGGTCAGGGGACGCGGACGGCCCCCTCCACGCCGGGCGGACGGCCCTGCCGAGACGTCACCGGGTGGCGAGCGACCGCCAGACGTCGTCGAGCTTGTTCTGGACCGAGGAGCGCTCCTCGACCGTCACCGTGCAGTCCTCCTGGCGGAACTGCACCCGCACGCCGTCGACGTTCCGCCGGTAGACGTTGATGCGGCGGTGCTCGTCGGAGAGGGGTCGGTCGTGCAGCTCGAGGAGGTCCGCCTCGGTGAGGTCGTCTATCCGCCGGTAGCACGTCGCGATGGGGACGCCGAGGGTCTCGCTTAACTCCTGGGCGGACTTGGGCTCGTAGGCGGCCTGGAGGATCTCGGGGTTGTACTCGGAGCCGAGGACCCGGAGCACGTCGAGCGAGGCCATCAGTTATCATTTCGGATATCACCCGTCCATAATAAAGGTGCCGGCGGCGCGCGCGGCGCGACCGTCTCACTCGAGCGAGAACCCGTCGCTGTCCATCATCGAGAAGCCGGCGGCCCGGTCGTGCACCTGGATGCCGCCCTCGGCGAGGTCCATGGGGAAGATATCGTTCTTGATGTTCTGTTTGCGCATCTTCGCGATCCAGATGTAGCGGTTGACCCCCGAGTCCGTCGGCGTCTGGAACAGGTAGATGTTCCCGTCGGTCAGGAAGTTCTCGAGCGACACCTCGGTGTCGGGGAACATCGCGCCCCGCTCGGAGACCAGCAGCGACGTGAAGCCGTTCTGCTTTAAGATGTCGGAGAACTGCAGGAGGTACGTCCGCTTTTCCTGCTCGGTGTCGAAGAACAGCTGGAACATCGTCAGCGAGTCCATCACGAGCCGCTCGAACTCGGAGCCCTGGAGGTCGTCGAGGAGGCGGTCGAGCGTCGACGAGAAGTCGTTCTCGCGCAGGAGGACCTGCTTGTCGAACACCTTGATCTGGCCGTCGTCGACGTACTCGCCCCACTCGGAAAAGCCGATGGAGGTCGCCGCCTCGCGGATGTCCGACTCGTTCTCCTCGAAGGAGAGGTAGATGCCCTTCTCGTCGAACTCCTCGACGCCCTTGTAGAGGTACTGGATGCCGAGCAGGCTCTTGCCCGTCCCCGGGCTCCCGCTTACGAGCACGGTCGCCCCCTTGACGATGCCGCCGTTGAGGATGGCGTCGATGCCTTCGATACCGGTTTGGGTGAGTTCCATGGTGCGTCGGTCGTGGCGCGATCGGCAGCCGCGGCGGCCCGGCCCGCTCCCGGCTGTGCGTCCCCGCCCTCGTCCTCGCCACCCGTATTCGCCGGGTTCAGTAAAAGCTACCGGCGTCGGTTATCAAACCTGATGTGGAGCCGAACCGCTCGACGGCGTTCGGTTCGGGCGGCTACGCCGGCTCCGTCAGCTCCTCGGCGACGACCGCGGCGTCGAGGATGGCCGGCGAGACGGCCAGGTCGACCTGGCCGCGGACGAACTCCGGCAGCGCGTCCGGCGAGTAGACGACGACGCGGAGGTCCGGGTTGCGCTCCCTGGCGACGGGGACGGCCGTGGCCTCGCCGACGTCCGTGAGGACGAGGAGGTCGGCCGACCCGACGCCCGCCGCCTCGAGCGACTCGCCGCCCGCGAGGCCGTCGAGGCGGGTCACGTCGGTGCCGCGCGCCGCAAGCGCGGTCGCGAGTCCACGGTCGGGGCCGACGAAGACGACGCGCATCACTCGTACTCGATGGTCGCCGGCGGCTTGTGCGTGACGTCGTAGACGACGCGCGAGACCGACGGCAGCGTGCCGGTGATGCGGCTCTGCAGGCGCTGCAGCGTCTCCCAGTCGACCTCCTGGGCGCGGGCGGTCATGCCGTCGCGGCTCTCGACCGACCGGACGGCGACGATCCAGCCGTGGACGCGGTTGTCGCCTTTCACCCCGGTCGCCTTCCCGACGACGGCGGCGAACGCCTGCCAGGGCTCGTACGACTCGAGCTCCGCCTCGACCACGGCGGTGGCCTCGCGGGCCACCTCGAGCTTCTCGCCGGTGACCTCGCCGATGACGCGCACCGCCAGCCCGGGGCCGGGAAACGGCATCCGCTCGGCGACGACGGCCTCCAGGTCGAGGGCGCGGGCCACCTCGCGGACCTCGTCCTTGTAGAGCTCGCCGAGCGGCTCGACGATGCCCTCGAAGTCGACGACCTCGGGCAGCCCGCCGACGTTGTGGTGGGACTTGATGGTCCCCTCGGACTCGATGCGGTCGGGGTAGATGGTCCCCTGGACGAGGTAGTCGGCGTCGACCTCGCGGGCGACCGTCTCGAACTCGCGGATGAACTGCTCGCCGATGGCGTGGCGCTTCTCCTCGGGGTCCGTCACGCCGGCCAGCGCCTCGAGGAAACGGCCCTCGGCGCGGACGACGCGGAGGCTCTCCATGTAGCCGAAGGTGGCCTCGACCTCCTCGGTCTCGCCCTTGCGCATCAGCCCGGTGTCGACGTAGACCGGCGTCAGCCGGTCGCCGATGGCCTCGTAGGCGAGCGCCGCGGCGGTCGAGGAGTCGACGCCGCCCGACAGCGCGATGACCGCGTTCGCGTCGCCGACGGCGGCCCCGATCTCCTCGACGGCCTCGGGGACGAACGTCTCCGGGTCGACCATCGTCAGGCGGCCGCCCCTCCGGGGGCGACCATCAGGCCTCCACCTCCTCCGCCGGCTCCTGTCGGGCCAGGACCGCCTCGAGCAGCCCGACGAACGGCGGGCTGGCGCGGCCGGGGCGGGACCGGAACTCCGGGTGGAACTGGGTGCCCAGGAAGTACGGATGCTCGGGCAGCTCGAGGATCTCCATCCGCCGGCCGGCCTGGCCCGGAAACCGCATGCCGGCGGCCTCGAGGTCGTCGATGTACGCCGGGTTGACCTCGTAGCGGTGGCGGTGGCGCTCGTAGCAGACGGTGTCGCCGTACACCTCGGCCGCGAGCGAGCCGGGCTCGATCTCGGTCTCGTGGGCGCCGAGCCGCATCGTCCCGCCCAGATCGTCGACCCCGGCCTGCTCGGGCAGGATGTCGATGACCGGGTGGGGAGTCTCGGGCGCCATCTCCGTCGAGTGCGCGTCCTCGAGGCCGAGGACGTGCCGGGCGAACTCCACGACCGCGAGCTGGAAGCCGAGACACAGCCCCAGGTACGGGACGTCGTGCTCGCGGGCGTACCGGATGGCCTCGATCTTCCCGGCCGTCCCGCGGGCGCCGAAGCCGCCCGGGACGACCACGCCGTCGACGCGGTCGAGCGGCCCGACGGTACCCGTCGAGAGGTCCTCCGAGTGGACCCAGACGGTATCGACCTCCACGCCGCTCTCGAGGCCCGCGTGCTTGAGCGACTCGTGGATGGAGATGTAGGCGTCCTCCAGCCCGTACTTGCCGACGAGGGCGACGGCGACCTCGCCTTCGGTCTCGCGGGTCACGAGGTCGCGCCACTCGCTGTCGCGCTGGGCCGGCGGGAGCGCCCGGGCCGAAAGGCCCAGCTGCGCCATGGCGTACTGGTCGAGGCCCTCCTCCTCGACGACCAGCGGGACGCGGTAGATGTCGTCGACGTCCGGGTTCGAGAACACGGCGTCCGTGGGTACGTCACAGAACAGCGCGATCTTCTCCTTCGTCGACTCCTCGAGCCGGTCGTCGCACCGGCCGACGAGCACGTCGGGCTGCAGCCCGATGCTCCGGAGCTCCTTGACCGAGTGCTGGGTCGGCTTGGTCTTCTGCTCGCCGTTCTTCGAGTACGGCACCAGCGTGACGTGCATGAACAGCACGTTCTCGGCGGGCTCCTCGTGGGCGAACTGCCGGAGCGCCTCGAGGTACTGCATCCCCTCGATGTCGCCGACGGTGCCCCCGACCTCGACGATGCAGACGTCGTGGCCCGCGGCGGCCTCGCGGACCCGCCGCTTGATGTCGTCGGTGACGTGCGGGATGATCTGGACGGTCTTGCCGAGGTAGTCCCCGGCGCGCTCCTTCTCGATGACGTGCTGGTAGACCTTCCCCGTGGTGACGTTGTGGTCGGCGGTCATGTCGACGTCGAGGAAGCGCTCGTAGTTGCCGAGGTCGAGGTCGACCTCCGCGCCGTCCTCGAGCACGTACACCTCGCCGTGCTGGTACGGGTTCATCGTCCCCGCGTCGACGTTGAGGTACGGGTCGATCTTGACCGCCGTCACGTCGAAGCCGGCGTTGGCGAGCAGGCGGCCGGTGCTCGCGGCGGTGATCCCCTTGCCCAGCCCGGACATGACGCCGCCGGTCACGAAAATGAACTTCTTGCCCAGCGACGGGTCGTAGCCCGTCTCGGGGGTCGTCGGCATAACGACCGTGCGCGAGGAGACCCCAAAACGATTTCGACCGCCCCGGCGAGCCGGCCGGCGGGGCGCGCGTCCGTTCTTGCCCGACGGTCGCGTCAGGTCCCGGCCGACGGGACGCACAACCGTTTTATCGTCGCGCGCGGTCCGTGCGTGGTAACCGCCGCCGGTCCGGCACGACCGCGTCGCCCGGCCGCTCCCCGCACCACCCATGGCCTCGCTCGTCGTCGTCGCCGTCGCCGTGCTCGCCGGGCTGTTCATGGCGTGGGCGCTCGGCGCGAGCAGCAACTCGCCGCCGTTCGCGCCCGCGGTCGGCGCCAACGCGCTGCCGACGATGCGAGCGGCCCTGTTCATCGGCATCTTCGCGGGGCTGGGCGCCGTCGTGCAGGGCGCCAGCATCTCCGAGACGGTCGGGACCGGGCTCATCGACGGCGTGGCCATCACGCCGCTGGCGGCCGCCGCCGGCCTGCTAACCGCCGCCGCGCTCATCGTCATCGGCGTGCAGACGGGCTATCCCATCCCGGCGGCGTTCGCCGTGGTCGGCAGCATGGTGGGCGTCGGCCTGGCGCTCGGCGGCGAACCGGCCTACGACAGCTACGTCCGCATCGGGGCCTTCTGGGCGGCCATCCCCGTGTTCGCCGGCGGCATCGCCTACGCGACCGCCAGCCTGCTCCGCTGGGAGGCGGTCCCCGAGACCGTGGGCGTCCCCGTCCTCGGCGGGGCCGTCGGCGCTCTCGTCGCGAACATGCCGACGACGCTCGTCCCCACGCCACGCGGCGGCCAGGGGACCGTCGCCGGCGTCGTCACGCGCGCGGTCTGGCCGGACGCGCCCGCGGTCGTCGGCGCGTACGACGCCGGCATGCTCGCCGCGAGCCTCCTGCTCGGCGCCGCGACGTTCGTGGTGCTCCGCCGGTCGCTCGTTCGCTCGGTGGACGCCGGCATCCGGCGGTTCCTCGTCGGGCTGGGGGCGCTCGTCGCCTTCTCCTCGGGGGGCAGCCAGGTCGGGCTGGCCACCGGCCCGCTCGAGACGCTGTTCAGCGCGGAGCTCGGGCTGCCGGACGTCGCCCTGCTCGTGTTCGGCGGGACCGG
This sequence comes from uncultured Halobacteriales archaeon, assembly GCA_964628745.1. Classification (GTDB taxonomy): domain Archaea; phylum Halobacteriota; class Halobacteria; order Halobacteriales; family Hikarchaeaceae; genus CAZVOR01. The sequence goes on from CAZVOR010000010.1 coordinate 26,106, forward strand.
CATCCTGCTGGGCGCGTGGATGGGCTCGCCGCGGCTGCTGCAGGCCGTCGCGCGGGAGTACTCCTCGCTCGGCGTCCGGCGGTCCATCGCCGCGCTCGTCCCGGCGTTCGCCATCGCGCAGGCGGCCATCGTGACGGGCATCCCCATCTCGTTCAACCAGATCGTCGTCTCGAGCGTCGTCGGCAGCGGACTGGTCGAGGGCTCGGCGGGCGTCTCCGGCCGGAAGATCGGCCTGACGGTCGCGGCGTGGCTCGCGACGCTGCTGGCCGCGGGCGTCACCGGGTGGTCGCTGTACACGACGCTCTCGTTCCTCCCGGGCGCGGGGTAGCGGCGTCGGGAGCGAAGGGGTCCGAAGCGGGCCGGTCACTCGCCGCCCTTGCGGAGGCTCGCCAGCGCCTTCACCCGGCCGACGGTCTGCCCGGTCAGCCGGAGGTAGGCGTACTCGCTGACGACGGCGAAGACGACCGCCAGCCCGACGAACAGCGCCCCCTCCGGGTAGCGCCCGTCGAGGAGGTTGAGGACGCCGACGAGCGCGGCCGGCCCGGCGACCGCCAGCGTCGTGACCTGCCAGATCGACCGGACGAGGCCCATGGACGGCGCAGCGCCGCGGCCAGTATAAGCTTCCCCCTTCGCGTGCTCCCGGAGCGGTCAGGTCGGTCGCGCCCCCTCGAAGCGGTCGGCGAAGAAGCCGGCGACCCGCTCGGCGACCGTCCCCCGCTGGCCGACGAAGTGGTGGTCGGCGGGCAGCGCCTCGACCGTGTGGCCGAGTTCGCGGGCCCGGTCGGCGACGGGCGTCGAGTCGACGGTCCGGTCGCGCTCGGCGTACAGCAACTGCACGGGGACGCGGACCCGCCCGAGCGCCCCGAGCGTGTCGAGCCCGGGCAGCCGGTGGGCCGGGGCCAGCGCCGAGACGCCGACGGCGCGGCGTCGGGCGTCGTCTGCACCGTCCCCGTCGCCGGCCGCCGCGGCCAGCGCGACCGTCGCCCCGAACGAGTAGCCGAACAGTCCGACCGCCCGGCCGCGCTCCCGCGCCCAGTCCACGGCGCTCTCGGCGTCCGTCACCTCGCCCGGACCCCCGTCCCACGGCCCGTAATCGAAGCGGAGCGTCGCCACGTCCCGCGCGGCCAGCGCCTCGCCGAGCCGCACGAGCACGGGGTTCGAGCGGGTCCCGCCGGCCCGCGGGTGCGGCGGACAGGCGACGACGCAGCGCCGGGCGTCGCTCGGGCCGTCGAGCGACGCGCGGACGTCGCGCCCGCCCGGGACGGCCACCTCCTCGGCCATGGCCCCGCTTGGCGGGCGACCGGGATGAACGGTCCGGCCGCGCGGGTGCAGTTTTTATCCCTCCGGCGACATATGCCCGGACATGGGCATCCTCTCGCGGCTCTCGTACACCGTCCGGGCGTGGCTGAGCGCGGTCGTCAACCGGGCCTCGGACCCGTCCCGGGAGCTCGACTACTCCTACGAGCAGCTCCGGGACGAGCTGCAGGACGTAAAGCGCGGCATCGCCGACCTGACGACCCAGAAGAAGCGGCTGCAGAAGCACCGCGACCGCCTTTCGGGCAACGTCGAGAAGCACAACGAGCAGGCCCGCGAGGCCGTCCGCCAGGACCGCGAGGACCTCGCCCGGCAGGCGCTCGAGAAGAAGCAGGCCAACCTCCAGCAGATCGAGGACCTCGACGAGCAGATCG
>CAZVOR010000011.1:0-27288 GCA_964628745.1 uncultured Halobacteriales archaeon
ACAGGATGCGCCCGATGGCCTGCGAGAGGTCGTAGTGCTCGGCCTCGTAGCCGAACGAGCCGGCCATCCCGCAGCACCCCGAGTCGAGGAAGTCCACCTCGTAGCCGACGTCCCGGAGCACCGCCGCCGCGTGGTGGGCCTTGTTGGTCGCCTTCTGGTTGCAGTGGCCGTGGTAGGTGAGGGACTCGTCGACGCCGCCGCGCGGCAGCGCCCCGGCGTAGCCGAACGTGTCGACGAACTCGAGGACGCCGTAGGCGTTGGCGCCCACCGCGAGCACGTCCTCGCCGTCGAGGAGGTCCGCGTACTCGTCCTGGAACATCACCGCGTCGGACGGCTCGACGGACACCACGGACCAGCCGTCCTCGACGAGCGGCGCCAGGAGGTCGACGTTGTGGCGGGCCCGGTCGGCCGCGACGTCGAGGAAGCCCTTCGAGTAGGCGGCGCGGCCGACCGGACCGACCTCGTCGGGGATGGCGACATGGACGCCGGCGGCCTCGAGGATTCGGACCGCCGCCTTGCCGGGGCGCGGGTAGCTGTAGTTCGTGTAGGTGTCCGGGACGAGCAGCACCTTGTCCTCGGCCTCCTCGAGCGGGACCCGGGCGCCGCCGCGGGCCTCGAACCAGTCGACCAGCGTCCGTCGCGTGAACGCCGGCAGCTCGCGGTCGGCCGCGATGCCGACCGTCCGCTCGAGCAGCCACCGCGAGCCGGGGACGGCGGGCGCCCAGTTCGAAAGCGGCGCCAGCGCGCTGCCGAGCGCCGAGGCCGAGTCGATGTTCGCGAACAGGCGCTCGCGGAGGCCGACGCCGGTCTCCCGGTGGTGCCGGTGCTTGACCTCGGCCTTCAGCTTCGCGAGGTCCACGCCGGTCGGGCAGTCGTTCTTACAGCCCTTGCAGCCGATGCAGAGGTCGAGCACCTCCTCCTGGAACTCCCGGGTGTGTATCTCGCCCTCGGGGAGCTCGCCGCTGATGGCGGCCCGGAGCATGTTGGCGCGGCCCCGCGTGGACTCGATCTCGTCGCGGGAGGCGCGGTAGGTGGGGCACATCGTCCCGGTGCCGGTCATCCGGCAGGTGCCACAGCCGTTGCACAGCTCGACGAGGTGCGAAAAGCCCCCCTCGTCGTCGAAGTCGAGCGCCGTCTGCGGCTCGAGCGACTGGTAGGTCGCGCCGTACCGGAGGTCCCCGCGCATGTCGGCGCCCACCCCGCGGTCGGAGTCCGGACCGACGTCGTCCGGCCCGTCGCGGTAGACGACGTTGCCCGGGTGCAGGTCCCACTCGGGGTCGAACGCGGTCTTGACCGCCTTGAACGCCCGCCAGAGCGCGGGCCCGTACATCTTCGGGTTGAACTCGGTCCGGGCCATCCCGTCGCCGTGCTCGCCCGAGAAGGCGCCGTGGTGCTCGAGGACGAGGTCCGTGACGTCGTCGGCGATGGCGTGCATCGCCTCGATGTCCGCCCCGTCCTTGAGGTTGAGGATGGGCCGGATGTGTAGCGTCCCCGCCCCGGCGTGGGCGAAGTACGCCGCGGTCGTGTCGTGGGCGTCGAGGACGTCCATGAACTTCGTGACGTACTCGGCGAGCTCCGCCGGCGGCACCGTCGCGTCCTCGATGAACGGGTACGGCTTCGGGTCGCCCTCGAGGCTCATCAGCAGCGGGATGGCGGCCTTCCGCAGCGCCCAGAGGTCGGACTGGGCCGCCTCGTCGAGGGCCTCGATGACCTCGAACGCCGGGCCGTCCTCGAGCAGCGTCTCGTTGGTGGTCTCGACGGCCGCCGCGAGGTCGTCGTTCAGCTCGGAGTCGAACTCCACCATCAGCGCCGCCTCGGTCCCCCCGGGGATGACGTCGACGTACTTGGCGTAGCCCTCCGACTCGGCGGCCAGCCGGAACACCTCGGCGTCCATCAGCTCGACGGCGCTGGTCCGGGCCTCGAGCGCCACGGGCACCGCCGCGAGCGCGTCGACGAGGTCGTCGTAGCAGTAGACGGCCAGCGCGGTCGATTCGGGCACCGTGACCAGCGAGACCGTCGCCTCGACGACGACGCCCAGGGTCCCCTCGGAGCCCACGACGAGCTTCGAGAGGTTCATGCAGCGCTCGCCGGCGTCGTTCTCGTAGACGACCCGGTCGAGGTTGTAGCCCGAGACGTTGCGCTTGAGCGTCGGGTAGCGGGCCTCGATCTCCCCGGCGTTCGACTCGACGACCTCGCGGACGGTCCGGTAGATCTCGGCCTCGCGGTCGTCCTTCCCGACGATGGCGTCCCACTCCTCGGAGTCGAGGACGACCTCCCGGGTGTGTATCAGCGAGCCGTCGGCGAGGACGACGTGGAGTTCCTCGGTGTACGCGTCGGTGATGCCGTAGCGCACCGAGTGGGCGCCGGTCGAGTTGTTCCCGATGCCGCCGCCGACGGTGGCCCGGTTCGAGGAGGCCGGGTCGGGGGCGAACTTCAGGCCGTGGGGCGCCAGCGCCTCGTCGAGGTCGTCCTGGACGACGCCGGGCTGGACGGTGGCCCGCCGGGCCTCGGGGTCCACCTCGACGATCTCGTTCAGGTACTTCGAGCAGTCGACGACGACGCAGCCCGGTCCGACGGCCTGGCCGGCCAGCGACGAGCCGGCGCCCCGCGGGAGGACTGGAACGCCGTGGTCGGTCGCGGTCCGCACGGCCGCCCGGACGTCCTCGACGGTCCTGGGGATGACGACCCCGGCGGGGCGCGCCTGGTAGATGCTGCCGTCGCTCGCGTAGAGGACCTGGGCGTACTCGTCGAACCGCACCTCCCCCTCGACCGCCGCCCGGAGGTCGTCGGCCAGGTCGGCGTACGCCTCGACGTCCGGGGTGTCATGGTTCCGCCGCTCGCGGAACGTCAGGAAGTCCGCGCCGTCCGGTTCGACGTCTTGAGCGGCCACGACCGCCCCTCGGCGGCGAAGTCGGTTAAAAACACTGGTGGACGCCGGGCGTTCCGCTGCCGGTCGACCCGGAACCCGCCGTCCGATGAGCCGTCGGCAGCGCCGGGGGCTACGCGTCGGCCAGGAACGGCAGGTCGAGCGGGACCGCGCCCTTCGCGTACCCCTCGACCCGGCCGTCCGGGCGGACCCGGAAGACCACCGCCGGGCGGTGACGGACGTCCGGCCGCTCGGCGAGCACGGCGGCCCAGTCGTCGTCCGCGAACGACGAGCAGTCGACGAACAGCGTCACGCCGCCGCCGTGGGCCGACAGCTGGCCGTCCGTCTTCGTCGCGGCGGTGTCGCGAACCGCCGCCACCGGCGTGCCGGCCGCGCGCTCGGTCGGCGGCAGCGGCCGGGTGACCTCGACGAGCGTCCCCGAGCCGCCCCGGTCCGCCCGGTAGTCGATGGCGTGACCGGTCGTGACGTCGATCTCGGGGGTCAGGTCGTAGCCCGCCTCGGTCAGCAGCCACGCCACGTTGAACTCGCCCATCGTCGCGGCCATCCGGGTGTGGTCGAGCTGCTGGGAGGTCCCGAGCTTCGCGGCCATCGTGTACCGGTAGTCGTCGAGCGCCCCCGTCGCGAGGAACGTCTCGTAGAACTGCAGCGCCTGGTCGGCGTCGGCGTCCGGGAACCCGGCGGCGTGCTCCCGCAGGAACGCCCTGGTGGTCTCCCGCCCGTCCTTCGAGAGCAGCACCGGCAGGAAGAACCACGACAGGTGCGGGTAGTCCGCGAGCCACGGCGCCTCCTCGTGCAGCTGCGCCAGCAGCTCCCGCTCCGCCCACTCGGCGACCTCGGCCGGCACCGCGTCGAACGCGTACTTCTCGCAGCGCCAGAGGGCGCTCGGAGTCTCGGTGTTCCCCATCCAGAACGCCCGTCCGTCGTCCCAGGTGAACAGCGCGACGTCGCCGTTGTCCATCTCGAAGCGGACGGCCTCGTACCCCTCGGGCGGCTTGTACCACGGCCCGGTCATCCTCGCGCCGATGTTCGACTGCAGCGACTGGAGCAGCTCCGACCGGACCCGCCCGTCGGTCCAGCGTTCGTTCGACCGTCGAAACCGAAGGGGCCGCGCCACGCCGGCGGTTGGGGGAGGCGGGGTTTACGTGTTGCGAGGTCGCCGCGCGGCGAGCGGGGGCGCGAGCGGTGACGCGGCCCGGCCGGGTCCCCGCCCTTTATGTCGGGGGCGGGCGACGCCGCCGCATGGATTCGACCCGCCGCCGGACCCTCCGGACGACCGCCACCGGCCTCGCCGCGGTGTTCGCTGGCTGCGCGGGCCTCGGCGGAGGCGGCACGCCGACGCCCTCGCCGTCGCCGACTCCCACGGCGACGCCGGCGGACCGCGACGGCGACGGCGTGCCCGACCCCGACGACGAGTACCCGGGCGACGACCGGCGCTCGCGTCGGGTCGCCGGCAGGGAGCTCTCCCTCGAGATCGCCAGGGGGACCTACAACGGCTTCGGCATCTCGTTCGACCAGCGGGGCGTGCTGTCCTACCGGCTGACCGTCCAGGAGGGGCCGAACGTGGACGTACTCGTGGTGCCGCGCGAGGACCTGGGGGCCTTCCGGGACAACCAGTCGGTCCGGTTCGTGCAGAACCTGACCCGGTGGAACACCGCGTCGGCCAGCGTGAACGCCGTCATCGACGCCGGAGAGTACGCGCTCGTCGTCGACAACTCGTACCGCGGGCGCAGCCAGCCGGGCGACGAGGAGCCGACCACCGCGACGGCCGACTTCCAGTTCGTGCAGGCGGTGTAAGCCGTCGACGGGGCCGTCATGCGACCCCCGTCAGTGGCCGCTCCGGCACTGCCCGTGCCCGAACGTGTCACACATGATAATTGCTTGCAAACGTTTTTGGTCCCCCTCCTCCCCACCCCTGTACGGCCCGGGCCACGGCCGGCCGGGTCGCCCGACCAATGCACGCCACCTCCCCGTCCCGCGACCGATGCACCGCTTCCGACCGCGACGGTGCGGAGGCGGCCCGGTGAGCGCCACGGACAGCCGCGACCGGCCCGCCGAGGCCGGTCTCGCCGCGTTCCCCGAGTTCGAGCTCGCGTACCTCTACGACGATGACGACGAGCCCAGCGAGGTGACCGTCTTCCCCGCACGGTTCGACGACGACCTCGCGACGAACTGGATCACCATCGACGTCGGCCACGCCGTCCCCCTGGACCACGTGCGGTAGTCGACCCCGTCGTCAGTCGCCCCGTCATTCTTGTCCGCTCGGCGCGTCCGTCGGCGCCAGCCATGGCCCCGGACGCCCGGCCCGACCGCGAATACGCCCGCGAGCGAGACGCTGTCGACCCGCTGGGGGCGTATCGCGACCGGTTCGACCTCCCGGAGGCCGAGCTGTACCTCGACGCGAACTCGCTCGGGCCCGTCTCGCGCGACGCGGTGGCGGCGCTCGACCGGGCCGTCGAGCAGTGGCGGACGCTCGGCGTCGAGGCCTGGACGGCGGCCGAGCCGCCGTGGTTCACCTACGGCGAGCGGCTGGGCGACCGGCTGGCGCCGCTCGTGGGCGCCAGGCACGACGCCGTGGTCGCCGCGAACTCGACAACGGTCAACCTCCACGCGCTGCTCGCGACGTTCCTGCCGACCGCCGACGGCGAGCGGGTCCTCGTCGACGAGTTCGCGTTCCCCACCGACCGGTACGCGGTGGCCTCCCAGCTGCGGGCGCTGGGCCGCGACCCGGCCGACGCGATCGCCGCCGTGGAGAGCCAGGACGGCCGGACCGTCGACGAGAGCGACATCGTCGACGCGATGGCCGAGCCCGACGTCGGGCTCGCCCTGCTTCCGTCCGTGCAGTACCGCAGCGGCCAGCGCCTCGACCTCGGCCGCCTCGGACGGGCGGCCCGCGAGCACGACGTTCTCCTGGGGGCCGACCTCTCCCACTCGGTCGGGGCGATGCCCCACGCGCTCGACGACGCGGGCGTCGACTTCGCGGTCTGGTGCTCCTACAAGTACCTCGGCGCCGGGCCGGGCGCCGTCGCCGGGCTGTACGTCGCCCCGCGCCACCACGACGTCGAGCCCGCGCTCGCCGGCTGGTGGGGCCACGAGAAGGCCACCCAGTTCGAGATGCGGCCGACGTACACCCCCGCCGCGGGCGCCGGCGCCTTCCAGCTCGGGACCGTTCCGGTGCTCGCCGCGGCGCCGCTGTGGGGCGCGCTCGACGTCGTCGAGGACGCCGGCGTGGCCGCCATCCGCGAGAAGTCGCTCGCCCTGACGGGCTACCTCGTCGCGCTGGTCGACGCGCGCCTGGCCGACCACGGCGTGGCCGTCGGCACGCCCCGCGAGCCGACGCGGCGCGGCGGCCACGTCGCGCTCGAGCACCCGGCGGCGGGCCGTCTGAGCCGCGCGCTGCGCGACCGCGGCGTCGTCGTCGACCACCGGCCTCCCGACGTCGTCCGGGTCTGTCCGTCGCCGCTTTCCACGCGCTTCGCGGACGTCTGGGCGTTCGTCGAGGCGCTCGCCGGCCTGCTCGAGTCGGGCGCGTACGAGCGGTACGACCGGACGGACGGCCCGGTCACGTGACCGACGTCCGCCGGAGGCGAGGTTGGGGCGTTACTGCGCACGACTCCCGGCGCGAGCCAGCCCCCGCGCCGGAACGGGGGCGACTACAGGATACCGGCGGCCTCGGCCTTCTGGACGATGTCCTGGGCCATCTTGTTGGTGGCCTCGTCGACCATCTGGCCGTCGACCTTCACCGCTCCGCGACCCGCCTCCATGGCCTCGGCGTACGCCTCGACGATGCGCTGGGCGCGCTCGGCGACGTCGGGCGAGGGCGCGAAGACCTCGTTGGCGATCTCGATCTGGGCGGGGTGGATGGCCCACTTGCCGTCGCAGCCGAGCATGTTGGCGTTCCGGCACGACGTGCGGAAGCCCTCCTCGTCATCGATGTCGGCGTAGGGGCCGTCGATGCACGGCAGCCCGGCGCTCTTCGCCGCGGAGTTGCACTCCGAGAGCGCGTGGTGCCAGTAGTGGCCCGGGTACTCCGGGAACTGGCCGATGTCGAGCCCGGGGGTGCCCATCGCCGCGGAGTAGTCGCCCGGCCCGAAGATGACGGAGTCGAGGCGGTCCGAGGCGTGGGCGATGGCGTGGACGTTCTGCATCCCCTCGCCGTCCTCGATCTGCGGTTCGAGGCCGATGGCCCCGACCTCGAGCCCGGCGTTGACCTCGACCTGCTCGAGCAGGTTCTCGACCGTGTGGATCTCGCTCGGGTTGGCGACCTTCGGGACGATGATGTCGTCGATGTGCTCGCCGGCCGCGCTCACCACCTCGATGACGTCGTCGTACCACCACCGCGTGTCGATGCCGTTGATGCGGTACGAGAGGATGATGTCGCCCCAGTCCTCCTCGGTGGCGGCCTCGACGAGCGGCTCGCGGGCGGCCGCCTTCTCGTCGGGCGCGACCGAGTCCTCGAGGTCCAGGAAGACCTCGTCGGCGTCGCTGTCGGCGGCCGAGCCCATCATCTTCCGGTCGCTGGCCGGGGTGGCCAGCTGGGTGCGTCGGAGCGTGACCTCTGGCATAAGTGTCCCTCGTGCTGCGTGAGACGGCCGCCTCGCATAAAAATACCTCCCGGAGCGCTCGCGGCGACACCCGGGCCGACCCGCCCCGGCTACGGCACCACCTGGTTCTCGAGGTCCTCGTACGCCCCCGTCTCGTCGACCCTCGCGAGGTTCCGCGCGAGGATGTCCGCGACACGCTCGTAGTACCGCGGCGTGTGCCCCGCGCTGTGCGGCGTGATGCGGACGTTGTCCAGCGTCCAGAGCGCGTGGTCCTCCGGCAGCGGCTCGGGGTCGGTGACGTCGAGGGCCGCGCCCCGGATGCCCTCGAGCCGGAGCTCGGAGAGCAGCGCCTCGGTGTCGACGACGGGCCCGCGTGCGACGTTCACGACGACGGCGTTCGGCGGGAGCGTCTCGAGCGCCGCGGCGTCGACGAGCCCCTCGGTGACGTCCGACAGGGGGCAGGCCAGCACGAGGTAGTCCGTCCGGGCGAGCGCCCCGTGGACCGCCTCCGGCTCGTAGCCGACGACCTCGTCGGTCGGCCCGCCCTTCGCTGGCGAGTGGCGCACGCCGATGGTCTCCACGCCGAAGCCGGCCAGCCGCTCGACGACGGCGGTGCCGATGTGCCCCAGTCCGACGACCGTGACCGTCGACCCCGCCAGCTCGAAGGCCCGGTAGTGCCGCCACTCGCGTCGGTCCCGCCGTCGCGCGCCCTCGTGCAGCCGCCGGGCGAACGACAGCAGCATGCCGAGCACCCACTCGGCCGCGGGCGGGCCGTGGACGCCGGACGCGGTGGTCACCGCCACCCCCCGCTCGGCGAGCGCCGCCGTGGGCAGGTGGTCGGTCCCGGCGTACAGGCACTGGAACAGTCGCAGCCGCTCGGCGGCCTCGAGCAGCTCGTCCCGGAGGTCGAGCCCGGTGACGACCGGCGCCCGGGCGACGAGCTCTCGCTCCTCGGCGGGCGTTCGCGCCAGGCGCACGTCGCGGTCGGGCAGGCGCTCGCGGATGGCCCCGACGTAGCCCGAAAGCGGCATCCCGTGGATGTCGCGCCGGAGGACGACGACGTCCGGATGGCTCATGACGGCGTGTGCTGCCCCAGGGCCTTTAGCTGTATCCCGGAGGCGGTGACGCCGGGCCGGTCCCGGTGTGGGAGCCCCAGCCGTCTCCCGGTCCCCGGGAGTCTCGGCCCGGGAAACCCCCGGGAGTCCGGACCCGGAAGTCCGGCTTCTGGCGCTCGCGAGGCCACCTGCGGCCGGGCGAAGCCCCCGGCGACTCGCCGGTACGGCAAGGGTTTTCCCCGCGAGCGCGGTACCGGCGGTGGATGTCGGACGCCGACCGCCGCGAGCTCTCCTCGGCGGCGAAGCTCGCGCGCGTGGTGCTCGCGAACTGCGGCCCGCTGTCGCCGACCGAGGTCGCCGAGGAGGCGTACGTCACGCCCGAGCGGGCGCGGGCGGGCCTCGACGAACTCGAGCGGCGCGGCGTCGCCGAACCGGTCTGCGGGATGTGCGAGGCCAGGGAGGAGGTCTACGCGCTCGTGGACGGCTCCCGGCCGCCCGAACCGAGCGTTTAACCCCGCCGCGGCCCTAGGTTCACCCGCGTGCCGCAGTCCCCGCCGGAGCCCGTCCGCGAGGACGCGATGACCGCGCGCGGAACCCCGGCACGCGACAGACGCCCGGCACGAGGGTTGTCCGGCCGAGGCGGCGCGCCGCCCCGCGATGACGCCGGCAGTTAGTGTCCCGGGCGACACCGATCCTTCAGTTACCGCTCAACCGCCAGATACGGCGCTACCCGGCCGCCGTCGAGCGAGACCGGACGGCGTCAGCGCCCGGCGAAACGGCCGTCCTCCCGGATCGAGTCGTCCCCCCTCACGGCATCGGGTGCCACCGACCGGGGCTATCTTCCCTCCTCGCCCGACCGCTCGATCGAGAGCTCGACGTGGTCGTCGTCGATCCCGGCGATCTGGTCGGGGTCGATCGGATAGGCCTCCTCGTCCATCTCGCCCCAATCGAGCGCCGCCTTGACACGGTCCGTGAGGGAGGGGTGCGGGTCGACGTACATCGTGTCGGCTTCGACCTCGAACACCAGGCCGATCTCCTCGCCGCCGGGGCCGACGACGGTCTTGCCCTCGTCGTCGGCGGACGGGACCGTCCTGACCCCCTCGGCGGCCTCGCCCCCGGCCGCCCCGGCGTCGGACGCCTCCGCCCCGCCCGTCATGACTTCGGTTGCTTCGGTATCGATGTCCTCGTCTACGAGCGTGCTCTCGAGGGCCTCCCGCCGGATGGACTCGGAGGCGAGCGTCTCGCCCTCGGCGACCTCGCCGGTGAGCCGCTTGCGGAGGCTCACGTCCTCCTCGACCGTCTTGCGTTCTAGCAGCTGAGTGCGGATGGTCTCTCCCTCGCCGAACGCGCTCTCGACGGCGTGGCCCTCCGTGACCTCGCCCGGCGCCACGTCGGAGTCGACGAGGGCGCTCGCGAGGACCGACCGCTGGACGCCCTCGACGTCGATCGTGTCGGCCACGACGGCGTCGGCCTCCGTCGCGCCGGACTCCACGACCCGGCTTTCGACCGTCACTCGCTCGAGCAGCTCCTTGGTGACGGTCCACCCCTCGTCGACCTCGACCTCGATCTCGAACCCGTCGGTCGTCCGGTGCCCCACGTCGAACTGGGCGACGTCGACCAGCGCCTCCCCGCCGGTGTCCACCTCGCTCAGACGACAGTCCGCGACCTCGCGGGCGATCAGTTCGGCGTCGACGATCTCCTCCTCGACCACCTCCCGGTCGACCACCTCGCTCTCGACGGTCGCCTCCTCGACGACCGTCTCCTCGACGACGACCGTCTCGGTCACCTCGCTCGTGACGGTCTCGCCTTCGAGGAGGGCCCGTTCCAGCTCCTCCGGATCGAGCGAGGCCCGCCCGACCGCCTCGGTACGGTCGACGACCTCGAACGGCTTGCGTCCCTCCCGGTCGCCGTGGTAGACGACCACGGCGTCGGACCGGTCGAGCTCGTCGAAGAACTCCTCCCAGGAGAGCTCCTCGTCGGACCCGCCACGGTCCGACCCGGAGACGATTCGCAGGCGGCCGGGTTCGTCCCCGGCGCCGCCGGCCCGCACCGGAACGGCGTCGTGTTCGCGGCCCCAATCCCTGACCCGCTCGCGGTCGGTCGTGATTCGGCTCTCGTCAGTCCCGGACATTGCCTGCTGGGATACTCCGGCGATTTTCTTAGCGACGACGCTGGATAGTGCAGGCTCGAGCTGCAGCGGGATTCGCCGAGCGCCCGCGTATCGCCGTTTCCGCGGTGGCCCCGTCGCCCGGCCCGTTCGGGGCCCGGTGAGAGCAAGGCCGTGTCCGCTCCGCGTGGGGTCGCGGTTCGTCCGGACGGCCGGCCGGGCCGCAGCCTGGTGCCCCCGCGCGGTTCGCGACCGCGGTCGTCCGTACCGCCCCCGACGCGGGCCCCCGACCGCGGAGAGCAACCGTTTTTCGACCCCCGCCCGAACGGCCGGCATGGAGCCACGACGCCTCGGGGCGCTGTCGGCCGACGAGCGGGCCGGGCTGCTCGAGCGCGGCGGCGGGCTCGAGGCCGTCCGCGAGGACGTCGCGGCCATCGTCGAGCGGGTCCGCGAGGCGGGCGACGCGGCGCTCGCCGAGTACGCCGCCGAGTTCGACGGCGTCGACCTCGAGGCGGTCGAGGTCACCGACCGGGTGGCCGACGCCGCGGCCGAGGCCGACCCCGACCTCCGCGAGGCCATCGAGCACGCCGCGCGGAACGTGCGGGCGTTCCACGAGCGCCAGGTGCCGGTCGACTGGCGGGAGCGGTTCGACGGCCGGGAGCTCGGCCGGCGGTTCCGCCCGGTCGAAAGCGCCGGGGTCTACGTGCCGGGCGGCACCGCGGCGTACCCTTCAACCGCGCTGATGGGCGTCATCCCCGCCCGGGTCGCCGGCGTCGAGCGCGTCGCGGTCGCCACGCCGCCCGCCGAGCGGCTGCACCCGGCCACGGCCGCGGCCCTCGAGGTCGCCGGCGCGGACCGCGTCTACGCCGTGGGCGGCGCGCAGGCCGTCGCGGCGCTGGCCTACGGCACCGAGACGGTCGACCCCGTCGCGAAGGTCGTCGGGCCGGGCAACCGCTGGGTGACGGCCGCGAAGGCGCAGGTCCGCGGCGACGTCGCCATCGACTTCCTGGCCGGCCCGAGCGAGGTGCTCGTGCTCGCCGACGGCGGGGCCGACCCCGACCTCGTCGCCGCCGAGCTGGTCGCGCAGGCCGAGCACGACCCGGACGCGTCGGTCGTCGCCGTCACCGACGACCCGGCGCTGGCCGGCGCGGTCGCCGGGTCGGCGGACGAGCAGGCGGCCGGCCAGCCGCGCGAGGACATCGTCCGCGAGGCGCTCGACGGCGAGGCCAGTGGCCTCCTCGTCGCCGATTCGATGACCGACGCCGCCGCGTTCGCCGAGGCCTACGCGCCCGAGCACCTCGTCGTGCTGGCGGCCGACGACGAAGCGCTGCTCGACGCCGTCCCGAGCGCCGGCAGCGCCTTCCTGGGCCCGTCGACGCCCGTCGCCGCGGGCGACTACGCCAGCGGGCCGAACCACGTGCTCCCGACGGGCGGGGGCGCGCGACTGGTCGGCGGGCTGGCCGTCGACACCTTCCTGCGCTCGACGACCGTCCAGCGGCTCGACGCCGACGCGCTCGCCGACCTCCGGGAGACCGTCACGACGCTCGCGCGCGCCGAGGGCCTCGAGGCCCACGCCCGCAGCGTCGAGCGCCGGTTCGAGCGGTGAGCCGTCGCCGTGCCGTCAGGGTTAACACGCCCGGCGTCCAACCGGATGGCATGAGCGCGGCGTCGGAGGGACAGACGGCCGAGATCGAGGTCACGCCGGTCGCCGCCGAGGAGGCCCTCGACCTGCTGGCGGGCGAGGGGCTGGACCTCGAGGAGGCCGGCCTCCGGCTGTTCGTCCAGCAGGGGGGCTGCGCGGGCCTCTCCTATGGCATGCGCTTCGACGACGAGCCCGAGCCGGACGACACCGTCTACCAGCACCACGGCCTCCGCGTCTTCGTCGACCCGTCGAGCATGCGGTACATCGGGGGGTCGGTGCTCGACTACGAGTCGGGGCTGCAGGGCGCGGGCTTCAACGTCGAGAACCCGAACGTGGTCAGCGAGTGCGGCTGCGGCGAGTCGTTCCGGACGTGAGGCGTCCGCTCGCCGGCCGAAAGCGGCGAACGGGCGGCCGTGGCCACGACCCGGAAACGAGTCGCGCCGTCACCGGCCGCCGTCGGCGCGGTGCTGCAGCCGCTGCTGCAGCGCCCCGACCACGTCCGTGAGGTAGGCCGTCCCCCAGACGGCGACCACGACGCCGCCGAGCACGTCGAAGACGAGGTCGAGCATCGTGTCGTAGAGCCCGTACTGGGTGAGCACGCTTCCGGCGCCGACCAGCAGGGCGAGGCCGCCCAGGCCGAACTCGACGACCTCCCAGAGGACGCCGAACGCGACGACGAACAGCAGGATGAACGCGAACATGAACCGCGGGGGCAGGTGGACGTGGTCGGAGTGGGCGTCGAACGCCCGCGCCGCCGAGTAGCCCGCCGCCGCGACGACGGAGGACGACAGCGCGTGCGTCAGGTGGTCCCACCACCAGACCGACCGGTAGAACGACAGCTGCGACCCGGGCAGCCCGACGGTCCCGAGCGCGTGCAGGAAGACGGCGGTCGTTATCCACAGCGTCAGCCCGGCGTCCATCGGAATCTGGTAGTCCCGCTCGAGCAGCGGCGGCAGCTGGACCACGAGCAGGGCCACGCCCGCGTTGACGATGATGCCGGTGTTCCCGCGCTCCAGGCCGATGAACAGCAGCCCGACGAGGCCGAACTCGAGCAGCCGGGTTACCTGCCGCTGCCGGCGGGCCGTCACGCCCAGGCGGTCGCGCCACCTCACGGTCCCGTCACCTCGACCTCCTCGGGCAGTCGGCCCTCGAGCCGGGCCCGCCGGCGGAAGTAGCCCTCGAAGACGAGCCCGGCGGCGACGCCGGCCGCCGTCGAGTAGACGAACTCCCACATCAGGCGGGTCTCGATCTCGGCCTCGGTCAGCGCCGGGTCGAGCAGGAACCCCGTGCCCAGCGTCACGTCGAGCGCCCAGCGCGCGACGGCCCACAGGCCCGAGGTGGCCATGGTCGCGATGACGACGAACAGCACGGCGAACGTGGGCGTCATGAGCACCGGCGTGAACAGGTGCAGCTCGACCGCGATGATGAGCGCCAGCGCCGCCACCGCGAGGTAGGTCGCGAACTGGCTGGTCAGCGGCACCGTCGCGAACGTCCGCCCGATGAGCGGCAGCGCGGCGAGCACGAGCACCTCCCAGGGGAGCATCACCAGCGGGTCGCGGTGGGCGACCGACGGCACCAGCGCGAGGGCCGCGACGACCGCCGCGAACCCCGCCCAGAGCAGGTCGCCCGTGGCGAGGCTCGCGACGACGACGAAGCCGACGAACCCCACCAGCAGCCAGGCGACGGTCGCGTTGGCGCGGCGGTTCCGCACGACTGCGCCCAGCCGCTCCCGCGTCGACATGCCCCCTCGTGGGGGCTCCCGGTACATAACCGCCGTGCCATCGCGGCGACGGCGGATGCCGGCCGGCTACGCGACCGCGTAGATGAGGGCGTAGGCGGCCACCGCGAGCGTCACGGCCGCGATGCCGGAGACGGCGGCCCGGGCCAGCCGCTCGCGGGCGACCGACCCGACGAGCGGCCCGGCGCCGACGGTGCCGACCGCGAGCACGCTGAACACGAAGTGGTAGGAGGCCTCCATCGTCGGCGGCGGGAGGACGAACACCGCCGCGCCGTACGCCGCGCCGGCGGTCACCCGCCGGTCGACGGCGTCGCGGACCGACCAGCCCAGGAGCCGCGCCGCGACGACGACGCCGAGCCAGACGGCCGCGAGCTCGAGCCCGAACACCGCCAGCAGGTTCAGCGTCGGGTCGGCGGCCAGCGTCACGCGGCCGCCGAACGCCTCCGGGGACAGCGGGTACGCCAGCGGCGGCGGCGAGCCGGTGAAGAAGTCGCCGAACGGGTGGGTCCCGAGGCCGACCAGCGCCGCCAGCAGCACGGCCCGGGGCTCGAGCCCCGTCCCGGCCGCGGCCCGTCCGACCGCCACCCCGGCGCCGGCGAACAGCGCGAGCATCGCGGCGGCGAGCGTCCCCTCGACGAACCAGCCGAGGGCGACGAGGCCGACCAGCGGGACGCTGGCGGCGACCTGCGCCCGGCGTCCACCGGCCGCCAGCGCGAAGCCGAACGCGGCCGGGACCGCCAGCACCAGCGAGTGGGTCATCGCGCGGTGGACGGCCCGCGAGGAGTCCCAGAACGCCGCCGTGGCGGTCCAGACGCCGGTCGGGTCCGCCTGGAGCACCCCGAACAGCGCGTAGAGCATGTCCACGTCGGGGACGACCGCGAACGCCCCGGCTGCGAGCCCGAACAGCAGCGCACGACGTCGTTCCACGCCCAGCCACGCCGCCCCGCCCGCGGCGATGGCGAACGCGATGGGCGCGTGGCCGGCGATCATCGTCCTCCGTTCGCGTCGAGCGGGGTTAAGCCTGTCACTCCGCCGGCGTGCCCACCTTCGTCCAGCGCTTCTCGATGTCGGCGTTGGCACGGACGACGGTGTCGTCGCCGACCGCAAAGCGCGTCTTCCGGAGCTCGACGGCCGAGACGATGCCCGTCATGTCGCCGACGCTGACCTCGTCGCCGGGGTTGAAGTCGGGGTCGCGCAGCAGGTAGACCCCCGACACCGCGTCGGCCAGCATCCCGGAGAGGGCGTAGGAGACCCCGAGCGCCAGGAAGCCGCTGGCGGTGCCCAGCGACGCCGCGACGATTTCGAGCCCGACGACGGAGAGGAAGGCGAGCAGCACGCCGAACCACAGGAAGATGCCGACGATACGCGCGATGAACTGCCGGTACGCCGGCTCGGCGCCCGGCAGCGCCCGGCGGAGGGCGGCCCGGAACAGCCGCATGGCGACGGTGGCGAGGGAGACGGCCACGACGAAGAACAGCACGCCGCCGATGATGGCGGGCAGCGCCGCGACGACGTCGCCGACGAGGGCTTCGACGGCCTGTTCGAGCACGGTCGCGATCGAGGTCGCAAGGAGCATGGGCGGGCAGAGGCCGGCGGGGACGAAAAAAGGCGGGGCGGCCGTCGGCGCCGGGTCCGTCGAGGCGGCCCTCGGCGGCCGGCGTCGTGTCGTGCGCGGTGCCGCGGTTGGCCGACGCGGTCACTCGTGGGCGGCGTCCCACTCCTCGGGCCGTCGCGTGTTGTTGCACTCGTTGCAGACGATGCGGCCCATCGTGTCCATCGCGTTGTCGAACGTCCCGCAGGCGGTACAGAAGTAGCCCCAGGGCCTGGTCGCCGCCGCGTCGGCGTAGACCGGGTGGAACGGCCCCTTCGAGCCCACCACGTCGACCCCGTCGTCGACGTAGACGGTCGGCCCCGCCTCGACCGAGTGTTCCTCCATGGACGGCCGACGGCGCGCGGACGGTTAGCCGTATCCATCCTCGAGGAGGCGAGCCGCGCCCCGAGCTCCACGGGCGGTCGGCGCCCCGGCGGGACGCGGGGCCGCCGCCGGTCGACCGCGCCCGACCGAAGGACCCATTTGGCCGGGCGACCCCAGGGGGAGATATGACCGCGGGACGACGGCCGACCCCCAAGATGGCGCGACCGGCCCCCTCGAGGGGGCGGGCCGGCGGCGGGGGCCGGCCCCGAGCCGTCGTCCGGGCGCCGCCGGGGGGCGGCCGATGACCAGGGTCGTCGTCCCGGTGCGGTACCCCCTGACCAAGCACTCCCGGCGGACGCTCGAGCTGGCCATCGAGGTCGCCCGCGAGCGGGAGGCGGCCCTGACGGTGCTGCACGTGGACCTCTACCAGTCGGGCCGCCACGTCACCCGAAGCGAGCTGAAACGGGACGTCGAGCGGGCGTTCGGACAGGTCTCGAACGTCCGGTACGTGGTGCGGCAGGGCTTCCTCGTCGAGGAGACCATCCTCGAGGAGATCGCGGCCGAGGGCGCCGACGTCGTCGTCATCGGGGAGAAGCAGGTGGGCCGCTGGCGCTCGATGGTCAACAAGCTCGTGGGCGACCCCGACATCGAGGAGTACCTCCGCGAGGAGCTGAACGCGCAGATCGTCACCGCCAACTGACGGCCGGCCGCCGCGGCGGGCCGGCGTTCACTCCCCGCGGCGGTCGCGGAGGTCGACGGGGAGCTCGCCCGACGTCTCGTCGAAGACGAGGTGCGAATGCGGGTAGGCGATGGCCACGTCGACCGCCTCGAGCCCCTCCCAGATGCGCTCGTTGACCGCCGAGCGGACGCGCTGGAGGTAGTAGGGGGTTCGCACCCAGTAGCGCAGCTGCAGCTCGACGCCGTGGTCGGCGTAGTCGCGCACGTAGCAGGTCGGCGACGCGGGGTACCGCGCCGAGCCGATGCGGATGTCGGGCCCGCCCTCGATCACCGCCGGCGTCTCCCGGGCCGCCCGCTCCATGACGCTTCGGGCGGCCTCGACGTCCGACTCGTAGGTCACCAGCAGGGGCTGGGACAGCCGGGTGCGCTCGTCCTCGGCCGAGTAGTTGATCACGTTGCGCTCGCGGATGGAGGAGTTCGGGATGACGAGGAACGTGTTGTCCAGGGTGAACACCTTCGTGTACCGCAGCGTGATGTCCTCGACGTAGCCCTGCTGGTCCACGTCGGTCAGCTCGACGAGGTCACCTATCTCGTAGGGCTGGTCGGCGAGCACGAACAGCCCCGAGATGACGCTCCCGATGATGGGCGCGAGCACGATGCCGAGCACCGCCGAGAACACCGTCACCGAGAGGACGATGTCGCCCAGCCGCAGGCCGAGGATCCACAGGGCGAAGAACACCGCGAGCAGGCCCACCGCGAGCCGGACGCTCCTGAGGACGGTCCGAGTGACGGATGGTCGCTTGAAGCGACGGGCCGCGCGCCGGCCGACGAGGTGGACGACGAGCCGCGAGAGGTAGTAGCCGAGGACCAGAACGACGAACGCCGCGGACAGCTGCACGATGGGGTCGTCGAAGCTGAGGCCGGCCAGCGCCTCGCGCACGCCGAGCTGCGCCGCGACCCCCGCTGTCATGCCCCGACCCTCACCGGGCGGGGCCAAAACCGTTGTGTCCCGGCGTCCCGCGTCCCCTCGGCCCCCGTCGCGCGTCCCCTCAGAACCGCTCGACGCCCTCGTCCGTGATAACGCCCTCGAGCAGCCGGACGGGCGTCGCGTCGTAGGCGGGGTTCCGTACCTCGAAGCCCTCCGGGGGCTCGCGCATGACCTCGCTGGTCGACCGGAACTCGTTCTCGAAGACGAAGCCCGACTCGACGCGCTTGGCCGCGGAGCCGACCACCCAGGCCGGGACGCCCGCCTCCCGGGCGGTCGCGGCCAGCGGGTACGTGCCCACGCGGTTGTAGAGCACGTCGTCGACGATGCAGTCCATCCCGACGAGCACCCGGTCGCACTCCGCCAGGTAGTAGCCGGCCGCGGCGTCGACGACGAGGGTCGGCTCGACGCCGTCGAGCGTCGCCAGGCGGCGGACGGTCTTCCGGCCGAGACACCGCGGGCGGGCCTCGGACGCGAGGACCTCGAACGACTTGCCGTCGTCCACGGCCGCCTCGAGGGCGGCGAGCACCGTCGTCGAGTAGTCGTGCGTGAACAGCGTCTCGCCGTCCGCGAGTTCGGCGGCGGCGTTCGCCGCCGCGGCCACCTTCGCCGATTCCACGCGCTCGACGACGGCGTCGATGGTCTCGCGGGTGCGGCGCTTGGCCTCCTCGACGGTCTCGGGCTCGCCGAGGGCGTCGACGATGGCCCGCTGCGTCGTCCACAGGGAGGCGTGCGAGGGCGCCGCGCGCCGGAGCGCGTCGCTGTTGCGCGAAAGCGACCGCTCGAACTCGCCGACCGTAGCGAACTCCCGGTCGCACAGGTCGCCGAGCGCCCGGGCGGCCTTGACCGCCACGACCGAGGAGCTGTGGGTCCGCATCTCGCGGATCTCCTCGACGGTCTCGTCGATCATCGTCGCCGTCCACGCCCTCCCGGTGGAATAGTTTGCCGGTCGTCGGTGGGTCGGCGGGCCCTGCCGTCCCGGCTGGCGTCGGCTCGACCGGTCTCGCCTCGGTCCGGCTACCCCTTGACGTTGACGACGGGGAACGTCCGCGCGACCCGGTCGCCGATGCCCAGGGCGTCGGAGACCCGGACGACCTCGTCCACGTCCTTGTAGACGCCCGGCGCCTCCTCGGCGATGCTGGCGCCGCTCTGGGCCTTCACGTGGATCTGCTGGCGCTCGCGCAGCTCGTCCCGGACGTCCTCGCCCCAGAACTCACGCTTGGCCTGCGTGCGGCTCATCAGCCGGCCGGCGCCGTGGGCCGTCGAACCGAACGAGAGGTCGAGCGAGCGCTCGCCGCCGCGGAGGACGTACGAACCCGCGCCCATGCTCCCAGGGATGATGACGGGCTGGCCGACGTCGCGGTAGGCCCGGGGGACCTCCGGCCGACTGGCCGGGAACGCGCGCGTGGCGCCCTTGCGGTGGACGAACAGCTCGCGCTCGTCGCCCTCGACCTCGTGGACCTCCTTCTTCGCGATGTTGTGGGCGACGTCGTACAGCAGCTCCATGCCGAGGTCCTCCCAGGACGTCCCGAAGACGTCGGCGAACGTCTCGCGGACGGCGTGGGTCACCAGCTGGCGGTTGGTCCAGGCGAAGTTGATGCACGCGCCCATCGCGCCGTAGTACGCCCCGGCGAGCTGGCTGCCCGCCGGCGCCGCCGCCAGCTCCTTGTCGGGCAGTCGGGCGAGCAGCCCCGCGTGGGTCTGCTCGATCTTCCGGAGGTAGTCCGTGCAGGTCTGGTGGCCGAGCCCGCGCGAGCCCGTGTGGACGAGCACGACGACCTGGTCCTCGCGAAGGCCGAAGGCCTCGGCGACGTCCTCGCGGTAGACGTCCGTGACGCGCTGGACCTCGAGGAAGTGGTTCCCGCTGCCGAGGCTGCCCAGCTGGAGCCGGCCGCGGTCCTTGGCCTTCTCGGAGACGGCGTCCGGGTCGGCCTCGGGCCGGCGCCCCTCGTCCTCGCAGTGCTCGAGGTCGTCGTCGGTGGCGTAGCCGGCCTCGCGCGCCCAGTCCATCCCCCGGGCGAGCACCGCCTCGACGGTGTCGCGGTCGGTCTCGACGACGCCGCCCTTGCCCAGCCCGGAGGGCACGCGGTCGAATAGCGCGTCGACCAGCTCCTCCTCGTGGCCCCGGAGGTCGTCGTACTCCAGGTCGGTCCGGACCATGCGGACGCCGCAGTTCGAGACGACGAACCCGTTCGCGACGAAGTTGTGCGCGTCATGTTCGACGCCGATGTCGTAGGCAGTCTTCTCGCCGAGTTCCGTGATCGACTCGATCGTGGTCTCGACAGTCAGGTCGCCCCGGACCTCGGTTCGCTCGCTGAACTCGTCGAAGTCGGGGAAGTCAGCCGGTGGCCGGGGCCGGCCCTCGCGACCACTCCACAGGCTCCGTTCGATGAACCGTTCGTTCGCGTCGAGCCGGCGCTTTATGTCTCGCGGTGCGGCCCCGCCATCGGCAAGGGCTCGGGCCTCCTCGGCGATGCGCATCCGACGTTCGATGGTCCGCTCCTTCCGCCGGAGGTACTGGGCGACGAGCGCCGCCTGCTTCCGCTTGTGCTTGCTGTAGCGATACCCGATGCGCGTGAAGAACCTGACGAGGTTCGCCGAGTCGTTCTTGATGCCGAATCGGAACCGTACGGTATCTCCCGACGTCGTCTGGGTCCGTTCGACCTCCTCCAGCGCGTTCGTTCGGACGCCGAGGTCGTTCAGGTTGCGCATGAGGTCTCGCATGAACTCTTCGCCGGCGTCGCGTTCTTCGACGAGGCGGTTGTGGGACACGGACGGGCAGTAGAAGTTCTTCGCCGTCACCGCGTCGGGCGCGCTCATCTCTGCGCCGAAGAAGGCCGAAAGGTACAGTGCTCGCTGCCAATCGGCCAACCGGTCGAGATGTTCGGGAACTGCGAAGTCGGACGCTACCTTCTTGCTCTCGGGCGCACCGAGTCGCACAAGCAGCTGTTTGAACGCGTTGGACGAAGCGCGGACGCTGTACTCCGTCCGTTCGAACGACCGCCCATCGATTTCGTGTTCCCGTTCGCGCTCGTATATCGGAGACGGGGTGAACCCGAGCGCCTCGATATCGTGTCGAATCTCCTCGAGATCCACCGGGGCGCCGTAGAACCAGGTCTGCGCGCCGCCGAACGACCCATCGCCCGTGTGGCACCCGACGAGCTTCAGTAGCCGAGCGAGGGCCTCGTCGGTCGATTCGAGCGGGAGGAGGTCACGCTCCCGGAGCTCGCGCACGAGTTGGGGGTCCTCGTCGGCGAAGTCCTCCTCATCGAGGACGACGAACGCTGCCGGCACCTCGTCCACGATTCCCTCGAACGGGTGGACGTAGACCGCCGACCCGACCTCGAGCTCCCGAAGCGGGACCATCCCGTCCGGCGTCGCGAAGGGATGGTCCGGGGTCGCCTGGATCTCCTCGCCGGTCTCTGTCTCGACATCGTAGACGGTCCGCTCGTCGGACTGCGTGAAGAGTCGGATGTCCGACTCGACGGCACCGTCGGGGCCAGCGACGACCGCGCGTTCGTCCTCGAAGCGATCGGCGAGATCGCGAATCTCGACACGTCGGCCGAATTCGAGCAGTACCTCCGAATTACCCGTGATGCAATTGATGTCGTAGCCCACGCCGCCTGGCGAGATGACGCCCTCCTCGGCGTCGGTGGCCACCACGCCGCCGACGGGGAAGCCGTAGCCCTGGTGGCCGTCCGGCATGCACATCGCGTGCCCCACCACGCCGGGCAGGTGCGCGGTGTTCCGCAGCTGCCGGAGCGTGTTGTCGCCGGCGATCTCCTCGAGCAGCGGCCGGCTGGCGAGCACCCGGGCGGGCGCGCGCATCTCGCCGGTCCGCGGGAGCTCCCAGACGTACTCCCGGACCTGCTCCAGCGTCACGTCGCCGGCCTCGAAGGTGTCGCTCATGTCGCGACCTTGGGTCCGCCCGGCGAAAGGGTTTCGCCCGGTGGGGCCGCCGCCGTCGGTCCGAGTCGCCGGGCCGCCCGTCACCTGGCGGGGTGCCCGGCGGTCGAGTCCCGCCCCGACAGTCGCCGGGCGAGCCAGCCGTCGAGGGCGTACGGGCCGGCGCCCGTCACCAGTAGTACGGACGTCAGTCCGAACAGCGAGACGTGGGCGAGCACGGGGTCGTCGGGCAGGCCGAAGAGGGTGGTCACGAGCAGGAGGAAGGCGACCCCGGCGACGCCCCGGGTGAGGACGCCGGCGACGAGGGCGAGCCCCACCGCCACCTCCGCGACGCCGGCGCCGAGGACCCACAGCTCCGGCGACACCGGCACCACCGCCGTCAGGTCGTACTGCTCCACGACGGCCAGGGCCCGGGCGGGCGCCAGCAGCTTCTCGACCAGCCCGAGGAAGACGAAGGTCAGCCCGAGCCCGACGCGGACGACCGTCGGCAACAGCGGCTCGTACCGCTCGACCCGCGTCCGGAACGGCTCGACGAGCCGCCGATGGAACGGGTCGACGGTCGAGTAGCGCGTCCGGTCGTCGTCGGCCAGCCGGAGGATGACGTGGTCGGCGCTGGGGCGCCCCCCGCCAGCCAGGACGATACCGACGAACGCCGGCAGGTACTCGAACGCGAGCCAGAGGTCGGGGTGGCCCGCCAGCCCGACGAGGTAGCCGGCCAGCCCGACCGCGGCGACCAGCCGGGTCAGCAGCCCGAACAGGAGCAGGAAGCCGACGCCGATGCCGAACAGCCGCACGGCGAGCGCGCCGCCCTCGGGGACGACCGTCGGGACGAACAGGTAGCCGTTGTAGCCCGCGCCCACCAGCGGCAGCCCGATGGCGAGCCGGAGCATCCACGGGACGAGGTCGCGGTAGCTCCGGAGGGCCAGTCCCGCGGCGTCGAAGTCGGCCGCGAGCGGCCGGTACCGGTAGTAGCCCGCCGTCGCGGCGGCCGCGGCGAGCGCGCCGGCGCCGAGCACCGCGACCGTCGCCGGCTCCGAGAGCGCCGCGGTCAGGAACGCCAGCGCGTCGCCCTCCTCGCCGGACTCGGTGACGTACCGCACGTGGGCGCCGGCGACCCCCGTGGCGGCGAGCCCCCCGCCGGCGACGGCGACGCTCCGTCGCATGGTCGCGCCTACGACCACCCGGGTAAAAGGCGCCCGGGTGGTCCGCGGCCGCGACGGGACGGCGGGCCGCGGTCCCGGCTACACGTCGAAGACGACGTACGCCCGCCAGCCGTCGCCTGCTCGCTCCAGCGCCATCTCGGAGTAGGTGACGGCCTTGACCTCGCGGGCGCCGAGGGCGTCGACCGGCACGCCGCGGGCCGAGCCGGTCAGCCGCCAAGCGCCGTCCGCCCGCGTCACGGCGGCCTCGTTGGCCGCCGGGAGGACGCCGCGGACGTCGCGCTCGTAGATGAGCGCGTCGAGGTAGTCGAACAGCAGCGCCTCGCGCGACTCGGCTTCGAGCTCGACCCCGAACCGCTCGCCCGTCTCCGGGGCGTCCTCGATGTGTGCCGCCGCGAGCCCGTCGGCCACCGCCGCGAACACGCCGCCGAGCGTCGGCGCCGTCGCCTCGACCGCGACGTCCGCCGTGTGCTCGCGGAGCGCGAAGCGCCGGCCGGCGGAATCGCCCGCGTCGGCGTCGTCCATGTCCGCCCTGTACCGACGGTGGAATTATAGTTGGTGGGAGAGTACCGACCGATGGTGAGCGTCAACGTCGAGGCGGTCATCGTCGGCCCCGGGGACGACGCCCACCTCGAGGCCGCGTGGGCCCTCAAGGAGCGGATTCGGGCGGCCGAGGGCGTGCTCAGGCAGCAGCGGCCATTCTTCAAGCGGGCCTACCGCCGGGCGACGACGTACCTCTACCGCAATCCGGACGCCGACGAGCTCATCGGCTTCGCCTCGGTCCGGCGCGACGGCTACATCCTCTTTCTCGCCGTCGCGACCGATTACCGCGGCGAGGGGTTCGGCGAGCGCCTGGTCGCCACCGTCGTCGAGGAGCACAAGCGCGTCTCGTGTCACGCCCGGACGACCAACGCCGAGGCGCTCGGGTTCTACGAGGCGATGGGGTTCGAGCGGGTCCGCCGCATCGACAACTACTACGAGGACGGCGGCAGCGCCTACTACCTCCGGCTTGGCGACGGCGGCCTCGCCGACCGGCTCTCGAACCTGCTGCGGCGGTGAGCCGAGCGAAGCGAGGCGAACCTCGTCGGACGGGCGCAGCGAGTCCGACGGTGGTGAGCGAACCGAAGGTTCGCGAACTGCGTCGTCGCTCCGGACCGATGCCAGTGAGCGGCGCGTAGCGCCGCGAGCCTCGTCGGACGAGCGCAGCGAGTCCGACGGCGGTGAGCCGCTCGGCCGCCACTCCGCCGCCGGCCGCGGTTCTCAACGCTTAAGCCGAACGGGCGTCGGAACCTGGGCATGGACGAGCGACGCGCCGTACTCGACCTGCTCCGCGAGAACGCCCGGTACAGCGCCGACGACATCGCGCGACAGACGGGGCTCGAGGCGGCCGCGGTCGAGGCCGCCATCGAGGGGCTGGAGGACGAGGGGGTCGTCCGCGGCTACCAGGCGGTCGTCGACTGGAGCGCGCTCGACGACGGCCACGTCCGGGCGCAGGTCGAGCTCAACGTCGAACTCGACCGCGACACCAGCTACCGGGACATCGCCCGCCGCATCGCGAAGTTCCCGGCCGTCGCGTCGCTGCGCCTGGTCAGCGGCGAGTACGACTTCGTCGCGGACCTCGAGGGCGAGTCGATGCACGCGCTCGCCGACTTCGTCGCCGAGGAGATCGCGCCGGTGCCCGAGATCACGCAGACGGTGACCCACTTCGTCATGGAGACGTACAAGGAGCGGGGCATCGAGTTCGAGACGGACGACGGCGACGACCGGCTGGCCGTCTCCCCATGACGGCGGTCGAGGAGGGCGGCCGGCTCTCGGCGGCCGAGCGGGTGGCGGCGGTCCCGCCCTCGGGCATCCGCCGGTTCTTCGAGCTGGCGGCGGAGCACGACGACATCATCTCGCTGGGCGTCGGCGAGCCCGACTTCTCGGCGCCGTGGGCCGCCCGGCAGGCCGCCATCGACTCGCTGGAGCGCGGGCGGACCTCCTACACCGCCAACCGCGGCATGCTCGAGCTCCGGGAGGCCATCGCCGCGCACGTCCGGCGGTACGGCCTCGAGTACGACCCGGCCGAGGAGGTCCTGGTGACCACGGGCGTCAGCGAGGGGGTCGACGCGGCGATGCGGGCCCTCGTCGACCCCGGCGACGTCGTCGCCGTCGCCCAGCCCTCGTACGTCTCGTACGTGCCGTCGGTGCTGTTCGCCGGCGGCGAGCCGCTTCCGGTCCCCACGGCCGCGGCGACGGACTTCCGGCTCACCCGCGAGGCGCTCGAGTCGGCCGGCGCGGCCGACGCCGACGCCCTCGTGCTGTGCTACCCGAACAACCCGACGGGCGCCGTGATGCCCCGCGAGGCGCTCGAGCCGGTCGCCGAGTTCGCCGTCGAGCACGACCTCGCCGTGCTCGCAGACGAGGTCTACGCGGCGCTGACCTACGACGGCGAGCACGCCTCCATCGCGACGCTCCCCGGGATGCGCGAGCGGACGGTGGTGTTCAACGGCTTCTCGAAGGCCTACGCGATGACGGGCCTCCGGCTCGGCTACGCGCTCGCGCCGCCCGGGGCCATCGAGGCCATCAACCGCGTGCACCAGTACGCCATGCTCTCGGCGCCGACGACGGCCCAGTACGCCGCCATCGAGGCGCTCGACTCGTGCGACGACGACGTCGCGGAGATGGTCGGCCAGTACGACCGGCGCCGGCGGTTCGTGCTCGCCCGGTTCGCGGAGATGGGCCTGTCGTGCTTTCCGGCCCGGGGCGCGTTCTACGTCTTCCCCGAGGTCCCGGGCGGGGACGACGAGGCGTTCGCCGAGGCGCTGCTCGAGTCGCAGTCGGTCGCCGCCGTCCCCGGCCGGGCGTTCGGCGAGGGCGGCGAGGGCCACCTGCGCGTGTCGTACGCGACCGGGATGGACGAGCTCCGCGAGGCGATGGACCGCATCGAGGCGTTCGTCGACGGCCAGTGAGCAGCGGCCCGTCGCGGTCGGTAACCATTTTATCGGCCACCCACCACTCCCCGGTAGATGGACGAGCGGACGCGGGCGTACCTGCGCGGGCGCTTCCGGGACTTCTACCGCAAGCGGCCGCCGGCCGAGCCGCCCGCCGCGGACCGCCGGGAGTGGGGCCACATCCCGTGGACGGACTCGCCCGGGACGACGATGGTCCGCCACCAGTCGCTGCTCGAGCTCGGCGACCTGGGGGCCTTCCTCGTCCGCGAGCGCCCCCAGCACGTCTACTACTCGGCCGGCCGGTACCGGGAGCCCGGCGCGCCGACGATGGGGGAGAAGGGCTGGACCGGCTCTGACCTCGTGTTCGACCTCGACGCGGACCACCTGCCGGCCGTCGACCCGGCGACCGACTCCTACGCCGAGATGCTGGCCGCGTGCAAGGCGTCGCTCCGCCGGCTGCTCGACTTCCTCCGGGAGGACTTCGCCTTCACGGCGCTGCAGGTCGTCTTCTCCGGCGGCCGCGGCTACCACGTCCACGTCCGCGACCCGTCGGTGCTCGAGCTCGACCGCGAGGCCAGGCGCGAGGTCGTCGACTACGTCCGCGGCATCGACGTCTCGTTCGACGACCTCGTCGAGACGGCCCGGCGCGGCACGGCGACCGCGCGCGTGCTCCGGACCGACGGCGGCTGGGGCCGGCGGGCCCACCGCCGGCTGCTGGAGCTCACCGACGAGCTCGCCGCGATGGACGACGAGGCGGCCGTCGAGCGGCTCCGCGAGTTCGATGGCATCGGCGAGAAGCGGGCGGCGGCCGTCCTCCGCGTCGTCCGCGAGGACCGCGCGACGCTCCGCGAGGGCGCCATCGAGCGTGGCGGCCCGGCCATCCGGACGCTCGCCGAGCAGCTGCTCGCGGCCGCGGTCGAGCGCGACAGCGCGGCCATCGACGAGCCCGTGACCACGGACATCCACCGGCTCATCCGCCTCCCGGGCAGCCTGCACGGCGGGACGGCGCTGCGCGTGACGCCCATCCCGCTCGATGCGCTCGACGACTTCGACCCGCTGGTCGACGCCGTCCCCGAGCCGTTCGTGGGCCACGACGTGGCCGTCCGGGGCGACGGGGGGTCGCCGGTCGAGCTCGGCGGGGAAACGTTTACCGTCCCGGCGGGAGTGGTTCGACTACCGGAGTTCGCGGCCAACTTCCTGATGGCCCGCGGCCGCGCGGAAAAGGAGAAGGAGTAAGCCGACGGATGGACCTGGAGGACCTCCGCGCCGCGCAGGTGGACGAGCGAGGGACGGACAGCCTCCAGCCGCTCCCGGCGACGTTCTACGAGCAAGCTGCCGACTACCTCGTCCGGCTGCGCGAGCGCCGCGACGTCCTCGCCGAGCGGACGGACGACCCGTTCGGCTCGGCGGAGGTCCGCCGGCTCACCGACGAGCTCGAGACCGCCGCGGAGGTCGTCGAGGCGCTCTACGAGCGCCGGGTCGGCAAGGTCGTCAAGCGCGCGAGCCTGGCCGCCGCCGGGATGCCCGTGGACGACGACGGCCTGACGGACGAGGAGCGGGCGCTGTTTTCCGACCTCGTCGAGCGCATCGAGGCCAACCGCGCGGCGGTGCTCGACGCCCTGGGGTCCGAGGGCGACGGGACGCCGTCGGGGCCGGCGGCCGGGGCCGCTTCCGGGCCGGCCGCCGCGGAGAGCGACGCCCGCCGCGCGCCAGAGCCGCCGCCCGACGAGCCGGCCGACGG
>CAZVOR010000012.1:0-17125 GCA_964628745.1 uncultured Halobacteriales archaeon
GCCATCGAGCGCGACCTCATGACCGTCGTGCCGGCGGACCGCTGGCAGCAGTACACTCACTGGCTCATCGCCCACGGCCGGGCGACGTGCACGGCCCGCCGCCCCGACTGCGGGGACTGCGTCGTCGAGCCCCGGTGTCCGTCCTCGCGGCTCGACGGCGAGGTGGACCTCGCCAGCGGCGAGCCGTGGGACGAGTGACGTTCGCCGTCCACCGACACGTTCCCCCGCCGACCGCCCGCCGTTCGGGCCACGGCACGCCGGAGAACCTGCGGAAATGACCTCTATGCCTACTGTTATATCGTCGGTCGCGTCAGGCAAAGGAACCCATGTACGACCTCACCGGCTTCCAGCGCGACCTGCTGTACGTGCTGGCCGGGCTCGAGGAGGCGAAGGGGCTCGCCGTCAAGACGGAGCTCGACGAGTACTACGGCGCCTCCATCAACCACGGCCGCCTGTACCCCAACCTCGACGCGCTCGTCGAGAAGGGCCTCGTCGAGAAGGGCCGGAAGGACGACCGGACGAACGCCTACTCGCTGACCCGTCGGGGCCGCCGGGAGATCGAGGCCAGGCGGACGTGGGAGTCCAGGTACGTCGAAGCGTGACCCGACCGTCGGCGCCGGATTCCGGGCGGCCTACAGCTCGTAGCGCCCGACGTCGTGGGCCCCGCAGTCCGGGCAGGACTCGTGTGCGGGACGCATCGTCCGGCCGCAGCGGCGACACTCGTACCGCACGCGGGGGTCGGCCGGCCCGACCAGGCGTTTGCGGACGCGCCCGAGCAGCCCCGGGGTAGAGAGCCCGTCGATCATGCGCACGCCGTGGTACGTCGGGCCTACCCATAGGTAACCAGTGATTACTCCACCGACGTCCGCCGCGATACGATGTCGTTCGCGGCCGGGCCGGGCCGCGACGCGTCGAATCCCGGCCATCGGGGACGGAAAAACCGGGAGGCTGCGACGACCTCCAGCGCCACGTCTGCCGGTCGGCCCGGCCCCGACGTGCCGCGGCCGACGGCCGCGGTCACGCCGGGTCGCGAAGCGCCGACCGGACGTTCTCGACGGCCGCGGGCTTGCGCGCGGGGTAGGCTTCGACCTTCGCCCGGAGGCGGAGCCCGCTTCCCCGGCGGACCTCGCCCCGATAGGCCGCCTGCTTGTCCAGCGAGAGGTGAAACGAGCAGTCCTCGTCGACCCGCTGGTCGAGCTCGGCGAGGACCGACTCGAGGTCGGAGAGCGACCGGACGCGGTCGAGCACGTGGCGCACGTCGTCGGCGACGTCGACCCGGGCGGAGAGCACGACGATGCGGTCGCCGTGGTGCCCCTCGGTCTCGGCCCGCTCGACGGGGGCGTCCTCGGGGAGGTAGGTCCGCAGCGCGCGCTCGACGCGGGGCTCGTCCTCCGTGGCGTAGCAGAACGCCCGCAGGTCCACGTAGTGCAGCGGGACCGAGCCCATGGCGGTTCGCCCGGTTACGCCCCGTCGGCCCCCTCGTCCGGGCCGCCCGCCGCGTCCTCGGCCCCGTCCGGCGCGGGCTCCAGCGAGTCGGCGGCCAGGCCCGTCTCCTGGCCCGCCTCGAACTGCACCGTGTAGTTCGCGTCGCCGAACATCGTCTCCATCACCTGGCTGACGGTGCCCACCTCGCCGTCGTGCTCGGAGTGCGCATCGTGCAGGACGACGCGGTCGCCTTCCTCGAAGCCCATGCGCCCGAGTTGTCCGCCGGCCGTCAAAAGGCGATTGATTCGTCGACGGCTGATTCGTTCGCGGGCGGCGTGGCGGGGGCGCCCGCCCGACCCTGCGGCGGTGCGCTCGACGCTCGGGGACCAGCCCCGTCAGTCCCCCGGCGATCCCGTCGGTGACCCGGCCCCGCCCGGCGCCAGCCGGCGCACGGCGTCGCGGGCGCTGGCCGCGTCGTAGGCGAACACCACCGTCCCGGCGTAGGCCCCCGCGACCGCGGCGGCGTGGTCGAGCGCGTCCGGGTCGACCCCGACCGCGTAGAGCTCCACCCCGAGCGGCGCGTCGAGCCGGTCCGCGAAGCCCGAGGCGATGGCCTCGACCCACCAGGTCGTCGAGTAGGCCGTGTCGTAGACGGGGACCACGAACTCGTCGACGTGCTCGGCGAGCGCCTCGAGGTCCACGCCGGACCGCTCGTGGAGGTGGCCGGGGAACGGGTCGGGATAGCACGTCAGGTAGGTCCGCCCCGGGACGCGCTCGGCCGCCGCGGCGACGAACCCGGTGACCACGCTCGCGCGCCACTCGCGCCAGTCGTCGTGCTCGCTCGACTCGAAGTCCGCCCGGCAGGTCGCACAGCGACAGTACTCCCCCCGCGGGAAGCCGACGTCGTCGAGCCGGACGTCCGGGTTGCGCTCGGCGCAGGCCTCGACGAGGTCGAGCAGCTCCTCGCGGTAGCCCGGGCGGCTCGGACAGACCGTCGCCCAGTCGAAGTACGGCTGGTCGCGGGTCGCCGGCTCGCCCGCCTCGGTGACGGCGGCCAGGTCGGGCGCCGCCTCGACGGCCGCGGTGTCGCCGAAGCACGAGACCATGTTCACGCCGTCCTCGACGGGGTCCGTCCGCCGGCCCGTGACCTCCTTGACGGCGTAGAATCCCACGTCGAACTCGGGCCAGCGCAGCGCCGACGCGTCGCGGGTGACGACCCCGTAGTCCGGGCGGTCGGGCATGGACCGGTTCCGTCCCGCCAGGACAAAAGGGGCGCGACGCCGACGGGCCGGACCCGGACGAAGGACGATTATGGACCTATGTCTGCCCGGGGCTTAATCGTATCGGGCGTAGCTTTTAGCCCCTGCCGCGGCTACGTCCGGGCATGGAGGAACCGGTCACGGTCCGGGACGTGATGGACCGGCCCTACGTGGGGGTGAGCGAGGCCGACACCGTCGCGGGCGCCGCCCGGCTGATGCGCGAGGAGGGCGTGACCGGCGCGGTCGTGCTCCGGGGCAGCGAGCCCGTCGGCCTGCTCGACGAGGACCTGTTCATCGAGCTGGTCGCCGAGTCCAGCGACCCCACCGAGCTCGCCGCGGGCGAGGTGATGCGCGAGCCGGCCGCCGCCGTGGACGTCGACCAGCGGCTGGACGACGCCATCGGGGCGATGGCCACCGACTCCGTCCGCCACCTGCTCGTCGAGGACGACGGCTCGCTGGTCGGCACGCTCTCCGAGCACGACATCGTCACCGCCCACTCGGTGCTCGCGCGGCGGACCGAACCGCCGGAGGCCGTGGTCGCGGCGCCGACCGGCGACGACGAGGTCGAGGTCGACCTCGAGCGGGACGTCTACTCCTCGCAGGGCGTCTGCGAGAACTGTGGCTCGCTGACCCGCGAGCTGTCGAGCCACAACGGCCAGCTCGTCTGCGCGGACTGCCTCGCGCTGTAGGGCCGCGCCGGCCGGCACGCCCGCCGCGCGAGCCGGCCCTCGGCCGGCGAAACGCCGGGAATCGCAACAATCATAGGTCGGCCATCGAAAGGCCGCACAACGCATGGCGTCTCCTGCGCGCACGGGGGGCTCGAGGGGAGGCCAGGATGGCGGTTAGCACCGGACTTCCGAACGCGATGGTCACGGGCATCGTGACCGGCAGCGTCATCGCGATGGGGGCCATCGGGCTCGCGCTGGTCTACAGCATCGCCGAGGTCCCGAACTTCGCCCACGGCGAGCTACTGACGCTGGGGGCGTTCATGGCGCTGTTCGTCAACACGCCGAACCGGGTCCCGCTGTTCGAACTGCTGGCCACCGGCCAGCAGGAGCTGTCGACGGCCGGCCTCGCCGTCCTCTTCCTGATGGGCGCGGGCTCGACCCTCGGCATCGTCTACCTCCTCGGCGGGCGAGCGGCGCTCGCAGGCTCGTGGTGGCCCGTCGATCCACCGCCGCCCGTCGGCCTCGCGGCGCACGCCGCGCTGGCCGTCCTGGTCGGCGGCCTCGTGGCGCTGGGGGCGCCGTCCATCTGGTCGGGGGTCCTGCTGGCCGCGGTGCTCGTCGGGGTCGTCGCGCCGGTCACGGAGAAGGTGGTCTTCCGGTCGTTCCGCGAGCAGGGCGCCTCGCTCGCGACGCTGCTCATCGCGGCGCTCGGGGTCTCGCTGGTCCTCCGGTTCGGCACGCAGGCCATCTACGGCGGCCACTCGCGGAACTACCTCGTCCCGCGGACCGCGGAGCTGTTCGGGACGACCCAGCACCTCACGGCCGCGAAGTTCGTCGACCTGTACGTCGCCGGCTCGGGAGTCGTCTTCCACGTCATCGAGACCGGGACCGACCCCGACACCCCCATCGCGACGACCGGCTACGCCTGGCTCCCGCTGCTGGTGGTCGTGGCCGGGACCGCCGCCGTCGCGTTCGCCGCCTACCGGTGGCGGCGGCGGGCGGCGGGCGGCTTCGTCGAGGCTCAGACCGTCGGCCCGAAGCTGACCGGGTCGCTCGTCGGCCTCGCCGCGCTGGTCGGGCTCGTGTTCCTGCTGGGGAGCCCCGCGAGCGTCCCCGAGGGGTACGCCTACGGGACCCGGTTCCGACTGTTCCCCCTCAAGCTACTCATCCTGCTCATCGCGGTCGCGATGATGGCGACGCTGCACCTGCTGCTGCAGGAGACCAAGCTCGGCACCGCCATGCGGGCGTCCGCGGACAACCTCGACCTCGCGAAGGTGACCGGCATCAACACGGACCGCGTGATGATGGCGACGTGGATCATCGCCGGGCTGTTCGCCGGGCTGGCCGGCGTGATGCTCGGGCTGACGCTCTCGCGCGTCCAGGTCAACATCGGCTTCTTCCTGCTGCTGCCGATGTTCGCCGCGGTCATCCTCGGCGGCATCCGCTCGGTGTACGGCGTCATCCTCGGCGCGTTCGTCGTCGGCCTCGCGATGGACGTCGGCTTCACGGTGCTGCCCGTCGGCAACGAGATGCGGGTGCCGCTGGCGTTCCTGGTGCTGTTCGTCGTCCTGCTGGTCAAGCCAGAAGGCCTCGTGGGGGGTCGGTAGCGTGGCGATGTCCTCGAGCCTCGTGGCGTTCGGGACCACGGTCGGCGTCTTCGCGCTGCTGGCCATCGGGCTGAACATCAAGTTCGGCTACACCGGGCTGCTCGAGATCGGACACGTCGCGTTCTACCTCGTCGGGGCGTACACCACCGCCCTGCTCGTCCTCCCGCCGGCGGCCCAGAACCCGGGACAGGAGTACGTGCTCGGGCTCGGCTGGCCCTGGCTGCCGGCGGTCGTCGTCGGCACCCTGGTCGCCGGGCTCGTCGGCGCGCTGGTCTCGCTGCCGGCCATCCGCCTCCGCGAGGACTTCCTGGCCATCGCGCTGCTCGGCATCGCGTTCATCATCCAGCAGGTCTTCCGGTCGCCGAACTTCCGCTGGCTCGCGAACGGGCCCCGGGCCCTCGCCGGCTTCGAGCGCCCGCTCAACGACCTGTTCCCGCTGCCGGGCGACACGCTCGCGGGCGTCGTGCTGTTCGCCGGCATCGTCTTCCTGTTCTGGACCGCTGGCACCTACGCGCTCGCCGCCGTGGGGGGCGTGACGACGATACGGAACCGCCGGGGGGCGGTCGTCCACGGCCTGCTGGCGCTCGCGACGCTGGGCGTCGGCTACCTGTTCGCGCGTCGGGCGGGCCGCGGCGGGGCCGAGCCGGACGTCCGGTACGCCGTCGCCGCCGGGCTCGTCGCCGGGGTCGGGACGCTCGCCGCGCTGCTGGCCGTCCCGGTGCCGCTGCGGTCCGGCATCGCCCTGCTGGTCCTCGGCCCCTTCTCGGTGTTCACGTGGGTGTTCGGGGGCGTGGTCCTCGCGCGTCACTACGCCGGGTTCACCCGGCGGGACCACCTGTACGCCGCCGGGCTCACGCTCGGCTTCCTCGCGGTCTTCCTCCCGCTGGTGCTCCTCGGCCGGGGCGCCTCGGAGCTGCTCGCCACCGGCGGGCTGTTGCTGTCGACGCTCCTGGCCGCCGGGTTCTTCTACGGGCTGTTCCGGCTCGGCGAGCGGTGGTCGCGGTACTCCGACGTCAGCCTCGTGCGCGTCGTCGGCCTCGGCGCGGTCTGGCTGTTCCTGTTCCGGTACTGGGTGTTCCCCATCCTGGGGCCGCTCGGCGCCGGGCGGGTGGGGAGCGCGGTCGCCGACCTCATCCAGAACCTGCTCTGGCTGGTGCGGTTCGACCCCAACCTCGGCGTCATCGTCCGGTACGACCGGTTCCTGTTCTTCATGGTGCTGGCGAGCCTCGGGCTGGTCTACTACGTCTCCGAGCTCACCGTCGACTCCCCGTTCGGCCGCGTCCTGAAGGCCGTCCGCGAGGACGAGGACGTCACCTCGGTGCTCGGGAAGAACACGTTCCTGTACAAGGTCCAGGGCATGGCGCTCGGCAGCGCCATCGCCGGCCTCGCCGGCGCCTTCACGGCCATCCAGTTCCAGGCGCTGTCCTGGTCCGTCTTCCGGGTGGAGGTGACGTTCATCGTCCTGCTGATGGTCATCATCGGCGGGACGGCCAACAACCGCGGCGCCATCCTGGGCGCCGCCATCTACTGGGCGTTCGCCCGCGGGACGACGGACATCGCCGCGTTCTTCCCGGCGGCGGCGAGCTCGTCCATCGTGGCCCTCAGGCGGGTCATCATCGGCGTGCTCCTCATCGTCATCCTCTACTACCGGCCCGAGGGCATCTGGGGCGAGCGCCACGGACAGGAGGTCACCAGCGAATGACTGCGCTACTCGAAGTCGAGAACCTCGTAAAGCACTTCGGCGGCATCACGGCGGTCGACGGGGTGTCGTTCGACATCGAGGCCGGCTCCATCACGGGGCTCATCGGACCCAACGGCGCCGGCAAGACGACCACGTTCAACCTCATAAGCGGCTTCTACCAGCCCGACGAGGGCACCATCCGTTACGACGGCCGCGACGTCCAGGAGATCATGCGCCCCAGCCGGGGCGAGCAGGCCGTCTGGCTGGGCTCGGCCGGCATCAGCTTCGGCGGGCTCGGCCTCGCCGGGGGGACCGCCCTCGGCGGCTCGACGCCGACGCTGGCCGGCGCGACGCTCGCGGGCGCCGCCGCCGGCGGCGGCATCTACGCCGCCCAGGAGTGGTACAAGGACCGGTCGCCGTCGTACCGCCACAGCCGGCCGTTCCAGCTCTCGAAGGCCGGCCTGGTCCGCACCTTCCAGATCACCCGCGAACTGCAGGGGATGACCGTCCTCGAGAACATGATGCTCGCCCCGAAGGGCCAGCGCGGCGAGAACCTGCTGGTCGCGTGGCTGCGCCAGGGGGAGGTCGCCGAGGACGAGCGACGGCTGCGCGAGGAGGCCCTCGAGATGCTCGAGTTCCTCGAGATCGACCACCTCGCCGACGAGCTCGCCGGCAACTTAAGCGGGGGCCAGCGGAAGCTGCTCGAGCTCGGGCGCGTGCTGATGACCGACCCCCGGCTCATCCTCCTCGACGAGCCGGTGGCGGGCGTCAACCCGACCCTGACCGGGAAGCTGCTCGAGCGCATCCAGACCCTGCGGGAGGACGGCTACACGTTCCTCGTCGTCGAGCACGACATGGAGGTCATCATGAACATCTCCGACCGCATCATCGTCATGAGCGAGGGGCGCAAGCTCATGGAGGGCCCGCCCGCCGAGGTGCAGCAGGACGAGCGCGTCATCGACGCGTACCTCGGCACGTAGCCCCGAACGGCGGGGCCGTTCGCGTGGTCGGCGGGCGACGGGAGACCGACTACGCCGCCGACTCGTCGGCGCCGGTTCGGCCGGCGCCGCCCAGGTACAGCTCGGCGACCTCCTCGTTCTCCAGCAGCGCCGCGCCGGTGTCGGTGAACCGGTTCTCGCCCGTCTCGAGCACGTAGCCGCGGTCGGAGTGGCGCAGCGCCTCCCGGGCGTTCTGCTCGACCATCAGGATGGCCGTCCCGGCCTCGTTGATGTCGATGATCTTCTCGAACACCTCGCCGACCAGGTCGGGCGCCAGCCCGGCCGACGGCTCGTCGACGAGCATCAGCTCGGGGTCCACCATCAGCGCCCGGCCCATGGCGAGCATCTGCTGCTGGCCGCCGGACATCGCCCCCGCGCGCTGGCTGCGTCGCTCCTCGAGGATGGGGAACAGCCCGAAGATCTCCTCCATCGTGTCCCGCGGGACCGACTCCAGGATGTACGCCCCCATCTCGAGGTTCTCCTCGACCGTGAGGGTCGGGAAGATGTTGTCCCGCTGGGGCACGTAGCACATCCCGACGCGCGTTATCTCGTCGGGGCGCATCCCCGTGATGTCCGTGCCGTCGAACTCGACCCGACCCTCCCAGCTCGGGATGAGGCCGAAGATGGCCTTCATGAGCGTCGATTTTCCGGCGCCGTTCGGACCGATGATGGAGACGATCTCCTCGGAATCTACCGACACCGAGACCCCGTGGAGGATCTCGGCGTCGCCGTACCCGGAGACGATGTCCCGTGCCTCGAGCAGCGCCACGCTCACCGCCCCCGCCGTCGGCCGGACGTCGTGTCCATGTCTACCGGCGGGTCGGGGCTACGGCGGGAAAAGTGTACCCGTCGGGCGGCGGACCGTCGCCGGAGCCGCGCGCCGGCCGACGGCGTGGGGCCGGAGGAACCGGTCACCGGCGGGTCCGCGAGCGGCGCTACTCGAACTCGGACCGCGGAATCTGCTGGACGGTGTTCGTCTCGCCGCCCTCGACCTGGAGGATGGCGAACCGGTTGAGCGGCTCGAGGTCCTCGTTGAGGTCGACCGGGCTCGAGGCGCCCTGGTAGTTGACGTCGCCGCCGTCGTCGAGGATGCCCGCCGCCCGCTCGAACTCGCCGACCGTGACGGTCTGGCCGGGGTCCCGCGAGACGGCCCGGATGTTCTCGGCGATGGCCGTCCCGGTCGCCTCGCCCGCCCGGTGGATGGCCAGCGCCATGAGGAACAGCGCGTCGTAGGAGTGCGGCGAGAAGACGCGCGGCTCGTGACCGAGGTCCTCCGCGAACTGCTGGGCGCCCTGGGTCTCCTCCGGGTCCGGCGAGGAGACGTACATCCCCTCGACGATGTCCGAGAGCTCGCCGAAGAAGTCCGGCGAGTTCAGGCCCTCGGAGAGGACCCACTCCCCGCCGTAGCCGCCGTCCGCCCAGGTCTGGAGGATGGACCGGCCGCTTTCGGGGTAGCCGACGAAGCCGACGGCGTCGGGGTCGTCCGCGAACAGCTCGTCCAGCGTCGAGGTGTAGTCCGTGGTCTGGGAGCTGTACGGCACGAGCCCGAGGTTATCGCCGTCGAACGCGTCGGCGGCGCCCTGGGCGAGCCCCTCGCCGTAGGCGTTGTTGACGTGGAGGAACGCCGCGCTGTTCGCCTCCACGTAGTCGTTCAGGATCATCCCCATGACGATGCCCTGCTGGACGTCGTTGGGGGCCGTCCGGGCGAAGTACTTCACCGACTCGTCGTCGTTGTAACCGAGCTGGGCCAGCGTCGGGCTGGTCGACGCGGGGCTGACCTGTGCCACCTGGTCGGCCGCGATGCCCTGGGCCAGCGGGACGGAGACGCCCGACGACGCCGCGCCCACGAACCCGACGATGCTCTGCTCGCTGACGAGCTGGCTGTACTGCTCCTGGGCCGCCTGGGCGACGGTCTCGGAGTCGCGGTTGAAGATCTCGATCTCGCGGCCGAGCGGACCGCCGGCCTCGTTGACCTGCTCGACGGCGAGGTTGACGCCCTCCTGCATGCCCGGCCCGAAGTCCGCGAGGTCG
The DNA here is from genome assembly GCA_964628745.1 of uncultured Halobacteriales archaeon. Lineage (GTDB taxonomy): Archaea > Halobacteriota > Halobacteria > Halobacteriales > Hikarchaeaceae > CAZVOR01. Next base: position 9,670 of record CAZVOR010000012.1, read on the forward strand.
CCGGTGACGGGGAGGATGGAGCCCATGGCGATCGGGCCGCCGCCCGCCCCCGGGAGGTCGCCGATGCAGCCCGACAGGCCGGTCAGTCCGGCCGCCCCGGCCGTGCCGACGACCCTGAGGTAGTCGCGTCGCGAGTGTTGCAATCTGTCTGACATGGTCTGTCGTGACGGTTGGCAGGCTGGCTTAAAAGGCTTTGCTGATTCCCGCGGCGTCGGCGGCATGAAAACGGTTTTGGGCGGCCATCGCGCACTCGGGGGTATGCCCATCCGGACCCTCGACGACCTCGAGGCCGGCGGCCGCCGACTCGGCGTCCGCGTGGACATCAACAGCCCGCTGTCGGGGGACGGTCTGGCCGACGACGCCCGCCTGCGGGCGCACGTCGGCACGCTGTCGGAGCTGGCCGCGGCCGGGGGCCGGGTGGCGGTGCTCGCCCACCAGGGCCGGCCGGGCGGCGCGGCGTTCGGCGACCTCGCCCCCCACGCCGCCCGGCTCGACGAGCTGCTCGACGCCCCCGTCGGCTACGTCGACGGCACGTTCTGCGAGGCGGCCCGTCGCCGGCTCGGCGACCTCGGCGACGGCGAGGTCCTCGTCCTCGAGAACACGCGCTTCTACAGCGAGGAGCCCATGGAGTTCGAGCCGGGGCCCGCCTCGCGGACCCACCTCGTCGAGAAGCTGGCGCCGGCGCTCGACGCCTACGTCAACGACGCGTTCGCGGCCGCGCACCGCTCGCAGCCCTCGCTGGTGGGCTTTCCTCCCACCCTGCCGGCCTACGCCGGCCGCGTGATGGAGCGCGAGCTGGCGGTGCTCGGGAGCATCGAGGAGACCGAACGACCGCGCGTCTACCTGCTCGGCGGCGCCAAGGTCGAGGACTCCCTGCACGTCGCCGAGCGGGTGCTCGAGGGGGGGCTGGCGGACGAGGTGCTCGTCGCCGGGCTCGTCGGGAACGTCTTCCTGGCCGCCGACGGCGTGTCGCTGGGCGACGCGTCGACCGAGGTGTTCGAGGCGGAGGGCGTCGCCGGGATGGTCGACCGGGCGGCCGCCGTCATCGAGGCCCACCCGGAGCTCGTCCGGATGCCGACGGACGTGGCGGTCGAGCGCGACGGCGAGCGCGTCGAGGTGGCCGCCGCCGACCTCCCGGCCGACGGCCCGGCGCTCGACATCGGGTCGGAGACCGCCGCCGCGTTCGCCGCGACCGTCGAGTCGGCCGGGACCGTCATCCTCAACGGCCCCGCCGGGGTCGCCGAGCGCGACGCGTTCGCCGAGGGGACCCGGACGGTGTACGCGGCCGCCGCCCGCGCCGACAACAGCATCGTCGGCGGGGGCGACACCGCCGCGGCGCTGCGCCGGCTCGGCCTCTCCGGGTTCTCCCACCTCTCGACCGGCGGCGGCGCGACGCTCCGGATGCTCGCCGGCGACCCCCTCCCGGCCGTCGAGGCGCTCCGGGATGCCGGTTGAGCCGGCCACGATGGCCGACCTCGACCGGGTCGCCGACCTGTGGGTCGAGCTCTCGGCCGAGCAGCGCGAACACGGCTCGCACCTCGCTGCCGAGGCCAACCGGGCCGTAATGCGCGAGGCACTGGCGGCCCACGTCGTCGACGGGACCTGCCTGGTCGCGCGCGAGGGCGGCGCGGACGCCGGGGCGGGGGACGGCGTCGTCGGCTTCGTCTCGTTCGCGCTCGAGCGGGACGGCCTCGACCGCGACGTGACCCGCGGCGTCGTCCACAACCTCTACGTGGTCCCGGCGGCGCGCGGCCGGGGCGTCGGCGGCGAGTTGCTGGCCGCCGCCGAGGCCGCGCTGGCGGCCGCCGGCGCAGAGCGGGTCGTCCTCGAGGCCGTCGCCGGCAACGAGGTCGCCCGGCGGTTCTACGAGGAGCGTGGGTACGAGCGCCACCGCCTGACCTACGAACGCGGGACGGAAAGCGCTACAAGGGAGGGGAGCTAACCAACGGACGCGCCAGGGGAGCGTGGGCCCGGCACACGCACCCGACTTGTAAGCACCCCGCGGCGCCAAGACATCGGGACTTCGTGGGTTCGAATCCCACCCCTGGCTTCCCGGGAGCGACGGAGCGGGGCGACGGACGTTCCGACGCCTGCTCCCGTTCGACTGGCAGCGCGCCATCGCCGCCGGCGGCTGGCGTCGCCGTCCGGCGTCGTGGCTCGCGGCTCGAGGAGGGCCCGCGGCGCCCGCCCGCCGTCACTCCGAGTAGCCTTCCTGGAGGAACGTCCCCTCCGTCTCGTACATGTTGACGAGCTCCTCGATGAGCTCCTCGTGGGTCTGGTCCTCGTCCAGGTGGGCCTCGAGCCGGGCTCGCAGGTCGTCGCTGATTTCGATGGTGTACGTCATGGGGAGGGCCGGCCGGTCGCGTCCAGCCACCGCACGGTTCGGCGCCACGCCCCAAGAATCCATCCACTGGTTCGCGCGCGAGCGAACACGAGACGGCGAGCGGCGGGGTCGTCCGTCGGGCCGTCGATGGCCGGTCCGACCGCCGCTACTTCCCCTCCCGCCGCCTCGCCTGCTCGCGCACCGCCTCTATGGCCCGCTCCTGCTCGTCCCGGGTCAGTCCGCCGGACTCGACGTGCCGGCCCTCGTACTGCCACGACGGCACGAGCTCCCAGACGCTCGCGCCGGGGTCCCGCGGCCCGGCCCGCCGTCGTGCCAGGACCGCGACGGCCGCCAGGGCGGCGACGACGAGGCCGGCGAGCGCCGGACTGCCGCCGAACAGTCCCGATGGGAGAACCATCACGGCGAACAGCGCGACCGCGAGGCCCAGCGCCGCCACCCACCACCGCGAGTCGGCGGACATGCGCCCCGGTTCGGGCCCCCGGACCATCAACCCCGCGCCGGGACCGCCGAGGCGAGTCAGATGAAGCCCGTGCCGAAGGCGATCATGTAGACGATGACCGTGATGGAGTAGACGGCACCGAGCACGGTGACGACCTTCGCGTGGTAGTAGAACAGCTCGTCCCGCTCGGCCTCGACCGCCGCCGCGTGCCGGTCGGCCTCGGCCCGGTCGAGGCGGCCCTCGTGGGCGTCGCCGAGGTGCAGCGCGAGCGCGCGCTCGCGCCGGAACGGCCGGCCGCAGTGCCGGCAGGTCGCCGCGGGCGTCTCGCCGGGCGGGACGTCGTACTCCGGCTGCGGCCGGGGGCGTTCGGCGTCGGTCGGGTCGGGACTCGTCATAGGTAGGGTGGCTGGACGAACGGCTGGGCGACGACCCACATGCTGGTCATGGTGTAGAAGATCATCACGCCGATGAACGGGTACTGGCTCCGGATGGGGGCGAGCACGCCGGGGAACAGCTCGAACGAGCGGGCGTGGGCCACCCAGATGGCGAGCAGGTGACCGCCCAGGACGAAGACGAGCTGGGCCGACCCGAACCAGCCGGGCATCGAGAGCGGCTCGACGTGCGGCGGGGCGAGGGGACTGGCCACGACCGCGACGACGACGGGCGCCAGGCTGAGGAAGTAGCCGAGGAAGTGCGCGAGGTGGTAGCCGGCGGCGATGGGGACGAGCGACGGCGCGAACCACCGGCGGAGGAAGTCGGCCGAGACGTAGGTCGAGGCCGTCTCGCGGGCCCGGCCGGCGGCGGCGGTGTAGACCCACAGGAAGCCGAGAAAGCCCAGGACGATGGCCACGAGGTAGCCGACCCGGGCCGGCACGCCGGCGGCGACGGCGGGGCGGAGCACCGCCCCCCACGCCGGCGTGGAGACGAGCCCGTCGAACGTCGTCACCCAGAGCAGGGCGACCACGAACGCCGTCGCCCCCGGCTCGTCGGGGACGGCCTGGCGGACCAGCTTCGCCGACGGGACGGCGAGCTCGAGGCCGTCGTCGGCGCGCTGGACCGGCGCCAGCACGCCGTAGATGCGGAACACCCGCGCGACGGGGTCGACCCGCCCGAACCACGGGCCGGCGCCGACCGCCAGGACGCCGGCGACCGTGACGGCGGTGTAGGCGGTCACGACCGCGACCAGCAGCCGGGGGTCCTCGGCGACCGGGCTGACGACCTCCAGCCAGACCAGCGCGAGCAGGCCGGCGACGCTCGGCCAGGCGCCAAGCCGGTCCGGGTACGGCCACCGCGGCCGGGTCCCGGCCAGGCGGGCCAGCGCGGCCCAGGGGTTGAGCGCCGGCCACGGGTTCCCGACCAGGTAGACGCCCATGGTGAACCCGGCCCACCAGCCGGCCCACACCACGAGGATGGCGGCGTTGGCCGTCGGGAGCCGGGGACCGACCAGGCCGGTGACGACGACGAGCGCGAGCACGGCGAGGCCGAGCAGTCCGAGCAGCGAGGAGGCGAGCCGCCGGGTCCGGCCCGCGACCGGCAGCCGGAGGCGCCAGCCCGTGACGGCCCGCATGGCGGCGTGGTCGGTGAGGAACGTCGAGAACAGGAACGAGGCGCCCACGATGACCCCGCCGGTGGCGATGACCAGCCAGGTCGGCACGGGGCCGGGGTCGGCGACGCCGCTCAGGCCGCCGACGTGGGCGGCCGCCGGGCGGGCGAGCAGGGCGATACCCAGCGTGGCGACCGCCCCGACGGCGGCCGCCGTTCGCGCGCGCACGGCGAGGCCGTTGGGCGGGACGCTTCAAACCGATTCCGACATGGTCCGGCGAGGCCGCAGGCCACGCCGCGGCCCGGCCGTCGGTCTCCCGCGCTCCCGTCGGGCTAGCGGCCGGCGACCGCGCGACGGGACAGCGGGGGCTCGAAGACGCCGCGCTCGGTCACCAGGTAGTCGACCAGCGAGAGCGGCGTGGCGTCGAACGCGGGGTTGTAGACGGGGACGTCGGTCGGCGCGTTGGGATGGCCGTAGATCTCGCGGAGCTCGTCGGGGTCGCGCTCCTCGATCTCGACCTCGCCGGCGGGCGTCTCGGCGTCGACGGTCGACGTCGGCGCCGCGACGACGAACGGGATGCCGTGGCGGTCGGCCAGCACCGCGTGTTTGTAGGTCCCCACCTTGTTGAAGACGGCGCCGTCGGCGAACTCGTCCTCGCCGTCGAGGACGATGCGGTCGGCGCCGACGACGACCGCGTCGACGCGTCCCTGCTGGAGGCACAGGCCGCTCGCGTTGTCGGGGACGAGCGTCACCTCGACGTCGCGCTGCATCAGCTCCCACGTCGTCAGCCGCGAGCCCTGGTTCAGCGGTCGGGTCTCGTTGGCGACGACGGAGACGGCCTTGCCGGCCTCGACGGCCGAGTAGACGACGCCCAGCGCCGTGCCCCAGTCCACCGTCGCCAGGGCGCCGGCGTTGCAGTGGGTCATCACCGCGTCGCCGTCGGCCAGCAGCGTCGCGCCGTGCTCGCCGAGCTGCTTGTTGACCTCGACGTCGCGGTCGGCGTGGTCCTTCGCGGCCCGCAGGCTCGCCGCGCGCATCCCGGCGACGTCGTCGGCGTCCTCGGCGGCGGCGAGGACCTCGCGGACGCCGCGTTCGAGGTTGACCGCGGTCGGGCGGGCCCGGGCGACGCGCCCGGCGAGGGCCCGGACGGCCTCGCGCTGCGCCGGAAGCGACGCCTCGTCCGCCTCGCGGGTCGCCAGCGCGACGCCGAACGCCCCCGCCGCCCCGAGCGCCGGCGCGCCGCGGACCCGGAGCCGCCGGACGCTGTCGACGAGGTCGCCGACCGTCTCGGCGCGGTAGGTGACGTGCTCGGCCGGCAGGCGCGTCTGGTCGACCATCGCGACGCAGTCGCCGTCGTCGTCCCACTCGACGGTCCGCATGGGTCGGACTCCGGCCGTCAGCGTCAAAACGGTTGCTCCCGGCCGGACGGCCGCCTACCCCTGGCCGTACGACTCGAACTTCCTCGCGACGCGGTCGAGCTCGTCGGCCGGCAGCTCGACGGGCTCGCCGACGGCCGCCGCCTGCGCGTACACGCGCGCGGTGAACTCCACGGCGTCGAGCGTCTCGAACGCGGCGTCGAGGTCCGCGCCGGCGGCGAGCGCGCCGTGGTTCGCGAGCAGGCAGGCGGTCGTGCCCGCCTCGACCATCGCCGCGGCGGCGCGCTCGGCCAGTTCGGGCGTGCCGTACGTGGCGTAGCCGGCGACGGGCACGGCGCCGCCCGCCCGGGCGAGGGCGTAGTGGACCGGCGGGACGGGCGCCCGCAGGGCGGCCAGCGTGGTGGCCCACGGCGAGTGGGCGTGGACGACGGCGCCGGCGTCCGTCGCGCGGTAGACCGCGGCGTGCATCGGCGCCTCGCTGGAGGGGGCCAGGTCGCCGGCGACGCGCTCGCCGTCGAGCGACACGACGGGGACGTCGTCGGGCTCGACGTCGGGGTACGGCACGCCGGACGGGGTGACGGCGAACCGGTCCCCGCGGCGGGCGCTCAGGTTCCCGGAGCGCCCCGGCGTCCGCGCGGCGAGGTCGGCGGCCCGGCGGGCGACCGCCCAGCGCTCGTCGTCGAGCATGGCCGTCCGGACGGGGCCGCCCGCCTTGAGTCTGCGGGCGCGGAGACGTGCCGGGGCCCGACATCGCGGTCCACGGCGGGGGCCGGCTGCTCGTTGCCCTCGTCACGCGGCCCACGCAGCCACGTCGGTAACCGGCGAACAACCGGCGCCTTCCCGGTCGCTAGTTTTATTGACCTCCGCGAGGGGCCAGAAACCGAGGATGGACCCCCACGACGAGCGCCACGTCCGGCTGCTCGCCGACGCGGAGTACCGGGAAGTCCTGGCCGCGCTCGACGACGCGGGCCGGCCCCTCCACGTGGACGAGCTGGCGGAACGGGGCGTGAGGGAGAGCGAAGCGATGTTCGGCTCGGCCGAGTACGAGCGACGGCTCGAACGCGAGCGCCTGGCGCTGCATCACGACCGGCTGCCGCGGCTCGCGGACGCCGACCTGATCGGCTATGACCGCGAGGCGAACACCGCTTCCGCGCGGGGCGAGGTCGCGGCAGGGGCCGACTGGCTCGAGACAGCGGCGTTCGAGGACGTGCTGTCGCGGATGCCGACCGAAGGCCGGGCGGGCGAGGACGCCGTCGGCGTGATCAAGGGTCGGCGGGCGGCCATCGAACAGGGCCGGAAGCTCGCCGACGAGGCCGAGGAGGAGCTGTTCTGCATGTACGTCAGCACGGCGCTGCTCGAGGGCGACTGCCTCCGCCACGCGCGGGCTGCGGTCGACCGCGGCGTGGAGATGTTCATGGGTTCGCGCGACGCCGACGTGCGTGCCCTCACGCGCGAGCACCTGCCCGAGGCGACCATCTGGGAACCACGGCGGGGGTGGATGGGCTCGCCCTGGGGCTACCCGAAGGTCGGCCGACTCGTCCTCGTCGACCGCCGGAAGGTCATGCTCGCCCTGCTGGACGGGCCGGGGTCCGACGGCGACGGGTCCGGAGAGACGGCGATGGTCGGCGAGGGCGAAGCCAATCCGCTGGTCGTGCTCGTCCGGACGCTGCTCGGGCCGCGTCTCGACCACCTCGACCTCCAGAGCACGGATTTCCGGAGCGAGCTACCGACGTGACCGGCGGCCGACCGGGAGC
>CAZVOR010000012.1:17225-26997 GCA_964628745.1 uncultured Halobacteriales archaeon
CAGAGCACGGATTTCCGGAGCGAGCTACCGACGTGACCGGCGGCCGACCGGGAGCCGGACGCCGTGCCCCCTATCATGATACCCCCCTCCGAGCCGCCGGCCGTACATGATAGCGGGCACGGCTTTAAGTGGCGCCATTCATTTCGGATGCGTGTCGCGGGAACCGGAAGGCGACTGGGTGACGTGCCCCGATTGCGGGGCGGAGGCCGTCGCGGTGCTCCCGCCGCACGGCGTGCTCGTCGAGGACCAGGAGCGCGCCGACGGGAAGGTGTGGGTCAACTGCCGGGCGTGCGGCGAGCGGTTCCTCGCCTACTTCCGGACGGACGCCGACGATTGAGCCGGACGGCTCCCGCCGGGCGCCGATGACGGGGACGCCGCCGGCGCGCCAACGGGACGGACCAGTTCTCGCGGCGTCGTTCCGACCGTCGCGCACGACCGGACGGCCTACGTCGACCAGCCGAGCAGCTCCTCGACGACCTCGCGGAACGCGGCGCCGCGCGCGGTCGGCGGGTCGGGCGGCGGGCCCTCGGGCGGGTCCACCTCGACGGGCTTGAGGTAGCCGCTCTCCAGCAGCGCGCCCAGCTCCAGCGAGGGGTGGACCGCGAGCGCGTGGCGCTCGCAGCGGGGCGACCACCGCCCGTCCTCGGGGTCGTACAGCCGGAAGGACGCCGCCGCGCCGCAGTCCGGCTCGGCGCACCGGACGTCCGGGTCGTCGCCTGGACCGCTCACCGCTTCCTCCTACTCGCGGAGCAGCGGGACGGTGCTGGCGACGACCGCGACGAACCCCAGGAACGCGAGGGTGCCGCCCGCCGGACCGGGCAGGAACGTGAGCCCGACCAGCACCAGCGCCACCCCCGCGACGAACGCGAACCGCTCCGGTCGGTCGACGGTGCCGAGCACGGACGCTCCCATGACCAGCATCGCGGCGAACGCCAGGCCGACGACGAGCCCGTTTGCCATGCGTGCGAGTGCGTCGAGGGGAGTATAGGTGTTTCCGACCGCGTTCAGTCGCCGCGGAGCTTCCCGGCGACCCACTTGAGCGGGTCGTAGTACTCGTCGACGACCCGCTCCTTCTGGGGGATGATGGCGTTGTCCGTGATCTCGATGTCCTCCGGGCAGACGTCGGAGCAGCAGTGGGTGACGTTGCAGAGGCCGATGCCGGCCTCCTCCTTCATCCACTCCGTGCGGTCGGCGGTGTCCTCGGGGTGGAAGTGCAGCCCGGCCGAGCGCACGAGGTACCGAGGGCCCGCGTACTCCTCCTTCTTGTCGTGCTCGCGCAGCACGTGACAGACGTCCTGGCAGAGGAAGCACTCGATGCACTTCCGGAACTCCCGGGCGCGCTCGACGTCCTCCTGCTGGTGCTCGAACTCGGTGTTCTCGCCGGGATCGAACGGCTCGATGCCCTTGTTGACCCGGTAGTTCCACGAGACGTCCGGCACGAGGTCCTTGATGACCGGGAACGTCCCCATCGGGGTCAGCGTGATGGGCTCGTCGGGGTCGTAGTCCGAGAACCGGTCCATGCACGCCAGCGTCGGCATGCCGTCGATCTCCATCCCGCACGAGCCACACCGGCCCGACTTGCAGTTCCAGCGGACCGCCAGCTCGGGGTCGACGTGCTCCTGCACCCAGTGGATGCCGTCCAGCACGACCATGCCCTCCTGGACCGGCACGTCGTACTCGACGAACTCGCCCTCCTCGTCGTCGCCGCGGAAGAGCCGGAGCGTGTACTCCACGCGGTCGGCCTCCTCGCCCCCGACGTCGGCGGTGGTCGTGACCTCCCGCTGGTCCGTTTCCGCCTCGGGGGCATCGGCGTCGGCCGCCGCGTCCGCGACTTGGTCGGCGTCGGCGCTCATCGTCGTCCCTCCGTCGCGGGGTCGGTCGGTCGGGCGAGCGGTTCCGTCGGTGCCGCGGCGTCGGTCGTCGGTCGGGTGGTGCGTGTCATTCGTCGTCCTCCTCGGGTCCGGGGTTGGCTTGCGCTTCGGCCTCCCCTTCGGCTGCCGCCTCCTTCTCCGCCGGCTCCGCCGCCTGGTCGGCCTCGACCAGCTCGCGGAGCTCCTCGCGCGGCTCGGGGACCGACTCGCGGGAGAGCTCGATGGCGCCGTCCTCGAGCGTCACGGCGAACTTGACCGACCCGAGCTCCTCGTCCGTGTCCGGGTGGTCGAGTCGGCTGTGGGCCCCGCGGCTCTCCGTCCGCGCCCGGGCGGCGTGCGCGATGGCGAGACCCACGTCGATCATGTTGACGACGTCGAAGCACGTCTGCCAGCCCGCGTTGTAGGTGCGGTCGCCGGTCGCGTGGAGGTCGTCGGCCCGCTCGCGGAGCGCCTCGAGCGCCTCGATGCCCGCGGCCAGGCCCGCCTCGTCGCGCTTGATGCCGACGTGCTCCTCCATGACGGTCTGCAGCTCCGCGTGGAGGTCGAACGGCTGCTCGCCGGTCTCGGGGTCGTTCTCGAACGGGAACTCGAGGTACGCGCGGGCCCGATCGACCTCGGCGTCGTCGAGCGCCGGCAAGCCGTCCATCCCGACGGCCGTCTCGCCGGCGTGGATGCCCGCGCGGTTGCCGAAGACCAGCAGGTCCGAAAGCGAGTTCCCGCCCAGCCGGTTGGCGCCGTGGAGCCCGCCGGCGACCTCGCCGGAGGCGTACAGCCCCGGCACCGACGTCTCCTGGGTCTCCGGGTCGACCTCGACGCCGCCCATCATGTAGTGGCAGGTCGGGGCCACCTCCATGGGCTCCTCCGTGATGTCGATGCCGGCGAGCTCCTCGAACTGGTGGTGCATCGCCGGGAGCTTCTGGAGGATGAACTCGTCGGAGCGCTGGTTCGCGATGTCTAGGTAGGCGCCGCCGTGCTCCGAGCCACGGCACTCGGCCACCTCGTTGAGGATGGCCCTGGCGACGACGTCCCTGGTGAGCAGCTCCGGGGGCGGCCGGGCGTCCTCGTCGCCGTCGACCCACCGCTGGGCCTCCGCCTCGGTCTCGGCGACCGAGCCCTCGTAGGCGGGCGGGACGTAGTCGAACATGAAGCGCTCGCCGTCGGCGTTCCGGAGGACGCCGCCCTCTCCCCGGACGCTCTCGGTGACCAGCGTCCCCTTGACGCTCTCCGGCCACACCATGCCGGTGGGGTGGAACTGGACGAACGCCATGTCGACCAGCGACGCGCCGGCACGCAGCGCCATCGCGTGGCCGTCGCCCGTGTACTCCCAGGAGTTCGAGGTGATGCGGTAGAGCTTGCCCGCGCCGCCGGTGGCGAGCACCACCGACTTCGCGCGGAACTGCACCGTCGAGCCGTCGGCCCGCCAGTAGCCGAACGCGCCGGCCACCCCGTCGTCGTCCGTGAGCAGGTCCGTGACGGTGCACTCCTGGTAGACGTCGATGTCGGCCGCGACGGCCTGGTCCTGCATCGTGCGGATCATCTCGAGGCCGGTCCGGTCGCCCACGTGGGCCAGCCGGGTGTGCCGGTGGCCGCCGAAGTCACGCTGGCTGATGCCGCCGTCCTCCGTCCGGTCGAACAGCGCGCCCCAGCGCTCGAGCTCGCGGACGCGCTCGGGCGCCTCCTTGGCGTGCAGCTCCGCCATCGTCGGGTCGTTCAGGCCCCAGCCGCCCTTCATCGTGTCGAGGAAGTGGTCGCGCCAGTCGTCCTCGGGGTCGACGTTGCCGAGGGCGGCCGCGATGCCGCCCTCCGCCATCACCGTGTGGGCCTTGCCCAGCAGCGACTTGCAGACGACGCCGACGTCGGCGCCCTCCTCGGCGGCGGAGATGGCCGCGGACAGCCCGGCTCCGCCCGCGCCGATGACCAGCACGTCGTGCTCGTAGGTGTCGTCGGTCATGTCAGGGTGCGATGAGGGTGACGTCCGACCAGACGCCGATGGACACCATCCAGACGTAGAAGTCCGCGAAGGCGACCATGAACAGGCTGAACCAGGCCCAGGTCGGGTGGTTGACGTTGAGCTTCGTGACGGCCCGCCAGAGGCGGTAGCGGGCGGTGATCGGCGAGTCCCCGGCGGTCCCCCCGTCGGCCCGGGCCCGGCTCCGGGGGTTGTTCGGACAGGAGAAGCAGCGCAGCTTCCCGCCGACGAGGTACCGGAGGCTGTGGCAGCCGAGCGTGTAGCCGGCGAGCAGGAACGCGTTCACCGCGAGGACGACGGTCCCCAGGTGCAGCTCCAAGTCGCCCGCCCAGAACGGGGCGCCCGCCGGGGCGCCCCAGAACAGCGCCCGGAACGCGTCGAACGAGAGGAAGACGATGAAGAACAGGCCGAGGTAGAGGAAGTACCGGTGGAGGTTCTGGAAGACGAGCAGCCCGGTCTCCCCCTGATAGCCCTCCCGGGGTTCACCGACGGCGCACGCGGTCGGGTCCTGGCCGAACGCCCGGTAGTAGGCCTTCCGGTAGTAGTAGCAGGTCACGCGCAGCCCGAGCGGCGCCCAGAGGATGAGGATGGCGGGCGACTGGACCAGCCGGGGCCACCAGCCGGGGAACGTCCCGAAGACGGCGTGGTGGCTCCCGGGGTCCGTCGAGAACAGCAGCGGCGAGTAGAACGGCGACAGCAGCGAGCCGTGTTCGATGCCGGGCGCCCCGGGGACCAGGACGGGGTAGAACGTCCGGCCGAGGCCGTAGAGGACGAACAGCGAGAGCCCGACGAACACCGTGAGCGGGTGCGACCACCAGCTGTCCGTCCGGTACGTCTCGCCGAACCCGGACCGACCCAGCAACTCCTCCGTGTCTGCCATGCTGATTCGAGGCTTTCCACGACGGCGACTTAGGCTTGTCGCAATACGCGAGCGCGGGCGGGGGAACGCGCCGCCGCGCCACGCTCCTACGCGGGCGTACCCAGCCGGACGCGGGGGGCGCCGTCCGCGGACCGTCCGGAGCCGGCCGCCGAGCCGCGTCCCGGCCCGTCAGCCACCGGACTGGCGGTAGGCCCGGAGGGTGGCATCGTCGAGCTCGACGATGTGGCAGAGGGGGTTGCCGGGGTAGACCACGGGGTTCTCGAGGACGCCGACCAGCAGGCCGGTGAAGGGCGCGAGGACGGGGGTCGAGTCCTCCTTGAACGGGTTCGCGATGGTGCAGATGGCCTCGTCGGCCTCGACGACGTCGCCGCGCTCGTAGTGCATCTCGACGATGCCGCCGACGTCCGAGCGCAGCCAGGTCTTCTCCGAGGACTCGATGACCGTCCGCCAGCCCGGCCAGGCGACCGACGACGACTCGCGCAGGCCGTACTCGGCGAAGACGCTCCCGACGCCCGCCAGCGCCCGGTCGATGAGCCCCCGCTCGAACCGGTGGGCCTCGCCCATCTCGACGGTGATTGTCGGGATGTCGACCCCGGTTGCCTCGGCCCGGAGGGAGCCGGCCGGGCCCTCGCCGTCGATGATGACGTTCGAGCCGAACGACCGGGCCAGCCGGGCGACGGCCGCGTCGCTCATGTCGGCGCGGACGTGCAGCATGTTAGACCGGCCGCGGGTCGAGGTGTGGAAGTCCAGGCCGATGTCGCACGGCGCGATGAAGTTCGTGAACAGCGTGTGCGCCATCCGCTTGGCGCTCGTCGAGTCCGGCTGGCCCGGGAACGACCGGTTGAGGTCGCGGTCGTAGATGGGGAGGTACCGCTGCTGGGTGATGAACGCGGGGACGTTGAGCACCGGCAGGCAGACGAGCGTGCCCCGGAGGTCGTCGTGGTCCCACTCGTGGGCGACCTCCCGGACGACCTCGATGCCGTTGAGCTCGTCGCCGTGGGCCGCCGCCGAGAGGAAGACGCACGGCCCGGGCCGGGCGCCGTTGACGACGGTGACGGGGACGCGGACGGGCTCGCCGAGGTACGTCTCGCTGATGGTGTACCGGACGTTGGCGGTCTCGCCGGGCTCGACGACACCGCCGCTGAAGGTGAAGGCCTCCGGGCTCGCCATGGGGTGGCTCTGCGGTATGCGCGTCCGTGGGCGGACATAAGCCTGCCGTCAACGTCGTCCGACGGGCAGACGGCCGGCGGACGGGGAGGAGCGCGGTCAGCCGGCGCCGGCCCAGCATCATACGGCTCCCACCCGCTCCCGCGACGCCCGTCGCTCGCACGCCTCGCCGGGCGTCCCTCGCCCTCCCGAGCCCCCGCGAATCGCAGCAGCCGTATTACTATACCGTCGGCCGCGCAATCGACCACCATGGGAGACGAGGGGACCGTCAGGGTGGGCGTGCTCAGCCTCCACAACAGCAAGGAGACGAAGGCCATCTGCAACGCCATCGAGGACCTCGGCCACGAGCCGGTCTGGCTCCGCGAGGAGAACACGGCCGTGGTCATCGAGGAGGGCGTCGCCAGGCTCGAGCCGGACGTGGACGTCGTCGCCAACCGGCTGCTGCTGACGAACACCGAGCAGCCGGCCGAGGGGCTCGGGCTGGCGAGCATCTTCGCGAGCCTCCGCCCGACGCTCAACCCCCCCGCGGCGACGATGATGGCCGTCCACAAGTTCGCGACGGCGACGGCACTGGCGGACCACGGCGTCCCCGTCCCCGACGCCCTGCTCGCGCTGTCCGCCGCACGGCTCAACGACGAACGTGCCGCGTTCGGCGACGAGGCCGTCTACAAGACCGCCATCGGCACGCACGGCGGCGGCACCTGGAAGATATCGACGGACGACGTCCTCAACCCGACCATCGGCAACCGCCGGGCGTTCCTCCAGCGGCTCGTCGATCCGCCCGACGGGACCTTCCGCGACCTCCGGGTCTACGTCGTCGGCGACCGCGTCATCGGCGCGATGAACCGGTACCCGCCGGCAGGGGACTGGCGGACCAACGTCGCGCTGGGGGGCTCCGTCGAGGACGCGACGGACGTGATGACCGACGAAATCCGCGACCTCGCCGTCCGCGCGACCGAGGTCGTCGGGCTGGACTACGCCGGGGTCGACCTCGTCAAGGGCGAGGACGGCCACCTCGTCCTCGAGGTCAACCCGACGGCGGGCTTCAAGGGGCTGTTCAAGGCGACGGGGCACAGCGCCGCCCCGCACATCGCCCGGCTCGCCGTCGAGGCCGGCGGCGGCGCGGTCGACGCCGACCGGGTGCACGACCTGACCGCGACGCTGGACGATTCGGTCCCGGCGTGCAAGCCGCGCGGGCCGACCGTCGCGCCGCGGCCCGAGCCGGCGGTCATCGGGTACACGGAGGAGGTCGTCATCAGCGGGACGACGGGCTCGCAGACCGTCGTCGCGAAGGCCGACACGGGTGCGAGCCGGACGAGCATCGACACGAAAGTCGCCGCGGCCATCGGCGCCGGCCCCGTCCAGGCGATGACGCGCGTGCGGTCCGGGAGCCGGAAGTCGAGCAAGTCCCGGCCCGTCGTCGACGTCGTCATCGGCGTCGGCGGGGACCGGCACACCGTCTCCGCGAGCATCGAGGACCGCAGCCACATGGACTACCCGGTGCTGCTCGGCCGCGACATCCTCCGGGACTACCGGGTGGACATCACCCGGACCGTCGACGAGGAGGGCGCCGAGGAGTAGCGCGGGTCGGGGGAAGTGGGACGCCGCCGCGAATCGGCCACGTCGCGGTGGCCCGGCCGATTCACGGCGGGAGGAGCGTCGGCGGTTCAGCCGTCGACGGCCCGCCAGAGGTACCGGCTGGCGTACGTCCGGTACGGCGACCACTCGGCCGCCCGCTCGACCATCCAGCCGCGGGCGACGTCGTCGCCGAACAGCGCCTCCATCCCCCGCCGGATGCCCAGGTCCTCGACCGGGAAGACGTCCTCGCGGCCGAGCACGAACATCAGGAACATCTTCGCCGTCCAGACGCCGACGCCGCGGACCTCGGTGAGCGACTCGATGGCCTCGTCGTCGCCCATCGCGTCGAGCCGGGCCGGGTCGATGCGCCCGGACTGGAACGCCTCGGCGGCGGACTTCAGGTAGTCGACCTTGCTCGCGGAGAGGCCAGTCTCCCGCAGCGCGGCCTCGTCGGCGGCGAGCAGCGCCGCGGGGGCGATCTCGAACCGGTCGGTCAGCCGGCCGCGGATGGCCGCCGCCGACGCGCCGGAGAGCTGCTGGTTGACGATGGACCGGACCAGCCGCCCGAACGGGTCGGGGTGGGGCTCGACCGCGATGGGGCCGTGCTCGTCGACCAGCGGGGCGAGCGCCGGGTCCCGGCGGAGGAAGTCGTTGGGGTCGGTCACGGGCGGGTGAAGGCAGGAAGGCGAGAAATGGGTTGCCCTTTCCCGGGAATGGCCGAGACCGAGGCATCGGCCCGCCCGTGGCCCGCTACAGCGCGTCGACCAGGTTCAGGAATCCGCTGCCATAGAACGTCTTGTCGTAATCGTCTGGTACCGAAGCCGCGCGCTCGAGGGCCGACTCGACCTTGTCGGACCCCCAGGTCGGGTGTTCGCTCCGCACCAGGGCGACGGCCCCCGCCACCTGAGGCGCAGCCAT
The DNA here is from genome assembly GCA_964628745.1 of uncultured Halobacteriales archaeon. Taxonomy (GTDB): domain Archaea; phylum Halobacteriota; class Halobacteria; order Halobacteriales; family Hikarchaeaceae; genus CAZVOR01. The sequence continues at coordinate 25,609 of CAZVOR010000012.1, forward strand.
CGACGTGCCAGCGGCCCAGCCGTATCCGAAATCCGCGCCGAGGTACTTGCCCGAAGCCGAGAACTGCGGTTCGGCGACAGTGCTGAAGACGAGGTCGAGGTGCCAAGGGACATCGGGAATCGGCCCGTCGTCTTCGCCAACGAGTTTGGCGTAAATCGACGGCGCGACATCGCCTCCGGGGGCCCCTAGGTCGATCGCATTCGTCCCGAAATTGGTGTAGATTGCAGGGCTCTCGGCCGGGTGTTCTTCATCCCCAACCTCAGTCGCGTCCCACCTGTAACCGACGGGGCCAGTCGCGCTGATGCTCAGGGCTTGGGCGCCTTCGTTCGGGAGGCTGATGAAGCTCCCGTCGTGCTGCAGGTCGGCGGCGTCGTTGCCGGCCGCGATACAGAGCGCCGTCCCCTGGGCGTTCACGTACGTCATGACGCGGTTCAGTGACCTGCCGTAGAAGCTGCCCAGCCCCTGACGCGGTATCGGATAGGCCCCGAGGCTGAGGTTCGCCGCGTCGCTGTCGATAGCGCCGGCGTAGACCATCGCTCCGAGGATGTCGGCGAAGAAAGCGCCCCCGTACAGTGGAGAGAACACCCGAAGGTCGACCAGTTCCGTCGCCGGCGCGGTGCCGACGATGCCGGCCTCGTTCCGGTCGTCGGCGGCGACGATGCCCGAGACGTGCGTCCCGTGGTAGCCCCCGTAGGGCTCGCCGACGCCGTAGTCGTCCTCGGGCTGGACGAACGACCGGGACAACTCGAGATTGACGGCGTGTTCGAGGTCGGGATGGCCGGCACCGATACCGCTGTCGATGATGGCGACCCGCGTGCCCTCCCCGCGGGTGATTTCGTGGGCGCTTGGCACGTCGAGCGCCTGCTTGTCCCACTGATAGGCCGCATAGAACGGCTCGTCGGTCGCGCTCTCGCGACCCCTCCTGCCCTTCGGCTCCTCGTACCGGCGGTGTAGCTGCCCGTCCGCCGGACGGTCCAGTCGGTAGAGGAGGTCACGCGCGTACGTGGCTCCGAGCGCCTCGACATCGGACTCGTCGCCACGGACGACGGCGAGGTCGACCTGGCCCAGCTCCCGCAGCACTTCGAGGTCGCCGTACCCGTCGAGGTTCGTCGAGTCGACGATGAATCTATCGGCACTTTCGGCGGCGACGACCGTCGTCCCGGCCGCGATACCACCGAGGACCGCTCCACTGACCTTCAGGAAGGTTCGCCTGGTTTGGTAAGGCACGATTACCACGCGGGGAACACGCACACTCCCGATATAAAAATAATTATACAAATAGCGCTGGTGGGGAGCGATCGGTCAGGCCCGCAGCGGCGGCCACGTCCGGACGGCTCACATCCCCTTCCCCAGCAGCTCCCGGGCGACGATGTTCTTCTGGATCTCCGT
>CAZVOR010000013.1:0-20480 GCA_964628745.1 uncultured Halobacteriales archaeon
CCGAGGCAACGAGGTGTTGAGCCCGCGAGCACTAACCGGTCGAGCCAACATTCATGTGACGGATCCCTCCGACGAGCGGATCCAGGCGTTAACTGGAGTGCACGTACGACCATCATCAGATTCACCGACCGCTCGGTGCCGTTCGTGGTTCGATTCCACGGGTCGGCCTTCAGGCGGCCATAGCGGCGGGGTTACTCCCGTACCCATCCCGAACACGGCAGATAAGCCCGCCTGCGTTCCGGTGAGTACTGGAGTGCGCGAGCCTCTGGGAAAGCTGCCTCGCTTCGGCGGGGGGCCAAGTGCGGGCCGAGGGGTGCAATAGGAAGTACACGCTGGGTCCGTCCCGGTGGAACCCTAGACCATCCCGTCGACGCCCGTAACTGGTGGTTCGCCGCCTCCATTCATCCTCATTTCAGCCCCGAAGAGCGGCGGCGCCGTCCGTCGCCATCGGGGCCGCTTTGCGTACCGCCGAGTGGCGACGCCGGCGCCCGCCACGCCGGCGTCGGAGGCGGCCGCCGACCTGGCGGTCGCCAACATGACGGGGGCCAACCGGATCTTCATCGGACTGGGCTGGTCGCTCATCGCCCTCTACGCCATCCTCCGGGCGACCCGCGGGACCGATTCGGCGGTCGTCCGGCGGGACGGCTTTCTCGCCGACGCGGTCGTCCTCGACCGGCGCATCGCCGTCGAACTGGTGTTCCTGGCGGTGGCGACCGGTTACGCGTTCCTCGTACCGCTCACCGGCGGGATCGGCGCCATCGATGCCGTGGTCCTCGTCGGTCTATACGTCGCCTACATCGCCGTGATCCTCCGCGGCGAGGCCGGCCGCGAGATTCACGGCGGGGTCCCGGGCTACCTCCACCGCCTGTCGCGGCCGCGGCGCGTCGTCGCCATCCTAGCGGTGTTCGCCTTCTCGGGGTTCGTCATCCTGATCGCCGTCAAGCCGTTCGCAAAGGGGCTCGAAGCGCTCGGGCCGCAGCTGGGCGTCTCGTCGTTCTTCATGATCCAGTGGGTCGCTCCCCTGGCGAGCGAGAGCCCCGAGTTCATCGCCACCGCCTACCTCGTGCGCAAGCTCCGCACGACGGCGGCGTTCAACGCGCTCATCTCCTCGAAGCTCAACCAGTGGACGCTCCTCATCGGGACGCTCGTGGTCGTCTACAGCCTCTCGCTCGGGCAGTACGACGTGCTCGCGTTCAGCCGGAAGCAGGCCGGCGAGATCTGGCTGACGGCCGCCCAGCGCCTGTTCGCCGTCGCGCTGCTCGTGGGCTTCCGGATCAGCGTCCGGGAGGCGCTGGCCCTCCTCGGCCTGTTCGCCGTCCAGTTCGTGCCGGCCTTCCAGGACTACGCTGGCCTGCTCGCTTTCAGTGGGCTCTACGTGCTCCTGGCCGCCGGCGTGCTGGTCGCCCGCCGGCACGACGCTGCGACCGTCGTCGCCGAGGCCCGACGGCACGTGACCCCGGGGGCTGAGGAGCGGGCGGGAGCGGCCCACACCGGCAGGGACTGACGGTTCCCGTCGGCTCCTGCCGCCGGATTCCGCGACCCGCGGCGGTCCGGGAACATCGAGCCCGACCCGCCCGCACGGGACGGGCTCCGGTGGGACGCCGGCGACCGCAATGGTTAACCGAGCGAGGAGGCTACCTCCGTCGCGCGCCAAGGTGGCAGAGTCTGGCCGAACGCGTCCGCCTGCAGAGCGGATCATCGCCGGTTCAAATCCGGCCCTTGGCTCTTCTCGACGCGAACGGACGCGAGCGTCGTGTGAGGCAGACGGCCGGTTTGAACCCTGCCAGACGCAGCTCGCGAGCGGAGCGAGCGAGACCGTCCGGCTCCGGTTCAAATCCGGCCCTTGGCCCCCGCGCTCGCGACGGGACTTCACGGAGTTCGAGCACGTCCCGCCGGGCGGCCGGCGCGTCGGCACGGCCGTCTGTCCGGCGGGGGCGGACGTCGGGAACGTGTCGGTGACGAGCCGGGTCGAGCGATGACTCCGCCTGTGGCCGGCCAGCCCCGACCCGCCCGCGCGCCAGCTCACCGCGGTCGTCGCGACCCCGAGAGCGCTGCTGCGAGCCAGCGAACGCCCGGCCAGCCGTCCCGGAGCCACAGCAGGACCGCCGCGGCGAGCAACGCCGCCTCGAGGAGGAGGTACCAGAACCCCTCGCCCGTGCCGAGGAAGGCGACGAACTCGCCGAGGTACTCCCCGAGCCTCGACGCGAGACCGACCGGCTCGTCGGGCGACTGCGGGAGCAGCGGCCAGAGCAGGAACGTCACGGGCTCGTCCTCGACGAACAGGCGGTAGCCCACGTCGCCGAGCAGGTGCGACCCGTAGCCCACGGCGAAGGCCTCGCCGTCGGCCGGCCGGCCGAGCCGGCGGGCCGCCAGCAGGGCCAGCACGACGAGCGGGACGGCGGTCAGCGCGGAGTGAGCGAGCGTCGTCCCGGTCGGCAGGACGCCGACGGTCCACGCGAGGGGCTTGTCCACGAGGTCGGGCAGTTGCGTCGCGACCGCGAGGACGACCGCGGCGCTCTCGGGGGGTGGCTGGCGGCGGCGGGCCCGCGAGTACCCCGAGTAGAGGAGGTACCCGAGCGCGAGATGTTCCCAGGGCCACATGGTGGTCGGTTCCGGCGCGGCGTTCGCCAGACCGCTACGCCGACGGGGCGTCCGTGCGGTCCACCAACGCCCGTCCACCGGGAACGCTGTTAGTATGCCGTCCATACGGGGCCGGCCGGGGCCAGCCACCCCCGGTCGGGAGCGCCCCGGCCGCGTCCGCCGGCTTCGAACGGCCGGCGGTCACGGCCAAACCGGCCGCCTTCCCATGGTTCATTGCCCGGAGTATCGAGGGCCGAGGCGGCCCCCGATCGTCGATGTCACCTCCCGTCCCCGAGCAGAGTCGAAGCCCGCTCGCGCTCTTTCGCGACCCGGAGTTCGTCGCGCTGACGTCGATGCGCTTCGTCAGCGGGATGGCCTTCGCGACCATCATCATCGCGCTGGCGCTGTACGCGGACCTCTTCGCCGCCTCGGGTATCGTCGCCGGCCTCTTCGGCACCGTCTACGCGCTCGTCCGCCTGGTGGTGGTGCTGCCGCTCGGTCGGAAGATCGACCTCGGGAACTCGAAGCACTACCTCCTGGTCGGCCTGGGGCTCAACGTCCTGATGCTCGTGGGCTTCACCCTCGTGAGCTCCATCGAGCACGTCATCGCCCTCCGGGGACTGCAGGCGCTCGGTTCGGCGTTCCTCTGGATCACGGGCGCCGCGGTGGTCGGCGAGATCGCTCCGGACGGCGGCCGCGGGCTGTGGATCGGCACGTACAACCAGATCCGGTCGGTCGGGAGCCTCTGTGGCGACCTGGTCGGCGGGGCGCTGCTGTTCCTCTATGGGTTCGAGACCACCTACGCCGCCCTCGTCGCCGTCACGCTCCTCTCCACGGCGGCAGTGTTCGCCTGGGTTCGCGACGACCCTGGCACCCGCTCCGACCCGGAGGAAGCGACCGGCGTCGAGACGTTCTCGCGGCTGCTCGAGCGGCGGGCCATCCTCGCGCTCGTCGTCTTCCGGTTCGCGTTCAGCTTCGGCAAGATGGCGGTCATCATCTTCCTGCCCATCTACGCCCGGACCGAGTTCGGGATGACGGCGCTGCTCATCGGCGGGATACTCGCCGGCGGCAAGCTCACGAAGGGGCTCGCCCAGGGCTACGTCGGCGAGGTCGCGGACCGCGTGGGGGCGCTCGAGTGGTTCGTCTTCGCGGGCACGGTCGGCTACGCGCTCGGGACCGCCCTCATCCCGGCCGCCGGGCAGGCCGCCCGCGTCCTCCCGCCGGTGACGGTCGCCGCCGGCGGCTGGGGCGAGTTCACGCTCGTCCCGGCGTTCTTCGTGCTGTTCGTCGCGTACTCCGTCCTCGGCGTCGCCGACAGCCTCCGGCTGCCGACCAGCATGGCCCTGTTCGTCGAGGAGGGCGAGCACTTCGACGCGGTGGCCGGCAGCCTGTCGCTGCGGTCGGTCGCCTGGCAGGTCGGCGCCATCGTCGGCCCGCTCGCCGTCGGCGGCACCCTCGATTACGTCTCCATCGCCGCCGGCTTCTGGCTGGCGGCCGGGTTCATGGTCCTCGCGGGAGTGGCGTTCATCGGGCTGTTCGAGGCCGAGCCGCCGCCCGACGTGGCGGCCGTCGCGTTCGAGGACGACTGACCGGCGGGCGCCGTCGACGAGGGGCGGTCCCCGCCACCGGTGGCGTTTTCCCGGTCCGAAGACAACCCCCCGGTCGATGCCCCTCGACCGCCGGACCGCGATACGCGCCGCCGCGGGCGGGGCGCTGGCCGTCGGCGGCGGTCTGGCCGCGGTCACGGCCGGCGGTCGGTTCCTCGCGGGGGACGACCACGACCCGCCGTCCGTGCTCGTCGCCGGCAGCCTCCAGGGCGTCGCCCGACGGGTCGGCGAGGCCGGCGTCGAGGCCCACGGCAGCGTCGCGGTCCGTCGGCTCGTCCTCGAGGGGGCTCGCGACCCGGACGCCGTCGCCGTCGCCGACCCGCGGCTGCTCGACGGGCTCGCCGAGCGCGCCAGCCTCTTCGCGACGAACGCGCTCGTGCTGGCCTACGACCCGGCCTCGCCGGCCGCCGGGGCCATCCGGTCGGACTGGACCGCGGCCCTCGCGGACCCGGCGCTCGCGGTCGGCCGGACGGACCCCCGACAGGACCCGCTCGGCTACCGGACGGTGATGGCCCTCCGGCTCGCCGAGCCGCTCGGCGTCGACGCCGCGTCGGTCCTCGAGCGCTCGTCGGTCTTCCCCGAGACGGCGCTGCTGCGGTCCCTCGAGGCCGGCCAGCTCGACGCCGCCTTCGCCTACCGGAACATGGCCGTCGAACACGACCTCCCGTACGTCACGCTCCCGCCGTCCATCGACTTCGCCGACCCCGACCGTGCCGACCACTACGCGACCGCCTCGATGGAGCTGAACGGGGAGACCGTCCGGGGCGCGCCCATCGTCTACGCCGCCGCGGCGACGACCTCCCGGGGGGAGCCGTGGGTCGAGGCGCTGACGAACGCGAGCTCGCTGCTCGAGGCGGCCGGATTCGGCGTCCCCGATGGCTACCCGACGGCGGTCGACGTGACCGCGCTGGAGCCGTGGGGAGCGTAGGCGACGCGGACGGGGCGGCGGGCCCGCTGCTCGACGCGCCGGTGCGCGCCGGAGAACCGAACGGTCCGCGGGGTACCCGGCCGGCTACCGTTCCGACACCAGCTCCCGCGGCATCTCGACCGAGGCCCGTCGAGCGAGGTAGTACTGGGCGAGCGCGAGCAGCGCGAAGCTGACCACGATTCCCATCCCGGCGGCGAACTCCGGGAGCTGCCCGAACACCGACACCTCGAACGTGACCAGGCTGTAGAGCACCGCGCTGGCGACCGCGAGGGCGAGGTAGTACCGCCCCCACGGGAGCTCACGCCGCGACCATCCGAGGTAGGGCCCGAACTCGTCGATGTGGTCGGTGAGGGTGATCTGCCCCGAGTCGGCGTCGTACTCGATGATGCCCGCGTCCGCCAGCTTCGGGAGGTGAGTCTGGTACAGCGAGACGTAGACCCGCTTTCGTTCCTGGCTCGTCAGCTCCTCGACCGGCTTGTCGTACTCCCACGCCGCCACCTGCTCGGTGAGCTCCCCCAGCTCGATGGTCCTCGCCTCCTCGTGCAGGTAGTAGAGCGTGAACCGCCGGCGGGGGCTGCTGAGCAGGTCGAAGAGCGTGTCTCTCGCGACCTCCTGATCGGCGAACGGCGCCCCTAGCTCGTCGGACATCGCGTTCGCTGGGCCCCCCTCTCTTGTTCTCGGTCAGCTTGGGTCGAGCGACGGGTGGCCACGCTTGGTTGGTGGTGCTTACTTTATCGATTGCCGCCTTTGTTACACCCTCGTTAGTTCCAGCTTAGGAATCAGCTACTCGGGCCGCACGGCGCTCACCGGCGCCTCCACCGGTGCCGCTCCGGTCGGTTCCGGAGATCAGCCGCGTATCGGCCCATGTACGGCGTTTCTGTGCCGTTCGGCGACGCCGGCGCGCCGGCGCACCGGCGCTCGCTCGGCGGCCGACCGCGGCAAGAGCCGTATAACTATTCCCTCAACGTCGAATTCGCCGCCTGCGGCGCGGCGCCGCGTGGAAGGGTCGCTCAGTGGTAGAGCACCACCGGTCCCCGGTGGGTACCCGGTAGGGTATCGTGCGGTTCGAATCCCACCCCTTCCGTCCGCTCGTGGGCGAGCTCCCCGAACGGGGAGCCGGCCCTCCCCGACGAACGACGGAGCGACGACTCGTTCGCCCCGCGAGCCGCCGGTCCGCACGCCGCGGGCCGGACGTCCCGGTCGCCGACGATCTCGTCCGTCCGGCGAGCGGTCCGGTGCCCGTGGGTCACCGCACGGCCCCCGATGGGCCGGGCCGGACGCGCACTGCGGCGAGCGCCGATGCGGGGCCTTCTCGCGCGCCTGAACGCCGGTCCCGACGCCGTCCCGGACCACGGCGCCCCGTCCCGACGACGGCTGCCGACGCCCCGCGGGGGACGGGGTAGACGCTGTATAACAAGGGGCGGCCGATGACTCCATAGGGTAGTCAATGGCAGGAGGCAGCGACCGAGGCAGCGGTGACGTTGTTGCGCGGCAGTCGGTCGGCGCCGCCGGGGTCGGCCCCGTCGACCCGGGCCGCTCGCGCGCCCGTCTGCCGGGGGGGACATGAAACCGAGCATGAACCGGGGGTGGTACTCGCGCGAGGTTCGGCGGATGGGAGTCCCGGGCGACGTGGTCGCCGTGATCGCGTACGTCCTCCTCGTCGACGTCGCGGTCGTCACGGGCGCCATCGGGGGGGCCCTGCGGCTGGTCGTCGTCGCTCCCGTGCTCGTCATCCTGCCGGGGTACGCCCTCCTGTCGCTGCTCTTCCCCCGCGGGGCCGACCGGCGCGACGACGCGCGGCGACGGCCGCTCGGTGGGCTCGGCCTCCGCGGCCGGGGCCTGGCGTGGCGCGAACGGATGCTGCTCTCGTTCGGCACGAGCGTCGCGCTGCTGCCGCTGTTCGGGTTCGTGGTGACCGCCGCGGGGGCGGGCTTCCCGCCGGCGCTCGCGGTCGGCGTGCCGAGCGGGTTCGTCGTCGCCTGTCTGCTGCTGGCAGCCGTCCGGCGGTGGCTGCTCCCGGCCGACCGGGCGTACGAGGTTCCGGTCCGGTCGTGGCTGGCGGAGCTCGACGCCGCGGTCTTCGACGCCCACGACCGGCGCGATGCGGTGCTCAACGCCGTGCTCGTCGTCGTCGTGTCGGGCGCGCTCGTCGGCATGGGGGCCGCCGTGGTCTCCCCGCCCGCCGCGGAGGCCTACACCGACCTCTCCCTGCTCACCACGACCGGGTCCGGGGAGTACGTCGAGTCGGGCTACCCGTCGTCGCTCGTCGCCGGCGAGTCCCAACCGCTCGTCGCGGCGGTGACGAACCACGAGGACGCGCGCGCGGACTACACGGTCGTCGTCGAGCTCCACCGGGTCTCGACGGACACGGGGTCGGCGACGGTCCTCGAGCGACGCGAGCTGGCTCGGCAGCAGGCCACCGTCGCGCCCGGGGAGACCTGGTACTGGAACCACGACGTCTCGACGCGGATGCTCGGCGACGAGCTCCGGCTGACGTACCTGCTGTACAAGGGCCCGGCCCCGCCGTCGCCGTCGACGGACTCGGCGTATCGGACCGCGTATCTCTGGATCTCCGTCACGGAGACCGGTCAGACGGGCGGTTGAGGCTCCGAACCATGTCCCGGGAGTCACCGGACCTGTCGCCGGTTCGTCGGACGGTGGCGGCGCTCTCGCGGCTCGAGTCGCGCGCCATCGGGATCGGCCGCACCCTGCTCGACCGCCACCCGCGGCTGACGGGACTGCTCGCCGTCCTCTGGGGCACGTACATCCGGGCGTACGTGGCGCTCTCGCTCCGCCTGCGCTCGCTGCGTCACTCGCCCGCCGTCGGTGTCGACCCCTTCGAGACGGTCGAGATCGACCCCGGGACGGTGGAGTACATGACCCTGAGCCGGTCGCTTCCCGGGCCGAAGTACAAACGCGTCGGCGCGGTGCTCGACGGGGACTGGGACCGCCGGGTCGTCCGCTTCACCGAGACCGACCTCTATCGGGCCTTCGAGGCGCACTTCGACCGCGGGGTCGACTGGCAGGAGACCGCCTTCTACGAGCGCATCGTCCGCGAGCTGGCGGACGGGAACGAGCGGTGGGGCTGCACGAACCGCGAGGAGTTCGAGACGCGGTGCGACCAGCTCGACCGGCTCTACGAGCACATCGACGAGCACGGCTACCTCACGCAGGCCGAGCTGGCGTCCGACGACGTCGAGGACCCCATCCCGAACGACCGCCTCTCGCGGGTGGACCAGTTCATCTACGACGAGATGACGGTCAACGTCGGCCGGGACGGGGAGCTGCTGCTGGGCGACGGGCGGGACCGCTTCGCCATCGCGCGGCTCCTCGACCTCGACGCCGTCGCCGTGCAGGTCCTGATCCGGCACGAACGGTGGCAGCGCCTGCTCGACCGGGTCGCGAGGCGGGACGGCGGCTGCGACGAACTGTCCGCCGACCTCCGTAGCCACCCGGACCTGCGCGCCTACTGCGGGACCGAACAGTAGGCGCCCGGGGGCGCTCGCCCCGCCTCGGTCGGGTCGGGAGCCCGCCCGTCAGGCCAGCAGCTCGACCACGCGACGGACGTCGAGCAGGCCGCTCGCGACCGCGAGCGCCGCCCAGATGGCCGCCCCGACGGCGACCACCGCCAGCAGCGCGGCGAAGGTCGACGCGTAGTGGAGCAGCTCCGTGACCGCGAGGGCCATCCCCCCGGAGATGGCCAGGTTGGTGGCGACGACGCGCGCGATCCAGCCGAACCGAAGCGAGAGCTCGCCGTGGATGGCGTAGACGTTCGACAGCGTGTACGCGGAGTAGGTGATGACGGTCGCGATCGCCGCCCCCGCCACGCCGATGAGCGGGATGAGCAAGAGGTTCAGGACGAAGTTCGCGAAGGCCATCGCGATCTTGGCCTTCGCCCGGTCGCGGGCGAGCCCCAGGTAGTCGAGGCCGTCGCTGGTGACCTTGTTGATGGCGTTCACCACGATGAACGCGCTGAATATCTGGAGGACGGGGGTCGCGCCCAGGTAGCCGGGCCCGAAGACCTCCCGTATCGTCGGCGCGGCGACGACGACGAGCCCGACGGCGGCCGGGAGGTACAGCAGGAGGACGTACTCCAGCGACTCCTCGTAGATGCGGGCGGCCCGGTCGGTCTCCCCGCTGGCCTTGTGCTCGCCGTAGGTCGGCGAGATGGTGAAGCCGAGCGCCGTCGCGGGGATCGCCACGAAGTCGGTGACCTGCTTGCCCACGACGTAGTAGCTCACGGCGACCGGGTTGAGGAGGACCCCGACGAGCACCGTGTCGATCTTCTTGTCGACGACGCCCGCCGCCTGCGTCGCTGTCAGCGGGAGGCTGTACTCGAATATCCGTCGCGCGAGCCCCTGCTCCGGGCTGCCGTCCTCCGGGTGGCGACGGTAGAACCGAACGTACAGGACCACCGCGCCGATGGCCACGGCGCTGGCGAACCCGGCGACGTATCCCATCACCACCCCGACCGCCCCGAACCCGAGCAGGACGAAGCCGACGGCGAACCCGAGGCGGGCGACCCCCGAGACGCCCTCGAGGACGGCGCTCCAGGTGACCCGGTTGAACCCCTGGAAGACGCTCACGAGGTAGTTGTAGTAGGTGCGCAGGACCAGGAAGCCGACGCCGAAGAGGAGAAACGGCGCGAGCCGCGGCTCGTCGAGCAGTCGGGCGACGACGTCGCTTCCCCCCGTCACCGCGAGGCCGACGAGCACCGCCAGACAGCCCACGTAGAGGGCCGACCGCCGGAGGACGAACCGGATCTGGCCGGGGTCGCGTTCCCCGTACTCGGCGACGTACCGGGCGGTCGACTTTGGGAGGCCGAGCCCGCTCACGATCCCGAAGATACCGAGCACCGACAGCGAGTAGTACAGCAGGCCGTACGTCTCCGGATCGAGGAGGTACCGCGTCAGGACGAGGATCAGGACCGCGTTCGACACGGTGAACGAGAGCTTCGCGAGGAAGGTCGCCTTCAGGCCGCGGCTGACGCGTTCGGCGAGTGTCATACCTCGATGGTCCCCCAGGGGCCGCTACGCAGCGGTGGCGTTGTCGAGCAGATAGAGCCGGAAGCCGCCGTTCGTCTGCACCTTGTCGACGCCCGGCGTGGACTCGAGCGACTGGAACCCGGACCGCGGGTATCGGAACCCGCCGTACAGCACGATCTCCCGCTCCAGGTCCCGGTCGGTCACCGAGAGGTACCTCGCGTCGTCGTCCGCTCCGAGCAGGTCCCCCCTGAACGCGGTCTCGTTGACCCCGTCGAACTCCCCGGGGACGGGCTCGTCCGGGCCGACGATGGCGTCGACGTACCGCGGGGCCGAGTCGCGGACCGCGAGGAACTCGATGGACGGGTCGCGGTGCTCGAGCGCGGCCTCGTAGCCGGTCACCTCCATCTCGGTGACCTGGTCCGAGGGCTGGTAGATGTACGGCGACGGGTGGACGGTCGCCATCGAGAGCGGCAGCAGTAGCAGGAACGAGAGCACGGCGAGCCGGCGGGCGGTCCCCCGCGTCCGGCGGTTGAACAGGTGCGGGAGGCCGACGGCGAACGCCACGGCGCCGAGCACCGTCACGAAGACCATGATCGCTCCCAGAAAGCGGAAGTAGTGGTCGCCGAGGTCGGCCACGAAGACGACCGCGAACAGGGCGAACAGCGGCACGAGGGCCGCCGCCAGGTACTTGACGAGCGCGTTGCGGTGGGGGAAGGCGTCGTCGAGCCATCCCGCCACGCTGGCCAGCAGCAGGATCCCCGCCGCCGCGGAGAAGACCAGGCCGACGACGAAGAGCTTCAGGAACAGCTCCTCGATGCTCCCGCCGACCTGTGGCAGTACGGACACCCGGGTGGAGACCTCGGCGGCCCCCGCCCCGCCCGCCAGCACGCTCGTGACGGTCCGCTCGACCCAGCGCCGGACGACCTCGTGTCGCGACGTCCAGGCCAGGAAGACCGCCACCAGGAACAGCGTCTGTCCGTAGACCGGCCGGTGCGCGGCGATCGGGTGCGACGCGCGTCGCCGCCGGACGACGAACTGGACCGCAGCGATGGCCCCGAGGACTAGGAGGACGTCCATGGCCTCCTGGGGGTGGATGAAGACGACGGCGGCCAGCGAGAGCGCGAGCAGCGTCCCGACGGCGGACACCGACAGCGTCCGGGCGCCGACTTCGCTCGTCAGGTAGTTGAACAGCAGGTAGAGCACCAGCGGCAGGAAGAGGACGGCCTGGCTGGTGGGATGGGCCGACGGGTGCGTCCCGATCTGGTTGATGGGCAGGAGCAGGAGCGCGGCGAACACCCCCGCGACGACCGCCACGCCGTGGTTCGCGATGCCGCGGACGGCCAGCGGGACGAAGGCGAGGTAGACGCCGACGAACAGCAGCACCATGTACTGCATCGCGAGCGGCAGGTCGACGCCGCCGCCGGCGTCGAAGAAGAGGGCCACGACGTGGGTCCCCGGGTACAGGAGGTCGGCCGGGCTGATCGTCCCCGCCCCGATCAGCTTCGCGTACCCCAGGTGGGTGAGCGAGTCGGCCGCTCCCTGGAAGTAGTAGCCCCGGATCACCGGCAGCGCGACGACGGAGAGCCCGGAGAGGGTCGCGAGCACGATGGCGCCGTCGCGGAGCCGGCGTTCGCCGTACAGGCCGACGATTAGCGCCACCGCGAGCGCCTGTCCGATGCCGACCCAGTACGTCATCGGCGTCGACCGGAAGATCGACAGCTCGTAGCCGGTCGCGGGGGACGTCGCGGCGACGATGGTCGCGATCAGGTGGGCGAGGAAGCCGAGGATCAGCAGCCCCTTCAGTCGCCAGCCGTCGACCATGCGGTGACCTCGCGGGTGGCATCTCTCGGACGGGGTCGGTTCGCGGGGCCGACGTCCGGCCGTCGGCGGCGTCGGGGGGCGGGCCGCGCGGGGCTAACTAGTTCGAATCGTGACATGAGTGGCTGTGCTATCACCTCCTTGCGCGGTACGGGCCTTTGTTAAGGACCGTTGACCGCGACGACGAGGGCAGGTCCGGAGGTTCCGCCGGCGACCCGTCGACCGGTAGGACGTTTCTACTCCCGGCGGGAGGGGTTTCTCCTCTCCGTGGGAGGGAGAGTGCCGCCCTCGACGGCGGCGGGTCGCGCCCGGTCAGCGGTCGTCCGGCGTCACGCCTCCAGCTCGTCCGTCCTCGCGGTCTCGGGGGCGTCCCCCGTCGCAGCATCGTCCACGCCCGTCGTGGCCGCCTCGCGCCGGTCCCCAGCCACGGACTCGTACACCTCGTAGATCCGGCGGGCCGTCCGTTCGAGCCCCACGTCCGCCACCGCGGCCCGCCCGTCGGACCGCTCCCCGGCGTCGAGGACGTCGACCAGCGCGTCGACCAGCTCGTCCTCTGTCTCGCCCACCGCCGACGGCGACGTCCCCGCCAGCCGCCCTCGAACGTCGCCCACGTCGGTCGAGACCACCGGCAGGTTGCAGGCCATCGCCTCCTTGACCACGTTCGGCGACCCCTCCCGGTCGGACGCGAGCAGCAGCACGTCGGCCGCGTTCATGTAGTCGGGTATCCGGCGGTGGGGCACGCCCGAGACGGCGTGGAGCTCGACCGGGTCGTCGACCCGCTCGCGCGCCGCCTCGACGACCCGCCGCGCGCGGGGGTAGTTCTTCACCCCCCTGGACGGCGGGTAGGGAAAGAGCACGTGCCTGGCGTCGTGCCGCCAGCCGACGTCCGGTAAGGCCTCGGACTGCGGTCTCGGGGCGAAGCGCTCGAGGTCGACCCCGTGGGGGATGACGTGACACGGCACGTCGAGCGCCGCCGCCATCTCCTCGGACATCACGATGACCGCGTCGCACCGGCGGGCACACCACCGGCTCGCGACGCCGTACCGCCCGAACAGGTCCGAGCCCCAAAGCGTCAGGACGACGGGGAGTCTCGGCTGCGCCAGCGCGAGGGGCGCGGTCAGCCCGAAGTTCGCGTGGAGCAGGTCGTAGGGGCCGAACGAGCGCCGGAGCACCGTCGGGTAGGCCCGGAGGTAGTGGAGGGGCGTCCGGCCGTCCCCGCCGATGTCGGACCACCCGGGCCGGGACCCGGGGATGGAGACGGTCGTCTCCGTCACGCCCATCCGCTCGAGCGACTCGACCTGGTGTCGGAAGAAGGTGTTCTCCGCGGTCGTGACGAGGTTCAGCACGCGCATCGTGGCACCTGGGGCCGGCTACGGTCCGCCGGCCAGCCCCCGTTCCCCGACGGCCTCGACGGTCCGCGGGTCCTCGTCGCTCGCCCCGACGAGCAGGTCGGCCGCGAAGGCGGCGACGTCGATCTTGTCCTCGAGCAGCCGGTCCCGCCGCCGCTGCCACTCCGAGGACGCGTCGGGGTCACTCGCGAGCTCCCGCACGAGGTCGATGGCCTCCCGCTCGTCCGGCGTCGAGTACACCAGCCCGTAGCGCTCCTGGAGCTCGTGGAAGTTGACCATGACCTCGTTCTCGCCGGCGAACGAGTTCGACCGGACGGCGGGGGTGCCGAGCAGGGCGGCCTCGGTCGGCATGGTGCTCGAGTCCGTCACGAAGACCCCGGCGTAGTGGAGGAGCTGGTGGACGAGGTGCGGCGGGATTGGCAGCTCGTGGCCGTCGAACCCGTCCCCGTCGCCCTCGATGGAGGCGTACACCGGACCGTGCTCGGCGAGGGCGTCGACGACCTCCCGCTTGCCGGCTGCCGACAGCCCGTGCTCGCCGATGTCGTGGTGGGCGCCCATGTCGGAAAAGCGGACGACCGAGTACCGCTCGTCGGGGTCGACCCCGTGCTCGCGCAGGGCCGCCGGGTCCGGCTCGAAGCGCTCCGGGTGCAGGTAGGCGAGCTCGTGGTAGCCGTCGTAGCGGACGTGCTTTCCGCCGTAGTCCTCGGGGAACGCCCTCGGCGTCGCCACCACGTCGGCGAACGGGACCGTGAGCCGGTTCGCCGCGAGGTCGTCGACGAAGATGACGCTCCGCGCGCCCGCGAGCCTGGCCGCGTGCGCGGCCGCCAGCCCGTGGATGGCGGTGATGACGTCCGGCTGGAACCGGCGTGCGACCCGGAGGACGCGGTACTCGTACAGCAGCTGGACGCGCGCGAGGTCGAGCGTCGAGCTCACCGGGCCGGCCAGCAACTCGTACGGCAGGTCGTAGGCGTCGAGCAGGTCGAGGTTCACGTCCTTCTCGCGCGCGACGACCTTCACCTCGTGACCGCGCTCCTCGAGCAGCCCGACGACGTTCCGGAAGAAGTGGACGTGCGCCGGGTGCTGTATCGTCACCAGGACCTTCACTCGACGGGCACCTCCAGGTGACGGCTCTCGTCGTACTCGACGATCATCGCGAGGACGACGAAGAGCGCGCCGAACAGCAGGAACACCAGCGCGCTGACCGCGAACGGGAGGACGGCGCCGCCCGTCGCGGCGGTCGCCACGCCCAGGACGGCGAACAGCCCCGCGAGGCCGACGCTCCCCATGCCCGCGAGGTACGCCAGGACCAGCGGGTGGAACGCCTGCAGGAGGTACTTCCGCCATAGCCGCCACAGGAAGTTCCGGAGCAGCATCATCGACACCCGGGGGATGTACCGGGAGTACCGGATGGTGCTGGTCTCGGCCCCGTACCGGGCGGGCATGGGCACGTCGGCGACCCGCACGTCGTGGACGTTGAGGCGGACGAGCAGCTCGTCGCAGTAGCCGTAGTACTCGTAGAGCTCCTCGACGCCGACGGCCACGAGCGCCTCGCGGGAGATGGCGGTGAAGCCGTTCTGCGCGTCCCTGGACCGCCAGTAGCCGCTCGCCACCTTGGCCAGGAACGACAGGACGACGTTGCCGACCAGGCGCAGGCGCGGCATCTCCTGCCAGTACGCCCGGTCGACCAGCCGGTTGCCCTTCGCGTAGCCGGCGTCGCCCGCCACGATGGGGTCGAGCAGCCGGGCGAGCAGGTCGGGGTCCATCTGTCCGTCGCCGTCGACGGTCGCCGTCACGTCGACGCCCTCCTCGAGCGCCTTGAGGTAGCCCGTCTTGATGGCGGCCCCGGGGCCGCGGTTCGTCTCGTGGCGGAGCGGCACGACCCGGCGGCTCAGGGGGACGCCGCCGTCCGCCAGCCCCGGCTCGACCGTCTCGGGCCGCTCGTCGGCCTCGGCGAGACGGAGGATCTCCTCCCACGTCCCGTCCGTCGACCCGTCGTCGACCGCGTAGATGCGGTCGACGTACGACGGGAGCCCGGCGATGACCTCGCCGACGAACGCCTCCTCGTTGTAGGCCGGGACGACGACGCCGACGGTGTGGTCCCGGTACATCGTTACAGTCGCTGGTAGGCGAAGCCGTTCTCCGAGACGGTCGTCGGGTCGAGGACGCCCATCACGTCGACGATGACCGGCGAGTCGTTGAGCTCCGCCGCCACCGCCCCGAGGTCCAGCTGCTGGAACTCGTCGTGCGGGGTCGCGAGCACGATGCCGTCGAACCCAGCGAACGAGAGGGTCTCCTGGATGTCGATGTCGAAGTACGACCGCATCTCGTCGTCGTCCGCGTACGGGTCGTAGCCGACGACCTCGACGTTGAACTCCCGGAGCTCGTCGACGACGACGCTGGCCTGGGACGTCCGGATGTCGCCGTTGTTCGGCTTGTAGGCGAGCCCGAGCACGAGCACGCGGCTCTCCTGGAGCACGTTCCCGACGCCGTTGAGCTGCTTTACGGTGAGCTCCGCGGTGTGCTTGGGCACGTACTCGTTTATCTCCCGGGCCTGGAGGATGAGCTTCGGGACGAACCGGTCCAGCCGGGACCGGTAGACGAGGTACATGGGGTCGACGGGGATGCAGTGGCCGCCGACCAGCCCGGGCCGGTACTCGTCGTGGAAGTTCCACTTCGTCCCCGCCGCCTCGAGCACCCCGTGGGTGTCGAGGCCCAGGTGGTGGCAGACGATGGCCAGCTCGTTGACCAGCGCGATGTTGACGTCGCGCTGGACGTTCTCGATGACCTTCGCGGCCTCGGCCGTCTCGATGTCGGGCGCGCGGTGGACCCCCGCGTCGACGATCCGCTCGTACAGGCGGGCGAGGTCCTCCCGGGTCACCTCGTCCTGGCCGCTCACGAGCTTCACGACGTCGTTGATGCCACGCCCGTCGTCGCCGGGCGAGATCCGCTCCGGCGAGTAGCCGACCCAGAAGTCCTCGCCGGCCGACAGGCCGGAGGCCGCCTCGAGGGTCGGAACGAGGACCTCGCGGGTCATGCCCGGGAACACCGTCGACTCCAGCACCACCGTCGTCCCGGGCTGCATGTTCGTCCCGATGGTCTCGGCGGCGGCCTCGACGTGGGACAGGTTCGGTTTCTTGTGCTGGTCGATGGGCGTCGGGACGGTGATGATCACGTACGACGCGTCGGCCATTGCGGTCGGGTCCGACGTGAACCGCACGTCGCTGTCGGCGATGACGTCGTCACCCAGTTCGCCCGTGGGGTCGTCGCCCGAGCGCAGCTGGTGGACCTTCTCGTCGTCGATGTCGTAGCCGAGGACGTCGGCGCCGGCGTCGTCGAAGGCGACCGCCAGCGGCAGCCCCACGTATCCCAACCCGACGACGCAGATGGTGTCCTCGCTCATCGGTCGGTCATCCTCCGGCGTCGGTCGTCCGGCGGCCCCGCTTTCCACCTCGCGCTCCGGGAGGAGGTGCCCGCGGAGCAACCGGGACTGGATGCGGTCGTCAGGACGAGCCCGCAGTTACGAGGGCGACACGGCGTCACTGCCCGGAGCGAGGCTTCGTATCCTCTTTGTTATGTGATTCCTTGGTGGGCGGTAAAGACGTGTTACCGTCGGCGGAGCCGGCGCCTCGCGTCGACGCCCCGACGCCGTCGGGCGGTTCTTTCCGGGGCTGCCGCGATGACAGGACAGGGAGCGCACGAGGGGGGCCGTCGCCCGGCGTTCTCGGCTTTCGGCGGGCCGGCCGCAGATACTCTGGGCATAACAAAGGCTCGAAGCGGCCTACCGTCCCACCGACCACGACGGATGGGGACCGTAGTCATCTCGATCGACGCCGAACTCGGGTGGGGGTTCCACGACCTCTCGTCGCCGTCCGCTGCTCGCGTCGGCAGCGCGCGGCGGGGCTGGGCGCGGCTTCTGGACCTCCTGGCGGAGTACCGACTGCCGGCGACCTGGGCGGTCGTCGGGCACCTGTTCCTGCAGGACTGCGACGGGCGGCACGCCGACCACCCCGCTCCACCGGGGTGGTTTGCCGTCGAGCGGACCCGCTGGCGCGACCGGCCGGAGCTCCGCTTCGGCGGCGACCTCATCGAGGACCTGCTGGCGTCGTCCGTCGACCACGAGATCGCCTGCCACTCCTTCTCCCACGTCCTCTTCGACGAGGACCGGACGGACCGGGAGCTCGCCCGGGCGGAGCTCGCCGCGAGCATCGACGCCGCGCGCGCGTGGGATGTCTCCTTCTCCTCGTTCGTCTACCCCCGGAACCAGGTCGGCCACCGGGACCTCCTCGCCGAGGCCGGGTTCCAGTGCTACCGCGGCCGCGCTCCCGGCGCCGGCGAACGGAACCGGCTCACCCGCTCGGTCGGGAAGCTGATGCGGTCGACGCTGTTCGAGCCCACCCCGACCATCGTCCACCCGTACGTGGACGAGCACGGCCTCGTGAACGTCCCGGCCTCGTTGTTCCTCTTCAGCTTCGACGGCATCACCAGGAGCCTCGTCGAACCCGTCTGGGGCAACCCGGTCGTGCAGCAGGTCCGTCGCGGGGTGGACGCCGTGACGGGCGACGACGGCGTGTTCCACCTCTGGCTCCACCCGAACAACCTCCATCGCGAGGCCCACGTCCGCCAGCTACGGGACGCGTTCGCCTACATCGACGAGCGGGCGGCGACGTCCGACCTGTCGGTCGAGACGATGTCGTCGGTCGCCGAGGGAGTCCGTCGCGAGCGGGACGCGAGAGGCGACCCCGAGCGGCCGGTCGAGTCCAGTGCCCGGCCGGCCGGGTGAGCCGGCGCCGTCTCCTCCACACCGGCGCCCGTCCGGGATGCCGCCGCGCGGACCGGTCGGGGGCCCGCTCCAGTAAACCATGAACCGGTACGCCATCGTCGTCGGTTGCGTCGTCCTCGGACTGGCCCTCTCGGGTCCCGGCGCGGGGCTCGGTCCGCCCGCCCCGCCGGCCGACCACAGCGGGGCGTACGGGTCGAGCGACCTGACGTACGCGGTCCAGCAGGGCGACCGCTGTCTCGAGGTCGCCCCGCTCGGCGACGGCGGGACCACCGTCGATTCGTTCTACAGGTACCGCAACTCGCGCACGAGCGCCTGGGCGAACTCCCACACGTCGTACTCCGCCTACGGGGCCAACCGGCTCCAGGCGAACCAGGTCAGCTCCGTGTTCCTCTACGACGGCGCCGACGGCGTGAGCCTCGTCTTCCTGCACGACGAGCGGGGCGTCGACTCTCCCGACGATGCTGCCTACGGCGGTGCCGCCACGTTCGACATCCGCGGCCTGCCGGACGGCGAGTGGGCGGTCCGCGACGACTTCTACGACGACGGCGCGCAGGCGGACCGGTGGCGGTCGTTCGGGAGCCCCGGCGGGGGGTACCAGGTCGACTGGGTCTGGCGGGACGGCCGCACCGACGGCGGGGCGTACCGCGGCATCGAGCGTCTCGGCGCGGGTGACGCCGTCCGAATCACGCCGGCGTTCGACGAGCGCGCGGGGCTCTGGGACGACGACCTCGACAACGCGACGGACGTGATGCGGCGCTGGCAGCTCGTCGGCGGCGGCGGCCGGCACGTGGACCTCTCGATGCGCGAACCCATCACCATCAGCCGGGGGCCCTGTTCGGACGTCTCGGTCGAGCGACGCGGCCTGATGGGAATCCGCCTCGAGGCGAACGGCGACGGACCCGTCCGGAACGCGACGCGCTACCTCCCCCCGACCGCCCCCGGCGACGCCACCGGCGTCCAGCTCTCGAGAGCCGGCCTGCAGCTGCGCGACGGGGCCCCGCCGTTCGCCCTCGACGCGACCCTGCACACGTCCAGGCCGACCGCGGTCCCGCCCGTCGAGGGCGTCACCGCCGACCTGCTGTACGTCACGATGGACCAGCGGGGCCTCGGCGACGGGGCGGTCGACGGCCTCGCGGTCCAGTTCGACGTCTCCAGGCAGCTGTACGAGGACCGCGACCTGCAGCCCGACCGGGTCGTCGTCCTCCAGCACCGGAACGGGACCTGGCGCGAGCTGCCGACGGCCCCGGCGTTCGAGACCGCGGACGCCTACGTCTTCGAGGCGACGGCGCCCGCCGTGGCCCCGCTGGTCGTCGCGACCCGCGAGCCGGACGTCCGCATCAACGTCACCCCCGTCGATCGGACGGTCGCCCGGGGCGAGGCGGCCGTCGTGAACGCGAGGATCGAGAACCGCGGCCGGGCCGCCGACGCCGTGCCGGTCGAGTTCACGGTCCGGGGGCAGGTCGTCGAGCGACGGAACGTCACCGTGCCGGCCGGGGCGGTCCGGACCGTCGAGTTCGCGCACGAACTCGACCGAACCGGTGTCTGGGAGCTGGGCGTCAACGGCCGGACCGTCGACGTCGAGGTGGAGCCGCCGAGCGCGCGGCTGGCGGTCGTCGAGCTGGGAGCCGACCCCTCGACCGTCGGGGCGGGGGAGCAGGTCGAGGTGACGGCGACCGTCCGGAACGTCGGCGACGCCGCCGGGACCGAGCGCGTCTCGCTGTCCGCGTTCGGGACGACGGTCGCCACGAAGGAGGTCACCCTCTCGCCGGGCGAGACCGGCGAGGTGACGTTCGTCCGGACCATCGAGGCGCCGGGGAACTACACGCTCGGCGTCGGCGACGAGCAGGTCCAGGTGACGGTCACCGGGGACGACGGGCCCGCGACGACCGCCCGGCCGTCGGAGACGGGTTCGCCCGCCGACGTCCTCGGAGCGGGGATGCCCGCCATCGTCCTCGGCGTCGTCTTCCTGCTCATCAGCCTGGTCGGGGCGGTGCTGCTGTGGCGGTGAGGATCGGCTCGACGGCCGCGGAGGGGAGCGGTCCGACGTTCGGCCCGTCAGCCGGGCATGGGTGGGCCAGCGGGCGCGGCTGGTGGCCTACCCGTCCCGGTCCTCGATGACGACGGTCGCGGCGCCCTGGAGGTTGTAGCTGACGACGTCGCCGGAGTAGAAGTACGCGTCGACGTCGCCGGAGACCTCCCCCTGGACGGCACTCCCGGAGAGCGTGTCCTCGGCCTCGAGCGGGCCGCTTCCCGGCGCCGGGGCGACCTCTCCCGTGACCTCGAACGAGTACTGGCTCGGGCCGTTGTCCGTCCCGTCGATGACGATGCGGTTCGGCAGCAGGTAGTCGGACGTCACGTCCGTCCCGTCGACGTGGACGGCACACTGGCCGGGGGTCGCGTCCGGCCGGAAGGCGACGAGGTCGCCCTCGACGG
>CAZVOR010000013.1:20580-26652 GCA_964628745.1 uncultured Halobacteriales archaeon
CCCTCGACGGTGAACGTGTCGCCCATGCCGAAGCCGGTGTGGCCGCTGACGGTGTAGGTGCCGTCGCCGTTGTCGACGACGTCGTCGTTCGACGTCTCGGCCGAGCGGTCCCCCGCGTTGCCGACTCTGGCGACCGGGCCGTCGGCGTCGAACTCGTAGTCGAACTCCGTGGCGTCGTTCGTCGAGAGGACCTCGACGACGGCCTCCTCGGCGTTCGCGTCCTGGTCGCCCGAGCCGCCCTCGACGTCGAGCTGGTCGCCGTCGACGTGGACGGCGAAGTCGCCGGTGGCGGCGGCCGTCCGGAAGTCGGTCAACGTCCCGTCGACCCGGAACGTATCGCCCTCCCCGAAGCCGGTGTGGCCGCTGACGGTGTAGGTGCCGTCGCCGTTGTCGGCGACGGTATCGTTGCCCGTCTCGGCCGAGTTGGCGCCGGCGGCGAGGTCGAGAGCGACCGATCCGTCGGTGTCGAACTCGTAGTCGAACTCGGTGGCGTCGTTCGTCGAGAGGACCTCGACGACGGACCAGTCGCTGGTGTCCGTGCCGCCGTCGGAACTGTCCGGCGACCCGTCGCCGTCGATCTCCTCCGTCGTCGGCACCTGGCAGCTGTCGCCGACGCAGACGTTCGAGAAGCTGCCGTCGTAGTCCATGTTCCCGCCACCGGTGAGCTGGACGTTGTCGCCGGACATGTCGTAGGAGGCCCGGGCCAGGTCGATGCAGTCCTCGCCCGTCTCGTTGTAGATGTAGAAGTCCTGGACCGTGCAGGAGCCGCCGGCCGAGTCGTCGGAGTTCTCGAGCGGCGGGCTCGCCACGCCGACCGAGTCGAAGACGCTGATGTGGACGTTCTCGATGCGACCGTTCTGGCCGCCCTCGTCGATGCGGATGCCGCGCATCCGCGTCCCCGAGTCGATGCGGGACGGCGCCCGCTCGTCGTGGACGATGCAGGCGTCCTTGATGAGCCAGTCGTCGCCGCCGATGCGGATGCTGGCGATGTTGTTGTTGTGGAAGAAGCCGCCGATGACCTCGACGGTCCCCTGATTCCCGTGGCCGGGCGAACTCGCGTAGATGGCGTTGTTCCCCCACCAGCACGCCTCGCAGTTGATGAACCGGATGGTCCCGCCGTGCGCGCCGGGGACGTACCACGCCGTCGCCTCGCTCTCGGACTGCTGGCGCGTGCCGTCCGGGTGCCGGACGTTGACGAACTCGATGGTCCCGCTCGAGCCGCACTCGGCGCGGATGCGCGTGTCGTCCGACGCCGAGCCGCCGCCGGCGTCGCCCCGGAAGGTGAAGTTCTGCATCCGGAACGTCCCGCCGTTGCTCTCGACGTCCGTGTGGTTCGGCAGGCTCACGCGGTTCAGCGTGACCTGGCCGTCGCCGACGAGCTCGGCGTCGGTGGAGAACGTCTTGCCGTGCAGCCCCGAGCCGTCCCAGTCGTACGACCCCTGAGGCACGACGACCTGGACGTCGTTCTGCAGGTGCTCGTCGATGTAGGGGTCGATGCGGTCGCCGTCGGTGAGCCCCTCGTCGCCGAGGTTGACCGTGGTGGCGGGGGCCGACCGCACGGCGGGGACGGCGGCCAGGCTGGCCGTCGCCCCCAGCAGGCCGAGGTATCCCCGCCGGCCGATGGGGGAATCGGCCGACGCCAGCCGGTCGGTAAGCGACGCTTTCCGCGCCGACCCGTCAGTAGGGTCCCCTTTCGCCGGGATGGGCTCGTCCCGCCGGTCGGTAGGGCCGTCTTTCTCCGATTCGTCGGAGCGCCTCTTGGAAGGCATGGCCCGGTAGATAGAGACTACTGTAAAGGGGTTAACGACCGGTTAGCATCGGAGAAACGGCCCGTTAAGCCTGCGGTGGTGACCGGTCGGCCACGTTTACCTACCGGATACCGACGGCTCCGGTAGGATGCACGTACCATTCGAGGAGACATCGGTTTCGATTCC
The DNA here is from genome assembly GCA_964628745.1 of uncultured Halobacteriales archaeon. Lineage (GTDB taxonomy): Archaea > Halobacteriota > Halobacteria > Halobacteriales > Hikarchaeaceae > CAZVOR01. The sequence goes on from CAZVOR010000013.1 coordinate 22,515, forward strand.
GACCGGAATCCGGCCGGAAGGGGCCGTTTCGTGGTCCCCTACCGCCGGGTAACTGTTCCATACCGGCGTCGTCCGCGCGCCGCACGGGCCGTGGCCGGCCTGCCGACCGGCGAAGCCCCCGCAGACCGCCCTCACGCCTTCTACAGGCAGCCAGCGCCGCGCTGGGCCGGTAAACGCGTTCGTACCGCCGGGCCGTCGGCGCCATACAGCGCGCATAACAAAGCTCAATCCTCCGCACCGTCGGTACGATGGCGGGTGGAACGGGGATGAAGACGCTCCTCGTCGGCATCGACGCGGCGTGCGGTTCGGTCCTCGAACCGCTGCGGGACGCGGGAGCGGTCCCCAACCTCGACGAGCTGCTCGACGGCGGGTCGTGGAGCGACCTCGCCTCCCAGATCCCGCCGTGGACGGCGAGCGCGTGGCCGTCGCTCTACACCGGCGTGAACCCGGGGACGCACGGCGTGTTCGGGTTCCTCGCGTTCGACGGGTACGACTGGGACGTGGTCAACCGCACGCACGTCCGCGAGTTCGCCATCTGGGAGCTGCTCGACCGCGAGGGCTACTCGAGCGTCGTCGTCAACGTCCCCGTGACCGCGCCCCCGACGGCGTTCGACGGCGCCATCGTCCCCGGCTACGTCGCGCCGGAGCGCCCGGCGTGTCACCCGGAGGGGCTCCTCGAGGAGCTCCGCGAGGCGATCGGCGAGTACCGGGTCTATCCCCGACGGTCGGCGACGGGCGAGGAGCTCGTCGACGACCTCCGCGAGCTGGTCGGCATGCGCGGACGGGCGTTCCGTCACCTGGTCGAGCGGTTCGACCCCGATTTCGGGTTCGTCCAGTTCCAGGCGACGGACACGGTGTTCCACGAACTGCCCGGGGACGACGGGGCGGTCGAGGCGGTGTACCGGGCGGTCGACGAGCAGGTCGGCCGCGTCCTGGCGGACGTCGACCCGGCGAACGTCCTCGTCGCCAGCGACCACGGCATTGGCCCCTACGACCAGTACGAGTTCCGGCCGAACGTGTTCCTCCGCGACCACGGCTTCCTCGAGACGAGACGCGGCGGTCGGGGCATGCCGGCGTGGACGACGACGCGGGACGAGCAGCTCCGGCACGGCAGCGGGGGGACGGACCGGCAGGAGGGGACGCTCGCCCGGCTGGCCGCCGCCGCCGCCCGTCTCGGGCTCACCGCCGAACGGGCCGCGGCGGTCCTGGAGGCGCTGTCGCTGAAGTCGTTCGTGGCCGATCGCGTCCCCGAGAGCCTGGCCCGCACCGCCACCGAACAGGTCGACTTCGAACGGTCCCGCGCCTACGTGCGGGACGCCGTCGAGCTGGGGGTCCGCATCAACCTCGAGGGCCGCGAGCCGGACGGCGTCGTCCCGCGCTCGGAGTACGAGTCGGTCCGACAGGAGCTGGTCGCGCTCCTGTCGTCGGTCACCACGCCCGACGGCGAGCCGATGTTCGAGGAGGTCGCCGTCCGGGAGGAGCACTACCACGGACCGGCCGTCGACGACGCCGTGGACGTCGTGACCGTCCCGGCGGGGTTCGAGCACGCGCTCTCCTCCCGGGTCTCCGGCGAGCAGTTCGGCGAGCCCCGCGAGCCCTGGAACCACAAGCCCGACGGCGTGATCGCCGCGCGCGGGGCCGCGTTCGACCACGACGGGTCGCTCGCGGGCGCCGACCTGTTCGACGTCGCGCCGACCGTGCTGGCCACGTTCGACCTGCCGCCCCACGACCGGATGGACGGCTCGGTCCTCCCGGTCGTCCCCGGGGAGGGCGCGGTGGAGTCGCTCCCCGCCTACGCGGGCGCGTCGAAGGCGCCGACCGACGACCGAGAGGTCGAGCAGCGGCTCGCCGACCTCGGCTACCTCGAATGACGATGTCCGGCGACGACAACGACCATGTCCGGCGACGAAATCCATGACAGATCTCACCGTCACGACCCACGACTCGATCGCGGAGCTGAACGCCAACCAGCTGGACAACCTCGTCGAGCAGTCCGACCTCGGGAGCGTCTTCCAGCGATACGGTTGGCTCCGGGCCATCGAGAACGGCCTGGACCGGACGCCCCGACACGTCGTGGTCTACAAGAAGGACAACCCCGTGGCGGTCTTCCCCAACTACGTGACCCCGCTGGAGGGCCCGGGCTCGACGTCGGTCCGCCGACTGGCGCCGGCCAGTCGGCTCGTGTCGACCGCCCCGGGCTACGGTGGGCCCGTCATCACGACCGACGAGTCCACCTGCCTGTCCCTGCTGTTCGAGGAACTCGCGAACCTCCCGGACCGGTCGGTCGTCTACCACTTCATCCGGACGAACGACCTCGCCTACGTCAGGTACGGCAAGTTCCTGGCGCGCCGCGGCTACGCGCCGGTGCTCGGCAACTGTCGGTTCGTCCTCGATCTCGACGACGGCTGGGAGCCGGTGCTCGACGGGATGGACCGCAGCCGGCGCCGGACGGTCCGCAAGGCGCTGGAATCGGACCACGAGTTCTACGAGCTGGACCCGACGGACCGGAACGTCCGGGAGACCTACCGGCTGTACCGGGGGAACATGGAGCGGGTCGACGGCGAACCCGTGCCGTACGAGTTCTTCGACGCGGTCGTCTCCGGGCTGGACGGACGGGCCAAGACGTTCGTCGCGGAGGTCGACGGCACCGAGGTGGGCCGGTACGTCTACCTCCTCGACGAGGAGCAGTCGACGATCCACCACTTCTTCCCGGCCATCGGCGACGAGTCGAACTTCGAGCACTACCCGTCGGAGCTCCTGCACGCCCGCACCATCAGATGGGGGATCGAGAACGGCTACGCCCACTACGACTTCGGCGGGACGGGCTCGAGCTTCGCGCAGGGGACGTTCAAGCAGAAGGCGTCGTTCGGCGGGCGGCCGGTCCCGACGCTGCAGTGGGAGCGGGGTCACGCCCCGGTCCGGTGGCGCCTCTACAAGCTCGCCCGGCGGGCGTACTGGTGGGCCGGGGACCGCAACGGGAGCGAACCGTGAACGGCGTCGCCGGTCGCGTGGAGACGGGAGGGTCGCGGAGCGCATGACGGTCGAGATCCGGTCCGGGGAGGCGGTCGACCCCGAGTCGTGGAACCGCCACGTCGAGCGGTCCCCGCAGACGAACCCGTTCCACCGCTGGGAGGCGCTCGGGGTCATGGCGACGCACGCCGACGCCGACATGCACCCGCTCGTCGGCGTCGTCGGCGAGGAACCCGTCGGCGTGTTCCCGGTCTTCGTCGTCACGAAGGGCCCCTTCGACGCCGCGTTCTCGCCACCGCCGCCGCTGTGGGTGCCGAACCTCGGACCGGGGACGCTGAACATGGGGAAGCTCTCGCGGCGGAAGGCCGAGCGGCGGCTGGTCCAGTTCATCGACGGCTGCGTCGAATGGATCGAGGCGAACGTCGACCCGTCGCTGATCCGCATCAGCACCGACCGCCGGTTCGGCGACGTGCGGCCGTTCACGTGGAACGACTTCACCGTCGCCCCGGTCCACACCTACGTCGTGGACCTGACCCCCGGCCGCGACGAGCTGCTGGAGCGGTTCAGCGGCGACGCGCGGCAAAACATCGACGACGCCTCGGACGCGGACGTCGCCGTCGAGGAGGGGACGGCAGACGACGTCCGCTGGATCATCGAGCAGGTCAGAAACCGGTACGACGCGCAGTCGACGGCGTTCCGGATGCCGACGGGGTTCGTCGAGGACCTCTACTCGGCGCTGCCGGCGGGGTACGTCCGCCCGTACGTCTGCCGGCGGGACGGCGAGCTGCTCGGCGGCATCGTCGTGCTCGAGGACGAGGACACCGCCTACCGGTGGCACGGCGGGGTCAAACCCGACGAAGAGCTCGACGTCGCGGTCAACGACCTGCTCGACTGGCGGGTGATGACCGACGCGAAGGAGCGGGGCGTGGGCTGGTACGACCTCGTCGGCGCGGACGACCGGCGCCTCAACCGGTACAAGGCGAAGTTCGGGCCCGACCTCCAACCGTACTACGCCGCGGAGCGGGGGAGCTGGGTCGCCAGGGGGCTCTCCCGGGTCTACGAGCGACTCTCGACGAAGGGGGTGATTCCGTGACTGGCCCGCCGGGCGCGGCCGCGGTCGGCAGCCCACCGCGCCCGGACCGGCGCCCGCCCCGGGCGGCCGGCGCCA
>CAZVOR010000014.1:0-25486 GCA_964628745.1 uncultured Halobacteriales archaeon
GCCTGCCCGCAGTGCATGACGATGTACGAGGACGGCCGGAAGACCGGCGGCTACGAGGACGCCATCGAGGTCGTCGACGTGGCCGAACTCGTCGCCGAGGCCGTCGGCGTGAGGACCGAGCCGGCCCCGGCCGACTGACGTCGGACCGGTCGAGGCTCTACCGGGCAACGACCCCTCCCCCCCCACCGAGCTTCGCATCGCTCGTCATCGACGAAGCCGGCGTCGAGCGGTTCGGTGACCTCCCGGCCCGGGACAAACCGACTGGCGGGCACCGGGGTCCCAGAACGCTTATGACCGGACACGCTTGCCGAGGTGTCATGTCCGGAGTCGGCCACGAGCAGCGTCCGCCGACCGTCGCGGCCCGACTGCGGGCGGCGGTGTGGGGGTCGCACGACCCGCGGGTGCGGGCCACCTGGCGCGTCCTGCTCGCGATGCCGCTGCTCTGGGTGCTCACGGGGGGCGTGCTCACCGGCAACGTGCAGGCCGCCATCGAGTCCATACCGTCCGGACCGACCCCCGCCGGGGGCCTGGCCCAGTCGCTGCTCCACGGCGGGTTCTTCGCCGTGGCGCTGGTCGCCTGGGCGCGCTACCTCGACCGCCGGCCGCTCTCGGACTACGGGGTGACGGCATCGGGCCGGTGGCTGCTGGACCTGCTCGCCGGCTTCGTCGCGGTCGTCGTCGGGTTCGGCGCGTGGTTCGCGCTCGGCTCGGCGCTGGGGTCGACCGGGCTCGCGGTGTCGACGCCGTACCCGGGAGGGTCGCTCCTCCTCGGGCTGACGGTCCTCCTCGTGGCCCTGGTTCTCCACGCGGCGATCCAGCAGCTGGTGTTCTTCCGGGTCGTCCTCGAGAACGCGGCCGAGGGGCTTTACGGCCGCGGGGTGGCTCCCGCGCGGGCCGTCGTGGGAGGGCTGCTCGTGGCGATCCCGTTCTTCGTCGGGATGCACGGCGTCCCGACCGGGCTGCGGCTCCTCGATCTGGCCGTGGCCGGCGCCGTCTTCGGGCTGCTGTACGCGCACACCGGCGAGCTGGCCCTCGGTATCGGGGCGCATCTCGGCGCCCTCTACGGCGGCAACGTGCTGTTCTCGTCGACGGCGGGCGCGGCTGCTGGCCCGGCCGTGTTCCAGGTGACGGGGTCCCTGCCCGGCGTGCTCGGCGTCGTCGACGCGTACGGGTTCCCGAAGATGGTGGTGGCCTACCTGGTGCTGGTCGGGTGGCTGAGGTGGCGACGCGGCGGGCTCGCCATCGAGGCCGGCATCGCCCGGTGGACCGATGGCGGGGCGTCGAGCCGGGCCGAGTGAGCGGCCGGGTCGGGGCGCGGACCGCTGCCGTGGCGCTGTGCCGCAGCCGGGCGAGGATCGCCCCTACACCGGCAGGGCCACCGACGAGAGCACGCCCAGCGTCAGCAGCGCCAGCGCCGACTCGAAGACGAGCGTGCCGAGCGCCGAGAGCGCCACGAAGCGGGCGTCGTCCATCTCCGCCAGCCCGGCGGGCACCGTCAGCATCCCGCGCGTGAACAGCAGCGTGTTCGAGACGGGGACCGCCAGCAGGCCCCACCGGGCGAACCAGCCGTCGAACCGGTCGAGCGTGTCGGCGCCCACCCGGAACCAGGGCTGGGCGAGCAGCCGCTCGCGGCCCCAGCGCTTCGCGAGCAGGAACAGCAGGTACTGCCCGATGGTGGCGCCGACGACCGCGGTGCCGACGATGAGCGCGTAGACCGCTGGCGTCGCGGCGGCCACGTCGGTGGAGGCCGCCAGGCCGACCGCGACGGGCACGAGGCTCTCCGAGGGCGCGAAGTACAGCAGCATCGCCCCCTCGAGGATGAAGATGGCGAACAGCGCCGGCAGCCAGTACCGGGCCAGAAGCTCCTGGAAGAACGCCGAGTCCCGGTTGAAGAACAGCCAGACGCCGACGAGCGCGAAGAACCCGAACAGGAGCACGACCCCGTAGTCGACGACGAGCCGGCGGGCGCCGTCCTGGACCCGCGCCGAGAGGGCGACGGGCGCGAGCGCGAGGAGGGCGAGGACCGCAGCGAGGTCCACGGGACCGAACACGTCCGCTAGGACGTCGGTCGGTCGTATAGCCCTTCGGGAACCGACCGCGCCGGCGCGGCCGAGCGACGGCGTTTTGACGCTGCCCGGGGAAGCCGGGCCATGGACCTCACCGAGCGTCCCCGGCGGCTGCGCCGGGACGGCCTGCGCGAGCTGGTCCGCGAGACGCGGCTGTCGCCGGCGGACCTCGTCGCCCCGGTGTTCGTCGACGCGACGGCCGACGAGCGACGGCCCATCCCGTCGATGCCGGGCCACGAGCGCGTCCCGGTCGACGGGGCGGTGCCCCGCGTCCGCGAGGTGCTCGAGACGGGCGTCGAGGCCGTCCTCCTGTTCGGCGTGCCGGCAGCGAAGGACGGGGAGGGGTCGCAGGCCTGGGCCGAGGACGGCGTCGTCCAGCGGGCGACGCGCGCCATCGTGGCCGAGACGGACGCGACCGTCGTCGCCGACGTCTGCCTGTGCGAGTACACCGACCACGGCCACTGCGGCGTGCTCGAGGACGGCGCCCGCACGGAGCCGACGCTCACGGTCGACAACGACGCGACGATCGACCGGCTGGGCCGCGTCGCCGTCTCGCAGGCCGACGCCGGCGCCGACGTGGTCGCCCCCAGCGGGATGATGGACGGTCAGGTCGGCGCCGTCCGGGCGGCGCTCGACGGGGCGAGCCACGAGGACGTCGCGGTCATGAGCTACGCGGCGAAGTACGCGAGCGCGTTCTACGGGCCGTTCCGCGACGCCGCCGACGGCGCGCCGGCGTTCGGCGACCGCCGGCACTACCAGCAGGACCCGGCCAACGTCCGCGAGGCGCTCCGCGAGGTCGCCCTCGACGTCGAGCAGGGCGCGGACGTGCTGATGGTCAAGCCGGCGCTGGCCTACCTCGACGTCGTCCGGGCCGTCCGGGAGCGGTTCGACCGCCCCGTCGCGGCCTACAACGTCTCCGGCGAGTACGCGATGCTCCACGCCGCGGCCGACCGGGGCTGGCTCGACCTCGAGGCGGCGGCGCTCGAGGCGCTCGTGAGCATCGAGCGCGCGGGCGCGGACGTCGTCGTCACGTACTTCGCCGAGGCGCTCGCGCCGAAACTGTAGCGGCTCCGCGCGACCCCCGTCCGTGGGCCGCAGACCGGCCCCGCGTTCGTCCAGCTATCGGCCCGTTCCCGCGACGTTTCCGTGCGTCCATGACCTTATATACACCATACGTCCCCTAGTTGCTATATGAAATGGACATAACGGTAACTCAAGCTTTATATACTGCTCAACGATCAGGCTAATCCGTGATGTGGGATACAAACAGACAGTATTTCGGTAGAGAACCAACCAAGTGTCCAGGATATACGGGAGAGAGTGGAGGATGCTGAATCCGCTGCAGGTCGACCCGGTCGCGGTCGCGCAGGCGGTCAACTACGTCTGGGTGCTGGTCGTGACGTTCCTCATCTTCTTCATGCACGCCGGGTTCGCGATGCTGGAGGCCGGACAGGTCCGCGCGAAGAACGTCGCCAACCAGCTGACGAAGAACATGCTGACCTGGAGCGTCGGCGTGTCGGTGTTCTTCCTCGTCGGCGCCGGCGTCGAGGCCGCCGTCGCGACCGCGACCGGGGGCGGGAGCTACGGCGCGTTCTTCGCCGTCCTGAGCCCGGACTCCACGCTGGCGTGGGTCGACTGGCTGTTCGGCGCGGTGTTCGCCATGACCGCGGCGACCATCGTGTCGGGTGCCGTCGCGGGCCGGATGAAGCTGCGCGCGTACGTGTCCTACACGTTCCTGCTCGCGGCCGTCATCTACCCCGTGGTGACCGGCATCACCTGGGCCGGCGGGTTCCTCGACGCGATGGGCTTCGCCGACTTCGCCGGCGGCATGATCGTCCACGGCATGGGCGGCGTCGCCGGCCTGACGGCGGCCTGGGTCGTCGGCCCGCGCCTCGGCCGGTTCGACGACGACGGCTCCGCGAACGTCATCCCCGGCCACTCGCTGACCTTCGCCGTCCTCGGGACGCTCATCCTCTGCTTCGGCTGGTACGGCTTCAACGTCGGCACCGCCGCGGCCCCGCTCGCCGAGGGGGCCGAGGGGCTCGCCGACTTCGGCTACGTGGGCCGCGTCGCCCTGACCACCACCCTCGGCATGGCCGCGGGCGCCCTCGGCGCGAGCGTGCTCTCGCTGGCCAAGACGAGCAAGGTCGACACGCTCTACGTCGCCAACGGCATGCTCGCCGGCCTGGTGGGCATCACGTCGAACACGGACCTCGTCACGTGGTACGGCGCGCTGGTCATCGGTGGACTCGCCGGGGCGCAGCTGCCCCTCGTGTTCGAGTTCGTCGAGAAGCGGCTGGGCATCGACGACGTCTGCGCCGTCTTCCCGGTCCACGGGAGCGCCGGCATGCTGGGCGCCGTCCTCGTCGGCCTCCCGTTCCTGACGGTCCCGGGTGCCGGCGTCAGCCTCGTTACCCAGATCGTCGGCGTCGCGGTCATCGCCGGCTGGACCGCGCTCGCCACGGCCGGGGTGTTCGGGGCCCTGAAGGCCCTGGGCCAGATCCGCGTCTCCCGCGACCACGAGATCGAGGGGCTGGACGTCACCGAGCACGGCGTCGAGTCGTACCCCGAGTTCGACATGGGGGAGGAGCCCGCCCTCGCCGACGGGGGACACGAGGTCCTGACCGACGGCGGTGAGCCGAGCGAAGCGAGGCGAGCCTCGTCGGAGCGGAGCTCCGACGGCGGTTCGGAATCGCCGGATTCCGAAGCACGTCGGGGCGCTCTGCGACCCGACGGCGGCCGGCCGAACGACGGCGGCCTCAAGCTCGTCACGGCGGTCATCCGGCCGGAGAAGCTGGGGGACGTCAAGGCCGCGCTCGCCGAGGCGGGCGCGCCGTCACTGACGGTCACGACGGTCTCGGGTCGCGGCAGCCAGGCCGCCAAGACCGGCCAGTGGCGCGGCGAGGCGTACACGGTGGACCTCCATCAGAAGGTCAAGGTCGAGTGCGTCGTCGCCGACGTCCCCGCCGACGAGGTCGTCGCCGCCATCGCGGAGGCCGCCCACACCGGCCAGCCCGGCGACGGCAAGATATTCGTCATCCCGGTCGAGGACGCGGTCCAGGTCCGGACCGGCAAGGAGGGCGTGGAGGCGGTGTGAGATGCTCGGCGCTCCAGACCGCTCCCGGCGCTGCTACGAGTGCCTCGACTGCCTGACCCGCCTCGAGGCGCCAGACTACCTCGCCGCCTGTCCCGACTGCGGCGGGGAGGTACGCAACCTGTCCGTCGCCCGCGAGTGACGGCCGGCCGCGGGCGGTATCCGACGGGCGGGGACGGCCACCCGGTGGCGGCCCGCAGTCCGGGGATGACGGCGTCGGCTCCCCGCTGACGCTCGACCCGCCACCCCGTCGAGTCACGGACTGCCTGGACTCCACTCCCACCGCCCGTGCGGCCGCCGCCGTACCCCGCGACGGCCGCGCGCGTCGCGGTGTCCTTTTGCCCGTGCGGCTCCGACGCCGAGCCATGCGTACCCGCGGGACCGTCCGACTGGCCACCCGCGGCTCGGCGCTCGCGCGGCGGCAGACGGCCCGCGTCCGCACCGCCCTCGAGGACCGCCGCTACGACGTCGAGGTCGTCGAGGTCGAGACGACCGGCGACCAGCTGCCGGACGCGCTCATCCACCGACTGGGCAAGACTGGGGCGTTCGTCCGCGCGCTCGACGAGCAGGTGCTCGACGGGGCCGCGGACGCCGCGGTCCACTCGATGAAGGACGTGCCGACCGAGCAGCCCGAGGAGCTCGTCGCCGCCGGCATCCCGGAGCGGGCCGCGCCGGGCGACGCGCTGGTCACCCCGGACGGCGGGGGCGTCGACGACCTCCCCGACGGCGCCGTGGTCGGCACCTCGAGCCTCCGCCGGACCGCCCAGCTGCTGGCCGCCCGCCCCGACCTCGAGGTGGTGCCGCTCCGGGGCAACGTCGACACCCGCGTCGAGAAGCTGCTGGCGCCCCACCGCCAGCGCGAGCACGAGCGCCGGCTGACGGCCGCCGAGGGCGACGAGGACGAGGCCGACGGGGACGGGACCGGCGAGGGTGACGCCGACGAGCGCACCCCCCAGGAGTGGTTCGACGACCTCTCGGAGGTCGAGCGAACCGCCATGGCGCGTGAGGTCGACGTGGAGCTCGACGCCATCGTCCTCGCCCGGGCGGGCCTGGACCGCTCGGGGCTGGTCGACCAGGTGCCCGTGGCCGACCTCCCGCTCGCGGACTTCGTGCCCGCGGCCGGACAGGGCGCCATCGCCGTGACCGCCGTCGACGGGACCGACGCCGCCGACGCGGTCCACGAGGCCGTCGACCACCCGCGGACGCGCGTGGAGACCACCGTCGAGCGGGTGGTCCTCGCCGAGCTCGGCGCGGGCTGCATCGCCCCCATCGGCGTCCACGCGGTCATCCGCGGCGAGGCCGTGCACGTCCGCGCGCAGGTGTTCGACCGCGCGGGCGCGACCGAGGTCGCCGCCACCCGGGACCTCCCGGTGCGGACGTACGTCGAGGCGGCCCGCGAGTTCGCCGGCGACCTCGCCGACCGGGGGGCCGCCGAGCTGGTCGAGGCGGCCAGGGCCGAGTCCGACGACCGGCCCGCGGCCCGCGAGGAGGACGGCGCCCAGTGACCGCCCGCCCGCTCGTCGCCGTCTTCCGGCCGGACGACGAGCGGCTCGCGGAGGCCGTCGCGCTGCTGGAGTCGCTCGGGGTCGAGCCGGTCGCCGACCCGATGCTCGCCGTCGAGCCGACCGGCGCCGCGCCCCGGTCGGACGCCGACGTCGTCGTCCTCACGAGCCGGACCGGCGCCGACCTCCTGCCCGACGGCTGGGCGGCCGGCGACGCCACGCTCTGCGCCATCGGCGAGCACACGGCCGAGGCGCTCGAGGCGGCGGGCTGCCCGCCGGACCTGGTCCCCGAGACGTACTCCTCCCGGGGGCTCCTCGAGGCGCTCGCGGACCGGGTCGACGGCACCCGGGTCGAGGTGGCCCGCTCGGACCACGGCTCGGCCGTGCTGCTCGACGGCCTCGACGACGCGGGGGCGTACCACCACGAGACGGTGCTCTACCGGCTCGTCCGGCCCGGCGGCGCCGGCGACTCCGTCGAGGCCGCCGCCGGGGGCGAGCTGGCCGCCGCGCTGTTCACCTCCTCGCTGACCGTCGAGCACTTCCTCGACGCCGCCGACGAGCGGGGGCTCCGGGAGGCCGCGCTGGCCGGGCTGGCGTCGGCGGTCGTCGGCGCCATCGGCGAGCCGACCCGCGAGACCGCCGAGGGCCTCGGCGTCGCGGTGGACGTGGTCCCGGAGACGGCGACGTTCGAGGCGCTGGCGCGCGCGGCGGTCGACCGGCTCGGCCGCTGAGGGCTCGGCGGGGCCGGAGCCGGCGCGGTTCGGTTCGGCCATCGGACGGGCCGTCCGGCCGGGGCTCGGAGGAGCCGCCCCGCGGGCCCTCGAAGAGCCGTACTTTCTTGCGCCGTCGGAACGGTCGTCCACCATGCAGCTCGGCGTCGGCCTCCCGTCGTTCGCCAGCGAGACGCACGCGATCCCGCCGGACCGGTTCCGCCGCTACGCCCGGCTCGCGGAGGAGCACGGGTTCGCCGGCGCGTGGCTCATCGAGCACCTCGGCGAGAACCCGAACTACGCCACCTCGCTGCTGGACCCCCTCACGACCCTCTCGGTCGTCGCCGGCGCGACCGAGACGATCCCCGTCGGCACGAGCGTCATGCTCCTCCCGCTGCGGAACCCCGTCCTGACGGCGAAACGGGCCGTGACGCTGCAGCACCTGACGAGCCGGCGGCTCACGCTCGGGCTGGGGACGGGGTACGTCGAGGCGGAGTTCGACGCCGTCGGCGTCCCGATGGCGGAGCGGTCGTCGCGCTACCTGGAGGGGATCGAGCTGCTGCGACGGCTGTTCGAGGAGGAGCGGGTGACGTTCGAGGGCGAGCACTACTCGGTCGAGGACTTCCGCCTGGAGCCGGCCCTCGGCCAGCCGCCGCGGCTGCTCGCCGGGGGCGGCGGCGTGGACACCGACGACGGACGGCGCGTGGCCGCCAGCGTGAAGCGTCGGCTGCGTCACGCAGACGGCTGGATCGCGCCCCCGCGCGCGACGGGCGTGCTCGAGGCCGACTGGGCCGCGTTCGCGGACTACCTCGAGTCGCGGGGCCGCGACCCGGACGCCGTCGACAAGGTGGCGCTGCAGTACCTCCACCTCGTCCCGGGCGAGGACCCGGACCGGGCCCGACGGGTCCAGCGGCGGGTCTACGGCGGCATCGTCGGCGCCGGGCGGACGGTGGACGAGGCGACCCGGAACTGGCTGGCGGGCACCGTTGAGGAGGTGCAAGCGACCCTCGAGGAGTACGAGCGGCAGGGGTTCGACGAGGTCATCCTGCACCCGACGGCCCACACGCCCGCCGAGCTCGACCGCCAGCTCCGGCTGTACCGGCGGCACCTGCTCCCGGCGTATCCGTAGCCCGACGCGGTACCCTCCCCCCGACCCCGCCCGCGCACTGCCGGCCCGTTCCGTAGGTTTATCCGGCGTCACGACGCTCCCACGGGTGATGGACGGGCCCGTCCCCGAGCTGGCCGAGCGCGCCGGCGTCGCGGCCGATCGGCTCCGCGACGCCGACGAGGTGCTCGTCGTCTCCCACATCGACGCGGACGGGCTGACCAGCGCCGCCATCGCGACCGAGGCCGTCCGGCGGGCCGGGGTCCCGGTCCGCACGGCCTTCTCGGACCAGCTCGACGCCGAGGAGGTCGCCGGGGCCGCCGCGGCCGCCACCGACGTCGTCTGGTTCACCGACTTCGGCAGCGGCCAGCTCCCGCACATCCTCGAGCACGCCGACGCCGGCGCGTTCGAGCCCGTCGTCGCCGACCACCACCAGCCGGCCGATGTCGACGTCGACCCGGAGTGGCACTGCAACCCGCTCTCCGTCGGGCTGAACGGCGCCTCGGAGCTCTCGGGGGCGGGGACCGCCTACGCGCTCGCGCGGGCGCTCGGCGGCGAGGCGAACCGCGACCTCGCGGCCCTGGCCGTCGTCGGCGCCGTCGGGGACATGCAGGCCACGAGCGGCGCGCTGGTCGGGGCCAACGAGCGCATCGTCGAGGAGGGCGTGGCGGCCGACGTCGTCGAGACCGGGCGCGGGCTCTCGCTGTTCGGCAAGCAGACCCGGCCGCTGCCGAAGCTGCTCGAGTACGGCAGCGAGGTCACCATCCCCGGCATCTCGAACTCGCCGGGCGGGGCCGTCCGCTTCCTCGACGGGCTGGGGCTCGACCTGCGGTCGGACGGCGAGTGGCGCACCTGGGCCGACCTCGACCGGGGGGAGCGGACGACGGTGGTCAGCGGGCTGGTCCGCCGGGCCGTCGAACGGGGCGTCCCCGCGGGGGCCATCGAGGAGCTCGTGGGGACGACCTACGAGCTCGCCGACGAGGCGCCGGGCACCGAGCTCCGCGACGCCAGCGAGTTCTCGACGCTGCTGAACGCCACGGCGCGGTACGAGCGCCCCGACGTGGGACTGGCGGTCTGCCTGGGCGACCGGGAGGCCGCGCTGACGCGGGCGCGGCGGCTGCTGGCGAACCACCGCCGGAACCTCTCGTCCGGCCTGGACCTCGTACGGGAGGAGGGCCTCACGAAGGAGGAACACCTCCAGTGGTTCCACGCCGGCGACCACATCCGCGAGACCATCGTCGGCATCGTCGCCGGGATGGCGCTCGGCACCGACGCCGCCGACCGCGACCGGCCCATCCTCGCGTTCGCGGACGCCGACGAGGGCGAGGTGAAGGTCTCCGCTCGCGGGACGAACCGGCTGGTCTCGCGCGGGCTCGACCTCTCCGCGGCCATGACCGAGGCCGCCGCGGCCGTCGGCGGCGAGGGCGGGGGCCACGACGTGGCCGCGGGCGCGACGATTCCGGCGGGCGAGGAGGCGGCGTTCCTCGAAGCCGTCGGCCGGCAGGTCGGCGAGCAGCTGGGCTAGCCGTTCGGCGAGCAGTCGCGGGAGCCGATCGGAACGAACCGACGCTAGTCGCGGGCGCCGCGCAGCCGGTGGACCAGCGCGTCGACCACGTCGGCGAGCCCGTCGGTGCCGAACAGCGCCACGGCGAGGGCGCCCACGGCGTCGAAGACGAGGTCGACGACGGTGTCCTCGAGGCCGTACTGGACGAGGATGGGGCCGTAACCGAGCGCCTCGCCGACCCCTCGGGCACCGAACTCCAGCACCTCCCAGAACACGCCGAGCGCGACGGTGAACAGCAGGACGAAGACCGTCATGAATCGCGGCGTGAAGTAGACGGCGTCGGAGTGGACGTCGAGCGCGCGGGCGGTGGCGTAGCCGACGCTCGCCACGACGGCGGCCGAGAGCGTGTGCGTGACGTGGTCCCACCACCAGACCGAGTGGTACGGCCCGAGCAGCCCGACGGCGTGCAGCAGCACCGCGGCCGACAGCCAGAAGGTCAGCGACGGGGCCAGCGGGATGCGGTAGTCCCGCTCGAGGACGGCCGGCAGCGCCGTCACGGCGAGCGCCAGCGCCGCGTTGATGGCCACGCTGGCGTTCCCGGTCGCGGACCCCGCCAGCAGGACGACCGCGATGGCGGCCTGCATGGCCCGGTTGAGCGCGGCGACGGCGCGCGGCGGGACCGACAGCCGACGGGCTCCCATGGCACGTCTACGCGCCAGGGAACCGTAAGCTGGCGCCGTGGCACCGGGAGCGGGCACCCGGGCGCTGGGCCGGCGCTCGGGGCGCCGACCGCCCGCGTCACCGCCGTCCGGCGTCGCGGCCGGAGCGCTGCCCTCAAAGCGCTGTGGGTGCTACGGCTCCCCGATGGACCACGTGCTGGTGCGGTACAGCGAGATCGGGACCAAGTCCCGGGCCGTGGCGGCGCGGATGCGCTCGCGGCTGCGCGACCGGGTCGCCGAGCGCCTCGACCACGAGTCGCTCGCCTACGACGCCGTCGAGTCGGCCCCCGGCCGCGTCATCGTCGCCGCGGACGCGGCCCGAGCGGCCGCCGCGGCCGTCGCCGAGCTGCCGGGCGTGGCCTCGGCGTCGCCCGCCCGGCGCGTCGACGTCGAGCTCGAGGCCATCGCGGCGGCCACGGACGACCTCCCGGTCGACTCCCCGTTCGCCGTGCGGGCCAACGTCGCGGGCGAGCAGCCGTTCGGCAGCGAGGTCGCAGAGCGGGTGCTCGGCGCCCGCGTCCAGGACCGGACGGGCGCCGAGGTCGACCTGGCGTCGCCGGCGACCACGGTCGAGGTCGACGTCCGCGACCGGGGGGCGTACGTCTTCACCGAGCGGTTCGAGGGGCCCGGCGGCTTCCCGGTCGGCTCCCAGGACCCGCTGGTCGCGCTGGTGAGCGGCGGCATCGACTCGCCGGTCGCCGCCTACGAGGCGATGACCCGCGGCGCCGACGTCGTCCCCGTCTACTGCTACAACCGGCCGATGGCCGCCGGCGACCACGTCGTGCGGTTCGAGTCGGCGCTCTCGAAGCTCGTCCGGATGCACCCGGCGAAGACGTGGCGCTACCACCGCGTCGACATGGAGCCCGTCAACGAGCGGCTCGCGGCGGTCGGCACCGGGCGGATGATCCTCCACCGGCGCGTGATGTTCCGCGCCGCAGCCGCCGTCGCAGAGGAGGCGGGCTGCGTCGGCATCGTCACGGGCGAGTCGCTCGGCCAGAAGTCCTCCCAGACGGCCGCGAACCTCGCGTTGACCTCCGCGGCCGTCGACCTCCCGGTCCACCGTCCGCTGCTCACCGTCCCCAAGGACGACATCGTCCGCCGGGCGAGGGCGCTCGGCACCTACGAGGACGCCGTGGTCGACTCGGCGTGCCGGACCATCGCGCCGGACCACCCGTCGGCGGCGCTCGGCGAGAACCGACTCGAGCGCCTCGAGGCGGAGGTCGACGTCGACGCGCTCGTGGCGGCGGCGGTCGAGGGGACGGAGCGGGTGGAGCTTCGAGCGCCGGCGCGTTGAGTACTGGCGACGGCGCTTCGCTGGCTTTACGGAACGGTTGCGCACAGGGGCCCCATGGACCGAATCTGCGTGTACTGTGGCTCGAGTGACGGGCGCGATCCGGCGTACATGGACGCGGCGCGCGACCTCGGTCGGACGCTCGCCGACCGCGGTATCGGGCTCGTATACGGCGGTGGCCGCGTCGGCATGATGGGCGCGGTCGCGGATTCGGTACTCGACGCGGGCGGCGACGCGTTCGGCGTGATGCCGGAGGCGCTCGTCGAACGGGAGATCGCCCACGGGGGGCTCACCGAGCTCGAGGTGGTGGATTCGATGCACGCCCGCAAGGAGCGGATGGCCCGGCTCGCGAACGGCTTCATCGCCCTCCCGGGCGGTTTCGGCACGCTCGAGGAGCTGGTGGAAATGCTCACGTGGGCGCAGCTCGGGTTCCATCGTCTCCCGTGTGGCTTCCTGAACGTCGCCGGTTACTATGCCCAGCTGGTCGGCTTCTTCGACCATCAGGTAGCGGAGGGATTCGTCAACCCGTCACACCGGGACATGGTCGTCGTCACGGACGACGTCGCGGCGCTTCTCGACCAGTTCGCCGCGTACGACCCGCCGGCGGTCAAGCGGTACGTCACGGACGAACGAGAGACGTAGTCGGTCGAACGCCGACCGTCGGGCGCGCGAACGAGGCGAATCCTCCATACCCCTCGTCTAACCGGATGCAACTATCGATTCAGGAGCCCACCGATCGCGCCAGCGATACAACTCTCTGCTGCGAGTAGCACTGCGATGAGGAAGACACCGAGGATGGTCAGGCCGATGCCCGGGGACGCTAATCCCGTCACGGACGAGACGACGAGAGAGTAGCCAGCGCCAAAGAACAGCAAGAGGACACCACAACCCGCGACGAAACCATACAGGAGTCCGTCGAGAAATCCCCCAGCCCGGTAGCCCGCGACCAGCCCGCTGGGGAATCCGGTGACGAGCACCAGCCACCCTTCCTCGGAGATAGCAGCCAACAGGGCGACTGGAAAGACGCCGATGCCGTACCCGATGGCCCTCCAATCGACCATCCCGCCCGTCAAGACAACAGTCCGATAAAGCTCTTTCGAGGGCCCGACAACTGCGTGGGATGGCCGATTCGAACGGCCGTTATCGTCAGCGACGGGCGGCCAGGCCTCGACATCGGCCATCGGTACAAGCCGCGCGTGACGGCGAAGCGATTCCCGAACCTGGTGAGGAAGCAGCTCAGGGAGCCCGACTAGGGAATCGCCCGTTCGGGTAAGCTCGCGGCCGAGAGAGGTGTCGCTAACGGTCTTCTCGATGACCCTCCGTCGGGACTCCAGCTCGCCGAGATCCTCGGTTAGCCGGCCGTTGATATTCCGAGCAAATCGGCGCTCAACTGGCAAGTAAGCCGGAGCCCCGTGCACAAATCAGGCACGTTCGGAACCACTGGGTGGAGATTCGATATCGTCGTATCCAGTTTATCACCTGCTCTGTTATAAAGGAAAAATCACCTCAGGGCGCCGGCTCGGACAAGCGAGATGGTTGGCCCGTCGATCCGGGACGGAGCTGGAGAACCGGCGGAGCGACCGCCAGGAGGAGACCGGAGGTCGTTCGACGTGTTGCGAGAATCGGCGAGAACCGACCACTGGCTAGAGCGGTCCGGTCGTTACGTCGACGGCCCGTCGAGTCCGGCCACCGACCGGCCAGCGCTTGGCTGGAATAAGTCGGGCTCCCGGATCCTCCCGAGTCCAGCTGCCGAGCACCCTGCGAGGATGTCCGCCGGAGGATCAGCGACAGGATTTCCACCCACCCGAGGGATCGCGGAACCGGGGATACCGACCGGCCTATCGAGCCGCTTCGAATCGAGGCCGGTCACGACCGGCTTCCGGCCCGGATCGCCCCGCCGGAGCACGTCCCGCCACCCAACGGATTCCGGGACGTCGCGAACTCGCCCTCCGTTCCGGAGGAACCGGACGCAATCCCGTACAGACGTGCCACGTCGACGACCCGCGTGACGGCCGGCCAATATAAACCGTATATCGCGATATAGAAAGCCGTTCGCCGTCGCTATCTGCCGTCACCGCAGAACGCGCATTCGGTAGCTGGACCGTTTCGGCGTGGCCGAGGAGATGACGAGGAGAGTTCCTGCCGTCGAGAGGAGCGTTCGCGGAAACCCGGGGGCTCCATCCGGCAGCGTCCGCGACTCCGAGGTTTTCGGGGGAAACGGGCGGCCGTCGACGGTCAGGCCCAGCCGAGCGCCATGGAGATCGCTGAAACGGAGGCGCGGCGAACAGTCATTGTATATCGCGGTAGACGGTTCATCACCGGTCGACTGCACGCCCATTGCCCGAGAGTACGAACGGGACCGACGGGGTCCCGCGGTTGGCGCGGTCGAACGTCCCTCGCCTTCGAGGTCGTCGATTCGGGCGGGAGCAACACGGTTGCCGGACGGTCGGCTAGAGAACGAGTTCGGTTCGATGGACGAGTTCGATCCGATAGCGTCGCGCCTCAATGAGCTGACCGTTCGCGCTCGGACCGGTCGCCCCGACGGAGTCAGAACTCGACCGGGCGACGAACGACGGATACCCGAGTCACGCTGATCGACCCGCGAGGTGGTTGCCGGGGTGACGGCCCGTTCACCGATGAGGCGGCTCCAGCCCACGTACCTCCAATGGAGATGCTCTCCACGGCGGCCCGAGCTAAGCCTGTGGAGCCCTCATTTCGTATCGCGACATACAATTTATCCCACGGGTAAATCGAGCGATTGCGGCGTTATCCGGAACCCGCCACCGATCGGGAACCATCGGCAACAGAGAGCTCCCATCACGCGGCGGTCGCGGCGGCTCGGTTTCCGTCGAGCCCTGATCGCGTACCGTTTCGACCCGGAGTGACGGAGGTGCCCCCGGACCGGGGCCCGATTTCTGGGTCCGACTCGCCTGTAAGTTTCGGGGAGGGTCCCCGGTGACGTCGAGGAGAGCCATCGAGCAACGCGCCGTTCGCCGGGTGAACCGAACAGGCGCCGGGGACTGGTACGTCAGCCTTCGAAACGTACGCGAACTCCGTTCGATCCATCCGCCGGACCAGGACGCCTCCGACGGGGACGCAATCGTGACGAGATCCGCCGAAATCCCCTCGAGCAGCTCCAACGCCGCCCCGTCCCCTGATTCTATGTGTCCCGACGAGCGGGCGTCCCGGGGCCGTAAACCCCACGTTGATATATAGAATACCGTAGCGCCGACCGACGTCGCGTCGGGTGTCAGTATGTCAGCGAGCCGATCGTGTGACGCGTCGCGTTCCTCGGTCCCGCGACCGTCGCCGCGACGGCCGCGAGCCGCCCTCGACGTCCACGTTGCCGGCCGGGCTGGTCCAGCCGGCGGTGCCGCTCGCGGCGGCCGGCCCGTCGACGGGCCCGGCTGTGACGCGCTCCCGGGCGCGAGCGCTGGTGGCGTCGCCGAGCGGAGAGAGGCGGCGTCATCCGGTGCACGGGTTTACCCCGTCCGGGTCCGAACCGTCGGCCATGAGCGAGTTCGACCCGAAGAGGTTCGAGGACAAGTACGTCCACTACCTCCGGGAGCTGGAGTCGGCGTACCGCCGCGCCTTCGAGACGATGAACGACCGATACGACTCGGACCTCGTCCACGCCATCGACCAGCAGGTCCTGAACGAAAGCGAGCCGTTCTACGACGGCGACGGGCAGTTCCGCATCGACGTTCCCGACGACCCGAAGGACCGCGTGGCGGGCGTGCTCGTCGACGACGAGACGTTCGACGCCGTGCTCGAAGCGTACCTGGCCGAGCTGCGGACGGAGCTCCGGCGGAGCTTCGGCTTCGACGAGTAGGCCGGTCCCGCCCTGGCGCCCCGGTCGGCACGGGCGTCCGGAAGGCCGTGTGTGGGCCGGAAGGTCGGTAGCGACCGGCAGGTTGTGTCCCCGCGGCTCAGTACGTGATGCCGTGCTCGAGGTAGCACCGGAGCAGCGCCAGCGCCTCGCCCCAGCCCGCCGCGCACTCGACCAGCCGCGAGCGTCCCGCCTCGGTGTCGGGGTAGCCTCGCTCCCGCAGCCGGACGATGGTCCCGCCGGCGGCTGGCTCGAAGTCGAGGCGGGCGGTCGTCGGGCCGCCCGCGAGGTCCGCGTTCCAGCTGAACTCGAACCGACGGGGCCGGTCGTAAGCCACGATGGTCCCGTGGTCCTCGGCGGTCACCCGGTCCGGCCCCCAGTCCGCCCACCGGAATATCGCCGGGTCGCCGGGCTCCCGGCCGATTTCCGCCCCGGCCGTGAACCAGCCGTCGATGCCGTCCACCGTCGCGATGGCGTCGAAGGCTCGCTCGGGCGTCGCGCGGACCCGCACGGCGTGCTCGATGGGCACGCCCTGTTCCGCGACGCCTTCCTCGAGAGTCGACATGGTAGGCAGGGCTTACCACCGGCCCCTATAATTGTGAGTGACTGTTCACATACAGGAACGGCAGCCGGAACGGACGGATGGCGCAGAATCCCGGCAAAATCCCCGGCGAACTCCACGGATGTCCGCCTCCCCGTGCGACCTGTACGGCGCCGAGCCGTTCGCCGTCGGCCGCGAGGACGCCCGGACTCAGCCACAAGCGCTTAAGGCCGTGCGCCCCGAAGCGGGGGTCATGAGCACCGAGACGCAGACGGACGAAGAGGACCTCCGGGACCGCATCGGGAACTTCCTGATGCGGAACTTCCCCCAGATTCAGATGCACGGCGGGAGCCACGCCATCCGGGACCTCGACCCGGAGACGGGCGAGGTCACCATCATGCTCGGCGGGGCCTGCAGCGGCTGCGGCATCTCGCCGATGACCATCCAGG
Source organism: uncultured Halobacteriales archaeon (assembly GCA_964628745.1). Classification (GTDB taxonomy): domain Archaea; phylum Halobacteriota; class Halobacteria; order Halobacteriales; family Hikarchaeaceae; genus CAZVOR01. The sequence goes on from CAZVOR010000014.1 coordinate 16,811, forward strand.
CCATCAAGTCGCGGATGGTCAAGGAGATCCCGGAGATCGAGACGGTCCACGCCGACACCGGCATGGGCGGCGGCGGGATGGAGGCCTCCGGCCCCTCGTTCCCGGGCGAGACCCTCGGCGACGAAGGGCGGGATAGCGGCGGACCGACGGCCCCGTTCTGACGGACGGCAGCTAGGTGCCAGCCGCCGGTCCGGTCCCCGCGCGGTCGCCAGGTCGAGGACCGGAGGGCTTTATGCCGCGGCGAACGGCGCATAGGGTATGACCGGCGGGAGCGTCGTTTTCGTGGTCGTCGACACCGTCCGGAAGGACCGGCTGTCCGTCTACGGCTACGACCGGCCGACCTCGCCCGGCCTCGAGCGCGTCGCCGAGGAGGCCGCCGTCTTCGAGCAGGCGGTGGCCCCCGCGCCGTGGACGCTGCCCGTCCACGCCACGATGTTCACCGGCCTGTATCCCGGCGAGCACGGCGCCAGCCAGGAGCGCCCTTACCTAGAGGGCGTCACGACGCTCGCCGAGACGCTCTCGGCGGCGGGAATGGAGACGGCCTGCTACTCCTCGAACGCCTGGATCACGCCGTACACGGGGCTGACCGCCGGCTTCGACGACCAGGACAACTTCTTCGAGATCATGCCCGGCGACCTGCTGTCGGGCCCGCTCGCCCGGGCGTGGAGGGCGATGAACGACCACGACCGCCTGCGCGCCGTCGCCGACAAGCTCGTCGAGCTTGGGAACACGGCCCACGAGTACCTCGCGGGCGGCGGCCGCGCGGACTCGAAGACGCCGCAGGCCGTCGACCGCGCCATCGAGTTCGTCGACGCCGCCGAGGACGACTACTTCCTCTTCGTCAACCTGATGGACGCGCACCTGCCGTACCACCCGCCCGAGCGGTACGCCGAGGAGTTCGCGCCCGGCGTCGACTCGACCGCCGTCTGCCAGAACGCCAAGGAGTACAACGCCGGCGCCCGCGACATCGGTGACGACGAGTGGGACGACATCCAGGGGCTGTACGACGCCGAGATCCGCCACGTCGACGCCGAACTCGAGCGGCTGTGGGACTGGCTGCGCGAGCACGACGAGTGGGACGACACGCTCGTCGTCGTCTGCGCGGACCACGGCGAGCTCCACGGCGAGCACGGCCTCTTCGGCCACGAGTTCTGCATCTACGACCCGCTGGTCAACGTCCCGCTACTCGTCAAACACCCCGGGATGCCGGCGGGCCGACGCGACGACCAGGTCGAGCTGCTCGACCTGTACCACACGGTGCTCGACCACGCTGGAGTCGACGCGGCCGACGCGACCGTACCCCTCGAGGCCGCCCGGTCGCTGCTCGGCGAGGAGTACCGCGCGTTCGACGACGCCGAGCACGCCTACGTCGAGTACGCCCGGCCCGTCGTCGAGCTCAACCAGCTCGAGTCGAAGGCCCGCGCCGCGGGCCGCACCCTCGAGGAGGACTCGCGGTTCTACTCGCGGATGCGCGCCGTGCGCCGTCCTGACGCCAAGTACATCCGGAACGAGCGCGTCCCCGACGAGTTCTACCGGCTCGACGGCGACCCCGACGAGCTCGAGGACCTGGCCGGCGCGGGCGACCCCGACGAGGACGACCTCGAGGCCGCGCTGGCGGCGTTCGAGGCACGCGTGGGGCCCTGGGACGACGACGCTGCGGACGGGGACGTGCTCGACCACATGAGCGACGACGCGCAGGACCGGCTGCGCGACCTCGGCTACCTCGAGTAGGGGGCCCGCCGTGTCGCGATCCAACGGCGCGTCGGCCCTCTACGACCAGTTCGCCGACCGGCGCACAGTGGCGAAGATTCTGGTCGGCTTCGCCGTCGCGGGCGCGCTGGTCTACCTGCTCGGCGTGGTCGTCGGGCTCGAGGACGTCGAGCTCACGCTGGCCCGGGCGAACCCGCGCTGGCTGGCGCTGGCGTGCGCCTCCACGCTCGTCGGGCTGGTGGCGTGGAGCAAGGCCTGGCAGGTCGTGCTCGCCATCGTCGGCGTCGACGTCACCTTCCGTCGGCTGGTCGTGACCTACCTCTCGGCGACGTTCGCCAACTACGTCACGCCGTTCGGACAGGCCGGCGGCGAGCCGTTCATCGCCTACGTCCTCTCGCAGGACACCGGCGCCGCCTACGAGGACAGCCTCGCGAGCGTCGTCATCGCCGACCTGCTCAACCTCCTGCCGTTCTTCAACTTCGCCGCGCTCGGGCTGGCCGTGCTCGTGATCAACGCGCGACTGCCCGACGTCATCCGGCCGCTCGCGTTCGGCCTCACGGGGCTGGCCGTCGCCATCCCGGCCATCGCCTACGTCGGATGGAACCACCGGGCCGGGGTCGAGCGCTGGGTGCTCCGGATGCTCTCGCCGGTGCTGGACCGGACGAACCGGTTCTCGGTCGAGGGCGTCCGCGAGCGCATCGAGGGGTTCTACGAGTCGCTCGAGCTCGTCGCCGACGAGCCGCGGGAGCTGGCCTACGCGCTGGTCTTCTCGTACACCGGCTGGCTGTTCTTCGCGCTCCCGCTGTACGTCGCCGCGCTGACGCTCGGGCTGCGCATCGAGCCGCTGCTCGTGCTGTTCATCGTGCCGGCGAGCACCATCGCCGGCTTCGTGCCGACGCCCGGCGGATTGGGCGGCGTGGAGACGGCGCTGGTCGTGCTGCTCGTGACGCTCGCGTCCGTGACCTGGAGTGAAGCGTTCGCGCTCGCGACGGTCTACCGGGTCGCCTCCTACTGGTTCGCGCTGGTGGTCGGCGGGGCCGCCACGTTCTACGTCATCGCCCGGGCCTGACGGGACGGGTGCCCGGACCCGACCGGCGCGAAGGCGAGGAAGGGTCGACCCCGCGGGCGCCGGCGCTACCGGAGACCCCGCCCGGTCTCCCACGCCCGGACGAGCGCCGACAGCGTCGCGTTGACCGGCACGGGCGCGGTGGCGCGCTCGACGACGGCGCCGTTGATGGCGTCGACCTCGGTGCGGCGGCCGGCCTCGACGTCCTGCCGCATCGAGGAGGCGTTGTCCGCGGTGGTCGCCACGACCTCGGCGAGCGCGGCGGCCGCGGCGTCGCCGGGGAGGTCGACGTCCGCCTCGCGGGCCACTGCGGCGGCCTCGCGGGCAGCCTTCCGGGCGAGGGCGGCCGCCGGGCCGTCGGCGAGCGCGCCGTTGGGCACGCCGGCGAGCGCCGTGACGGGGTTGACGCCCGCGTTGACCGCCAGCTTGGTCCAGAGCGGCCCCTGCATGTCGGACTCGACGGCCACGTCGACCCCGGCGTCGCCGAACGCGTCGCCGACCCGGGCTGCCAGCGACGCGGGGTCGTCCCCCGTCGTGACGCCGGCCAGCGGCCCCAGCGTCACGGTCCCCTCGCCCGTGCACTCGACGACGCCGGGCTCCCGCAGGACGGCGCCGTAGGTCGTCGTCCCGGCGAGCACGGGCGCGTCGAGCCGGTCGGCGAGCGTCTCCTCGGCGCCGAGCCCGTTGGTGAGCGGGAGCGCCGCCGCGACGTCGGCCCCGGCGAGCGCCCCGGCGGCCGCCGGCACGTCGTGGGCCTTCACCGTCACGACGGCGAGGTCGGCCCGGCCGTCGAAGGCGGTCGCCGCGTCGGGTGAGACGGTGAACTCGCGCCGGCCGACGACCCGGAGCCCGCGCTCGCGGACGGTCGTCACGTGGGGGTCACGGCCGACGAGGGCGACGTCGTGTTCGCGAGCGAGCAGCCCGCCGACCAGGCTGCCCAGGCTCCCGGCGCCGAACACGACGACGCGCACGTCAGTCCTCGGTCCAGTAGTACAGCTTCTCCCGCTCGGCGCCGCAGTTCGGGCACGATTCGGGGAACGCCTCGAGGTCGCCCATCTCGCCGCACTCCGTGCAGCGCCAGAGCAGCTCCGCCTCCCCGAACTCGGGGCCGGGGTGCTCGTGGGCGACGGACAGCGCCTGGATGCCCTCGCGCGTCGTCACGTAGATGCCGTCCTCGTCGAACCCGCGCACCGTGCCGAGCTCGTTCCCGTCGGCGTCGAAGACGGGCTCGCCGAGGTCGAGGACGCGGGAGTCGACGGGGTCGTGGCTCATGCTCGACCAATGGTCGGCCGGCGGCATAAATCCGGCTCCGGCGAGGCCACGGAGCCGGCCGGGCGCGGCCGACCGGCGCTACAGCACCGCGTCGGCGAACGCCTCGAGTCGGTCGAGCTCGGAGAGCGCCAGCCACTGGCACATCACGCGGTCGAGTCCCGCGTCGTCGAGCCGGTCGAGGTGGTCGACGACCTCGGCGGCCGTCCCGACGACGCCGCCCCGCTCGCGGAGCTCGTCGGCGTCCGCCCCGCCGCGGTGCGCCTCGAGCACCCGGCCGACCTCGTCCTCGTCGCGGCCGAAGACCAGTGGCGTCATCAACGACCGCGCGACGCCGTCGGGCTCCCGGCCGGCGTCGGCGACCAGCTCGTCGAACCGGGCGTTCAGCTCGCGACAGTCCTCGGGCGTCGCGAAGACGGCGTTCCACTCGTCCGCGTACAGGGCCGCCAGCGGCATCGTGCGGTTCGGGCCGGTGCCGCCGACGGCGATGCGGGTGCCGCCCGGGCGCTCGGGGCGGGGGAGCAGCTTCGCGCCGTCCAGCCGGTAGTACTCGCCGTCGAACGACACCGGCTCGTCGCGGCGCAGCAGGTCGGCGACCACCGCGACGCCCTCCTCGAACCGGTCGAACCGCTCGGACGGGGCGAGCAGGTCGAACCCGAACGTCTCGTGCTCGCGGGCCTGCCAGCCCGCGCCGAGGCCGAGCACGAGCCGGCCGCCCGCCAGGTCGTCGACGTCCCTGGCCGCCCTCGCCGTGTGGACGGGGTGGCGGAAGGACACGGGCGTCACGAGCGGGCCGAATTCGATGCGCTCTGTGTGGTCCGCCAGCCAGGTCAGCGACGGCCAGAGGTCGAGGGCGTCCCGGAACGGCCCGTCGGGGTTCGTGAAGTGGTCGGAGCGGAACAGCCCGTCGAAGCCCAGCTCCTCGACGGCGCGCCCGAAGCGGCGCCAGTCGTCCCAGTTCACCCCGTGCTGTCCCTCGACCATGATGGCGACGTCCGGCATGGTGTGGCCTCTGGCCGAGCCGATTCGCTCCAGCCGGACATAGGTTCCGCGTTCTCCCAGGCAGCGGGCGAGGGTCGCCTCCGGGCGACGGCGCCCTCGACAGCGTCCCGGGGCGAACGGCTTTCCGGCTCGGCGCCCAACGGGCGACCATGCGGGAGCACGAGCCCTACCAGCGCGAGGTGACGGAGAAGGTCGAGGCCGGCTGGCGCATCGAGGAGGAGACGGCCGACCGGGTGACGCTCGTCAAGCGACGCTTCGGGAGCCCGACGGTCCACGTGCTGCTGGCGGTGTTCACCCTCTGGTGGACGATGGGCGTCGCGAACCTCCTGTACGCGGCCTACAAGTACGCCGCCGACTCGGAGCGGACGGTCGTCTGGAAGGCGGCGCCGGAGCCGGTCGAACCGGAAGCGGCGGCGTAGCGGGCCGGGCCGTCCCCGCCCGTCCCGCCACCCGGACGGCGGCCGCCGGGTCGGCGGCCGGCACGCCGGTCGGTCACATGAAGTCCGCGATGCCCGTCTGCTTGTCCTTGTCGTTCTCGAAGACGCTCTCGATGGTCCGCTCGAGCAGGCGCAGCCGCTGCTTGGTGTACTCCCGGACGCCGTAGTCCTCCGCGACCTCGATGGCCGTCTCGAGGTACTTCGAGACCGAGCCCTCGTGGACGGTCAGGTTCACGTTGCCCCCGCAGGCGCGGCAGCTGCGCGAAAGCGGCATCCGGCGGTACTTGGTCCCGCAGTCCAGACACCGGGTCTCCTGCCGGGAGAACGCCCGGAGGTTCCCCAGCAGGTCCGGCAGGAAGTGGAACTCGATGATGCGCTCGGCGACGTCGGTCTCGTCGACGCCGCGGAGCTTGCGCGCCAGCTCGAGCTGGGCCTCGAGCTTGTCGGTCATCGACCCCAGGGTCTTGTACGCCGAGAGCGCCGGCCCGAGGGCGACGTCCGAGGTGTCGTGGGTGTGCTGGAAGCCGTCGTACGCCGCGTCCGTCCCGACGGTGTCGCCCGCCAGGCGGACGTCGACCGTCCCCGGGTCGGCCAGCCGTCGGGTGGCCTCGTAGAACTCCCGGGGGTACCGGTCGACGACGTCCACGTTGTGCGCCTCGTCGTCGATCTCGGTCGGGTCGATGCGCGAGGACATGACCAGGGGCGCGTCCATCTTTCCCCCTCTGGAGGACGGGAGGTACGCCTCCGAGAAGTTCAACAGGCCGTCCATCAGCAGCATCACGCAGTCCTCGTCGCCGTCGCACTGGCCCGTGTACACCCCGTTCGCGACGAGCGTGTGGGTCGCCTCGACGGTCAGACAGTAGGTGAACGCGGCGTCCGAGGCGACGACGTCCACGCGGGTCACGGGGTCGAGCGGCACGGCCGGCGCTCGGCTCCCCCGTGACTCGCCGCCGTCAGCGCTGCGCGCTGACGAGCCCCCGCTCGCTGCGCTCGCGGGGACGCCGTCGGACTCGCGCTGCTCGTTCGACGAAGCTCGTCTCGCGCTGCTCGACCCGCCGCCGTCCGCGGTCGCCGCGTCGGTCGCGGTCGTCGTCGTGGTCTCGCCCCCGTCGTAGGCCGGGAGGCGGTCCCCGACCGAGAGCTGGCTGGCGGCGACGTCCTCGAGCCCGCCGTCGCGCCACCGGAGCACGGTGTGGTCGGGGGTGACCCGGAGCGTGCACCCCGACTCCGTCTCCACCTCGACCAGGTGGTCGGGCGCCGGGTGCTTCGAGACCGCGGTCACCGACGACCGGGTCGGCGTCCCGTCGGCGGCGAGCGAGGGCACCCTGACCGCGCCGTCGAGCTCCTGGACGAGCGTCCCGAGGTCGTCCTCGCGGGGGTCCTCGAGCCGGGCCTCGACCAGGTCCTCGATGCGGCCGTACTGCCAGTCGCCGGCCTCGTCCGCGTACCAGAGCCGGGTGTCCGGGTGGAAGCAGTTCCGCCGCTTCGCCGCGTGGAAGTACGGGTGGGCGTAGCCGACGGCCGCGTCGGTGAAGCCGACGATGCGGCCGACCACCGCCGCGCTCGTGTGCGGCGCGAGCCCGAAGACGAGCTCGCCGACGAGGTCCTCGCGCGCCTCGACCTCGTAGAACGGGTCCAGGCCGTAGTACCGCTCGAGGAGGTCGTCGACGAAGTCGGCGACGCGCATCAGGTGGGCGGCGGCGCCGTCCGAGAGGACGACGTCCTGGGCCCGCAGCGGGACCAGCTGGTCGTCGTACTCGAGGGGCTCGCCGGCGAGGTCGCGTTCGTAGCCGAGCGCCCGGAACCGGTCGACGGGGACGTCGAGCTCCGCTGGCCGGACGCTCGTCACCGGCAGGTCCGTCATGTCGTAGCGGACGGTGCCGTCCTTGAAGGTGGAGACGCCGTGGGCCGCCCGCAGCACGCCCTTCTCGAGCGGCTCGGGCGTCTTGGTCGCCGAGGTCAGCCCCTTGACGCCCTTGAGGATCTCGAAGGCGTTCTCGCGCTCGCCCATGGCGGCGAGCGCGTCCCGGTACGCCGCCCGGACGTCGATGGTCCGCGTCGCCACGCTCGTGCCCTCGCCGTCGCACCGGGGGCAGGAGAGCCGGCGGGCGTCGCCGGGTTCGACCGGCGCGCCGCAGGACCGGCAGCTGTACTCGGGCTCGGTGTGCCCGCCGCACTCGGGACACGACGGCGTGTGGGCCTCCGCGTCGCAGTCCGGGCACCGGCGGCGACCGACGGCGACCTCGATCTCGCCGGGCGTGTCGCGCATCCCGTCGGCGTGCTTGGCCGCGGCGGCGACGTCGCGCTGGTCGCCGCCCGCCTCGCCGATGGGGAACAGCGCGTGTACCGCCGGGCTCATCTCCCGGACCTCGGACTTCTCCGGCCGACCCATCCGGCTTCCCACCCGGGTCGGGGCCCGCTCGCGCACCTCGAACGGCGCGACCTCGGCGACGGCGCGCATCGCGTCGGGCCACGAGCGGGCCCCGTCGGACAGCTCGTCCCACCCCCGCTCGAGGTCGTCGTCGAAGCCGAGCGTGCGGACGAGCGGCCGCCACTCGCCCACGGCGATGTGCTCGCCCTGGCGGTGCGGCACGAGCAGTGCCTCGAGCGCGTCGGCGGTCCCCGGATCGGCCGCGAGCCGGAGCTCGTCGCCCGCCGTCCCGTCCCCGCTCCCGACCACCTCGCCCGCCTCGACGGCGGCCGCGAGCGCCTCGAACGCGTCGACGTCGAGGTCGTGCCAACAGTAGGTGTACGCCGGGTGCAGCGGCGCGTCGTAGGTCTCGGCCCACTCGAGGGCCGCCGCGACCGACGGCGCCTCGAGGTCCGCGTCCGGCGAGTCCGCGAGCGCCTGCACGTCGGCGCCGGCCGCGGCCAGGTCCTGCACCCACCACTCGACGACGTACGAGGCCGGCGCCAGCGGGTGGTTGTTCTCGACGAACTCGCCGTAGTTGACGAGGTACTCGCCGAGGTCGAGCACGGCGTCGACGCCGTTGCGCAGCTCGAGCGCCTCCTCGGGGTCGTCGATGCGCCGGACCTCGCCGGTCGCGAGCTTCACGGTCGGCCCCTCGATGGAGTCCACGGGGACGACGCCGGCGGCCTTGCCGGGGCGCTCCGTCTTCAGCTGCGTCCCGGTCGCCAGGAAGTCGTCGACGAGGTGCATCGTCGCCGGGTGGACGCCGGCCGTCGCGAAGC
>CAZVOR010000015.1:0-5717 GCA_964628745.1 uncultured Halobacteriales archaeon
GTGTTGCCGTTCGGCAGGCGGTCGGCGTCCCGCGGCCAGTCGAACGGCAGCCCGCCCGCGCCCTCGAGCGACCAGGCGACCGACCAGCGGTCCGCCCCGTCGCGGTGCAGTTCGACGACGCGGTCCTGCTTGCTGTCGGCGACCAGCACGGCGTCGTCGTCGAGCCACTGGGGGTTGTGCTGGCGGGCGAACCGGTCGCCCCCGCCCCCGTCGACGACGTCGACGACGCCGTGACCCCGCTCGACGACGAGCAGCTCGTGGGCGTTCCGGACGCTGACGAGCAGCCGGCCGTCGCCGAGGTCGTCGACGTCGTTGACGTGCAGCCAGTCCCGCCGGGTCGGGTCCTCGGGGGAGGCGTAGCGCCGGCTCGCGTTCCACTGCCAGGCGACCGAGCCGTTCCGGTCGACCACGAGGACGCGCTCGTGCTCCATGTCGGTGAGCAGGAACCGGCCGTCGCCGAGGGGCTCGACGTCGTGGACCTCGCTGTTCTGCTTGGTCCGCACCGGGAAGGAGTACTCGTGGACGACCCGGGGCGTGGGGGTCGGGTCGATGAGCTGAAAGCCCGTGCGCGAGCAGGGCGGTTCGTACGCGCCGCAGGCCTCGTAGCCGTCGCTCATGAACGCCGCCAGGACCCGCCCGTCCGCGAGCCTCGTCACGTCGAAGTAGCTGTCGGCCGCGGCGATCTCCCAGACGACGGCCCCGCTGCCGTCGAACAGCGCGACGCGGCCGTGCTCGTGGAGCCCCGGCCCGCCGCCCTGGATGCCGACGAGGGTGCGGCGCTCGTCCGGCGACGCGACCGACCGGTCGGGGGCCAGCGCCGCGCTGCCGGCGAGCGACCCGACCAGCAGCAGGACGCCCGCGACGACCAGCAGCGTCCCCGCGAGCCGCCGCATCGTGGCTCCATCGACGGCGCGCAGCGGCATATAACCCCGGACGGGCCGGGCGGGCCAGCGCGTGCCCCTCAACCCGCTGGCTCCGCCCCGGCGAGGTCGGCCAGCGCCCCGGCGAGCACCCGCGTCGCCGCCGCGCAGTCGGTCCAGTCCGTCCACTCGAGCGGGCTGTGCGAGACGCCGCCCCGCGACGGCGCGAACAGCATCCCCGCGTCCGCGACGGCGGCGACGTGCATCGAGTCGTGCGCGGCGCCGGAGTGCAGCGCCGTGGTCTCGACGCCCGCCCGGTCGCCGGCCGCCCGGGCGGCCGACCTGACCCGCTCGCTCATCGGCGTCGGCGGGAGGTCCAGCACCCGTTCGAGGGCGGTCCCGACGCCGCGCTCCGCCGCGAGCCGGTCCAGCGAGCTCCGGGCGGCGGCCACGATGGATTCGATGCCGTCGGCGGTCACGTCCCGGACGTCGACGCCGAGTTCGACCCGGCCGGGCACGACGTTCGTCGCGTTCGGCTCGACGACCGCCCGGCCGACCGTCCCGACCGCCGTCTCGCTCGACTCGGCGACGACGCGGTCGGCCGCGCGCTCGACGTCGAGGACGAACTCGGCCGCCGCGGCGAGCGCGTCCGTCCGGCGACCCATCGGCGTCGCGCCGGCGTGGTCCGCCTCGCCGCGGACGGTCACGTCCGCGTGGGTGATGCCCGTGATGGTCGTCACGACGCCGACGGGGACGCCGGCGGCCTCGAGCCGGCCGGACTGCTCGACGTGCAGCTCGAGCCAGGCGTCCCACGCCGCGGCGTCGAGCCGACCCGTCCCCCGGAAGCCCATCCCGTCGAGCGCCGCCTCGAGCGTCACGCCGTCGGCGTCCGCGAGCGCCAGCGCGTCGTCGACCGTCCTGGCGCCGGCGGCCACGGACGAGCCCAGGACCCCGTGGCCGAACCGTCCGCCCTCCTCCTCGGTGAACGAGACCACCTCGACCGGGCGCTCGGGCTCGACGCCGGCGTCCTGCATCGCGCGCACCGCCTCGAGCGCCCCGTACACCCCGAGCGGGCCGTCGAAGATGCCGCCCGCGGTCACCGAGTCGAGGTGGCTGCCCGAGGCCACCGGCGGCGCCCCGGGATCGGCGCTCGGGGGCGTCCACCGGCCGGCGACGTTGCCGACGGCGTCCACCCGCACGGCGAGCCCCGCGTCCTCCAGCCGGTCGACGAGGCGCTCTCGCGCTCGCCGGTTGGCCTCGGTCCCGCAGCGGACCGTCCGGCCCCGGCCCTCCTCGACGTCGAGCGCGCCGAACTCGGCGTTTGCCTCCAAATCCGCCCGCAGCCGGGTTCCGTCCACGTCCATGCCGGGGGGTTGGGCGGGGAGGGGGGTAGTGGTTTGCTCCGGCGGCGAGCGGTTCGCGACGCGTCGACGGGGGCGGGCGGCCGGCTCAGCCCTCGACCGACTCGAGCACCCGGTCGGCGAGGTGGTCGCCGAACGGCAGCGAGGCGGTCAGCCCTGGCGAGACGGCGTTGAGCACGTGCAGCGAGTTCGGGCCCTCCGCGAAGACCGGGTCCGCGACCAGCTCGCCGTCGGCGCTGACGAGCTGCGCGCGGATGCCGGCGAAGGACGGCCGGAAGTCGGCGGCCCGGACCTCGGGGACCAGCCGCCGGGCGGCCCCGACGAACGCCGACTTGCGGTAGGACTTCCGCAGCTCATCGACGGCCACGCCCAGCATCGTCCGGTCGGCCAGCAGGCGCCAGAAGCCGGGGTAGCCGAGCGTCCCCGCGAGCTCCCGGAGGTCGAACTCGGTGTTCCGGTAGGCCTCGCGGCCGAACGCGAGCACGGCGTTCGGGCCGACGATGACCTTGCCGTCGGTCCGGCGGGTGTAGTGGACGCCGAGGAACGGCAGCTCGGGGTCCGGCGTCGGGTAGATCATCGAGCGGCACACGTCGATTCGCCCCGGGACGAGCTCGTAGTACTCGCCGCGGAACGGGACGATGCGGTAGCCCTCGCCGACGCCGAGCTGGCGGGCGAGCGTGTCGGCGTACAGCCCCGCCGCGTTGACGACGTAGCCGGCCGACAGCCGGCCCCCGCTCGTCTCGAGGACGACGCCGTCATCGTCGGGCACCAGGCGCCGTACCTCGTGGCCCCGGAACAGCCGCACGCCGCGGTGTTCGGCCTCCCGGGCCAGCGCGTAGACGTACTGCTGGGAGTCGATGGAGGCGGCCGCCGGGCAGGAAAGCGCAGCGATGCCCGCCGCGTGGGGCTCGAGCTCGTGGAGCCCGGCCTCGTCGAGCAGCTCGGTCTCGACGCCGTTGGCCTCGGCCCGGGTCTGCAGGTCGGCGAGGCGCGCCTCCTCCGTGGCGTCCTGGGCGACGACCACGACGCCGAGCTCCTCGAGCGGGACGTCGTGCTCCGCCGCGAACGCCTTCAGCCGCGTCGTCCCCTCGGTCGCGAAGCGCGCCTTCAGCGAGCCGGGCGGGTAGTTGAACCCGGGGTGGAGCACCCCGGAGTTCCGGCCGCTCTGGTGGGCCGCGAGGTGGTGCTCCTTCTCGATGATCGCGACGGACAGGTCGGCGCGCCCGGCGAGGTGCCAGGCCACCGAGCAGCCCACGCAGCCGCCGCCGACGACCGCGACGTCGTACCGCTCCATGGACCCCCTGGCCCGTGGCCGACCATAAAAGGGGCGAGAATCGGGCGGGCGGGGTGGGACGCGTCGGTCGGCGGGAGCCGCGGGGCCGGCAGCGGTCGCCGGAGACCGTCCGCGAGGGGTCGAACCTCTAAGCCACCGGGGAGCCAACGGCGACCGATGACCGCGTTCCTCCCCGAGGCGACCAGCCGCCTCCTGGCACTGGCCGGTCCCGACCCCGACGAGACGCAGCGTGCGATGCAGGCCCACGCCGACGAGGCGGGCTTCCCCATCATCGGCCCCACGGTCGGCGGGCTCCTGGCCGCGCTCGGGCAGCTGACCGGGGCCCGCCGCGTCTTCGAGCTCGGCTCCGGCTTCGGCTACTCGGCCTCCTGGTTCGCCCGCGGGATGCGCGCCGACGGCGAGGTGGTCCTCACCGAGGTCGACGCCGACGAGCTCGAGCTGGCCCGGCGGTTCCTCGACGATGGCGGGTACGCCCCGTCGTTCCGGTACGAGCTGGGCGACGCCGTCGACATCGTCGCGGGGGAACCGGGGCCGTTCGACCTCGTGCTCCTCGACCACGAGAAGCGCCGCTACGTCGAGGGGTTCGAGCGCGTCCGCGACGCGGTCGCTCCGGGCGGGGCCGTCGTGGCGGACAACGTCATGGCGGGGCCGCTCGCGTTCGAGGACGTGCTCGCGGGGCTCGAGGGCGAGCCGACGCCGGACGAGCGTGCGGCCGGCGTCGTGGCGTACGTCGAGCGGGTCCGCGACGACCCCGACTTCGCGACGGTCCTGCTCCCGGTGGGCAGCGGCATCGCCCTGAGCGTCCGGACGCGATGAGCCGGCGGGCCAGCGCCGGCGCAGCGCTGGCGACGGCCGCCCCGGGAGCGGGACGCCTATCCCGCCAGCGCCCGACAGCGGGCACATGATCCAGGAGGCGGAGCGGCTCTCGAGCACGCCGGCCCGCGCGACCGCCGTCGCGTGCGTGGACGCGGGCCTCGAGGCCGCCCATCCCCGGCGCGTCGTCCGGGAGGCGGCCGGGCTGACCGACGAGACCCTCGTCGTGTCCGGTGCGACCTACGACCTCGCGGGCGTCGACCGGGTCCTGGTCGTCGGCGGCGGGAAGGCCGCGGGGACCGTGGCCGCCGAGCTCGAGGGGGTGCTCGGCGACCGCCTGACCGATGGGGCGGTCGTCTGCCCGGACCCCGTCGAGACCGACCGCGTCGAGGTGCTCGTCGGCGACCACCCCGTCCCGACGGAGCGGTCCGTCGAGGGCACCCGCCGGGTCCTGGACCTCGCGGAATCGGCCGACGAGTCGACGCTGGTCCTGGCCGTCGTCACCGGCGGCGGGAGCGCGCTGCTGGCGGCGCCGGCCGAAGGCATCGACCTGGCCGACCTGCAGGCTGTCACCGACGGCCTGCTCGACAGCGGGGCGGACATCCACGAGATCAACGCCGTCCGCAAGCACCTCTCGGCCGTGAAGGGCGGCGGGCTCGCGCGGGCGGCGGCGCCGGCCCGCGTCGTCGGCCTCCTGTTCAGCGACGTCGTCGGGGACGACCTCGACGTCATCGCGAGCGGGCCGACGGCGCCGGACCGCTCGACGTACGCCGACGCGCTCGACGTGCTCGAGCGGTACGGCATCGACCCGCCCGCGGCGGTCCGGGAGCGGCTCTCGGCGGGCGCCGCCGGCGAGGTCCCGGAGACGCCCGACGGCGACGACCCGGCGTTCGAGCGCGTCGCCAACCACGTCCTCGCGAACGGGTACACCGCGCTCGCCGCGGCCCGCGAGGCGGCCGCCGACCGGGGCTACGAGCCGCTCGTGCTCTCCTCCAGGGTGCGGGGCGAGGCCCGCGAGGCCGCCAAGACGATGGTCGCCGTCGCCGAGGAGGTGCGGGCGACCGGGAACCCGGTGTCGGCGCCGGCAGTGGTCCTCTCCGGCGGCGAGTGCACCGTGACGGTGGTCGGCGACGGCGAGGGCGGGCCGAACCAGGAGTTCGCCCTCTCCGCGGCGCTCGAGCTGGCGACGCCGGCCGCCGCCCTCGCGAGCGTCGACACCGACGGCCGCGACGGCGCGACCGAGGCGGCCGGCGCGCTCGTCGACGCGGACACCGTCGACGACGCGGCCGCCGCCCGCGCGGCGCTCGCGGCCAACGACGCGCTCCCGTACCTCGAGGCCCGCGGCGCGCTCGTCGAGACCGGCCCGACGGGGACGAACGTCAACGACCT
>CAZVOR010000015.1:5817-25071 GCA_964628745.1 uncultured Halobacteriales archaeon
AGGCCCGCGGCGCGCTCGTCGAGACCGGCCCGACGGGGACGAACGTCAACGACCTTCGCGTGCTCGTCGTCGAGCGGACCGACGGCCGTGACGAGCAGACGGACGCCTCGCGGGCCGAGCGGACCGACGGCTAGGGGAGCGCCACCCACTCCTCGTTGGCCCCCGGGACGCCGACCAGGCGGGCCCGGGGGCCGTCCTCGAGCTTGACCTCGACGAGCCCGTCGAACAGCTGCTTGAGGGTGTTGACGTTGCTCGGGTCGTGCGTCGTCGGGTCCAGCGCGAACAGCCCGAGGGCCCCGATGCCGTCGACGCGTCCGGAGAGCACGTGCAGGAACCGGAAGACGGTCTCGAGCTCCGCGTACATCAACAGGGTCGAAAGCGAGTAGAAACAGATGCGGGTGCGCTCGACGTCCGACTCGGAGAAGCGGCGGAGCTGCTCCGAGATGCCGATCCCCAGACCGGTCAGGTCGGCGGGCGAGGAGACGTACTCGACGAGCTCGGCGGGGTAGCCCGCCTGGGTGCCCTGCCGCTCGGAGACGCAGTCGACCACCCGCAGCTGGTCGGGAAGCGAGCCGAGGCGCCGCTCGATGTCCTCGAGGACCGGACCGGCGCTCTCGTTGGTCGTGACGAACAGGACGGCGTCCCCCCGGGCGACGCCCTCGGCGAGGAAGTTGAGCAGCAGCTCGTACTTCCCGGACATGGCCGGCCCGGAGAGCAGGTACGAGCCCTCGCGTAACTCCTCGGCGGGGAGCGAGTCGCCTACGGCGTACATCGCGTCACGAACGTTTGCACGTGCCACGGAGTGCGGGCATATATCTATTGCCTTCGAGCCGTCATGTTCGGCCGAAGGCGGCCGCCTCGGCCGCTCGTCCGCCCGTCGACACGAACTGCACCGGACGGTTCCCGCCGCTCCGGCCGGGTCGGCCCGGACCTCTAGTCGCCTCGATACGTCCTTCGGGAGCCGGCCGCCTCGGTCGGGGGACGACCGCCGCCCCCGTCGGCGAGCCGGCGTGGCCCGGTCGTCGCTAGCCCGACCGCCCGTCCCGCAGCGCCTCGCGGAGCGACCCCAGCGGGACGGTCTCGACGTCCGCGTCGAGGCTGGGCGGCTCCCTGAACCCGGTCCCCGTCGCGACGAGGACGACCTCGTCGTCCGCGGCCAGTTCGCCGCGCCGGGTCAGCGCCCGGGTCCCGGCCAGCGTCGCCGCGCTGGCCGGCTCCACGCTCAGGCCGGCCGCCCGGGCCAGCTCGGCCCGCGCCTCGAGCATCGCCTCGTCGGAGACGGCCAGGACTCCGCCGTCCGTCGCTCGCGCGGCGGCCAGCGCCCGGTTCCCGCTCGGCGGGTCCGCGTTCCCGATGGAGTAGGCGACCGTGTCGGCCGGCTCGACCGGCGTCACGCGGTCCCGTCCGGCGCGGTACGCCTCGGCGACCGGAGCGGCGACGGCCGCCTGGACGAGGTACAGCCGGGGGAGCGCCCCGACGAGCCCCGCCGCGCGGAGCTCGCGCAGCGCCTTCCAGACGCCGCTGGCGTTCCCGCCGCTGGACAGCGGGAGCACCACGGCGTCGGGGACGGCTCCGGCACCGGCCTCGGCGATCTCGATGGCCACGGTGCCCTGCCCGGCGACCCGAAGCGGCGCGTCGGAGTTGACGAAGTGGACGCCCAGCTCCGGACCGAGCGCGAGCGTCTCGTCGTACAGGCGGCCGTAGTCGCCGTCCACGCGGACGATGCGGGGGGAGAACTGGGCGACGTGGGCGAGCCGGGCCTCGGGGATGTCGTCCGGCACGAGCACCAGGCAGTCGAGGCCGGTCGCCGCCGCCGCGGCGGCCATGCTCGTCGCCATGTTCCCGTGGGAGACGGTCCCGACGCGGTCGAAGCCGTGGCCGGCGGCCCACGCGACGCCGACGGCGCTCCCGCGGTCCTTGAACGTCCCCGTGGGGTTCGCCGTCTCGTCCTTCACCGACACGCGGCAGCCGGCGTAGTCGTCGAGCGACGGCGCGCGGAACAGCGGCGTGCCGCCGGCCGTCGGGAGGACGCCGTCCGTCGGCCGGGCGACCGGCAGCCAGTCGGCGTACCGCCAGAGGCCGCGGTCGCTCGACGCGGGCCACCGGTCGCCGGCCGGACCGTCGACCCAGAGGGGCTCCCCGCAGTCGCAGCGCTGGCGCGGCAGGGCGTAACTGGCGCCGCAGCCGTAGCAGGCGACGGTGACGGCCATCGTCCGGTGGCGGGGACGCGGGCGGGATAAGTGCTCGTCATCGGCGCTGGCTCCGGCCGGAAGGACGTGACGGCCGTCCGGTGGACGGGTGTCCCGCCCCGGGTCGAGCGGTTCCCGGCCCGGTGGCCGGCCCGCCCGGGGAGCAGCTATTTGTCGCCGGGGCCGCCAGGGAGGGGTACCGACCCGGTCCCCGACGCCGGTCCCCACCCATGGACGTCCGCGCCCGACTCGAGGCTGCCCGCCCCCGGCTCGCGACGGCGGCCAGGCGACGCTTCGGCATCGACACGCGGTCGCTGGCCGCGTTCCGCGTCGCGCTCGGCCTGCTGCTCGTCGCCGACCTGACGCTCCGGTCGCGGGACCTCGTGGCGTTCCACGCCGACGACGGGGTGCTGCCGCGCGCGGCGCTGGTCTCCGAGTTCGCCCGACCCGAGCACGCCTCGGTCTACCTCGTCTCGGGCGAACCGGTGGTCGTGGGACTGCTGTTCGTCGTGGCCGGGGCGTTCGCGCTGGCGATGGTCGCGGGCTACCGGACGACCGTCGCGACCGTCGTCTCCTGGGTCCTGCTCGTCTCGCTGCAGAACCGGAACCCGGTCGTCCTCAACGGGGGCGACGTCCTCTTCCGCCTGCTGCTGTTCTGGGCCATGTTCCTGCCGCTCGGCGAGCGGTGGTCGGTCGACGCGCTCCGCCGCGACCGCGACGGGCGGTCCCGGGTGGCCGGGGTCGCGTCCGCGGCGCTCCTGATTCAGGTCGTCACCATGTACGTCGCCAACGCCGGGTTCAAGCTCTCGGGCGACCTGTGGATGACCGGCGACGCCATCCGATACGTCTTCAGCCTCGGCCAGTTCACCGTCCTGCTGGGGGACGTGGTCGCGGACTACCCGGCCGTGCTCCAGGTGCTCGACCACCTCTGGCTGGCGATGCTCGTCGGGTCCCCGCTGCTCGTCCTCCTGACCGGGTGGCGCAGGGCGGCCCTCGTCGGGCTGTTCGCCGGGATGCACCTCGGGATGTCGGCGACGATGATGCTCGGGCTGTTCCCGTTCGTGGCCGTCGCGGGACTGCTGGCCTTCCTCCCGGCGGCGGTTTGGCGAGGCGCCCGGCCACACCTGGCCGCGAGCGGGCTGGTCGCCCGGGGCGACGCCCTGCTCTCGTGGCTCGACGGCGCGCTCCCCCGGGTCGAGGTCCGGGACGTCCCGGGCTGGCTCTCGCGGGCCGGCGAGGTCACCCGGACGGTCGTCCCCGCCGTCTTCCTCGTGCTCGTGCTGTCGTGGAACCTCCAGGCGGCCGGCATCGACGCCGTGCCGGACCGGGCCGAGCCGGCCGTCCACGCCACGCGCACGGACCAGTACTGGAACATGTTCGCGCCGGAGCCGCTGTCGGTCGACGGCTGGTACGTCGTCCCCGCGGAGCTCGAGAACGGCTCGCGGGTCGACGCCCTGCACCGCAAGCCCGTGAGCTTCGACCGCCCGCCGGACCTCTCCGACACCTATCCGAACGCGCGCTGGCGCAAGTACCTCGTCAACCTCTGGCGCCCGTGGAACGAGGACCACCGGCCGTACCTGGCGGAGCACCTCTGCCGACGATGGAACCGGGCGCACGAGACCGACATCGAGCGCCTCACCATCTACTACATGGAGCAGCCGACCGTGCTGGGCAGCGACCTCGAGCCGGTCGAGCGGGTCCGACTCTGGCAGGGGGAGTGCCCCTACGAGTACTACGGCTGACCGAGCGCCACGGCCGGGTGACGGACCCGGTACGGGCTGGCGCCTGGCGCCCCGAGCCGGTGGCCTCCCGTCGCTGACGCGGTCGCGCCCCGCCAGACCTGCCGAAGCGACACCTCTTTGGACGGGCCATCGAAGTCGGCCGCAATGCGTCCCGGCCGACCGGCTCCCGCCGACCCGACGGAGCCCCGCGTCGGCCGCGTCGTGGCCGGGCTCATCGCCGGCGTGTTCTTCGGCGGGCTCGCCGGCGGCGTCGCCTTCCCGACGCTGCCCCGGCTGGGCGTGCTGCTCGGCATCTCGCCGCTGCTGGTCGGGGTCATCCTGTCGGTCAACCGGTTCGCCCGGCTGCTGATGAGCACGCCCGCCGGCGGCGTCATCGACTCCATGGGGACCCGCCGCCCGATGGTCGCCGGCTTCCTCGTGCAGGGCCTCGCGCCGTTCGGCTACGCCGTCGCGCTGTACGCCGACCGGCTGCCGGTATCGGCCGCCGAGGTGTTCGTCGCCTCGCGGGTGCTCTGGGGCCTCGGCTCGGCGTTCGTCGTCGTCGGGGCGTTCAGCACGGTCACGCACGTGACGACGCCGGACAACCGCGGCCGCTGGACGGGCTACATGCGGGGCGGCCAGAGCCTCGGCTTCCCCACGGGGCTCGTCATGGGCGGCCTGTTCGCCGACGCGTTCGGCTACGTCGTCGCCTTCCTCGCGGCCGGCGCCGCGGGCCTGTTCGCCGCCGTCGTCGCCTTCGCCGTCATCCCCGACGTCAGCCCGGAGCTGGGCGGCCGCGTCGGGCTCGGCGACCTCCCGCGGCTGGTCCGCGCGGACCCCCGGGTGCTCACTGTCGGGGCCGTGAACTTCGTCGTCCGCTTCCTGTTCGCGGGCGTGCTGCTCTCGACGGTCGTGCTCTACGCCGCCCGGCACGACATCCGCATCGGCGCGTTCTCCGAGACCGGCGTCAGCGGCATCGTCATGGCGGTCAGCGTCGTCTGCGCGAGCGTCACCACCGTCTTCGTCGGCCGGCTCTCGGACCGCGTGGGCAACCGGGCCGTCGTGACGGTCCCCGCCCTCGGGCTGCTGGCCGGGGGCTTTCTGCTGCTGGCGTTCGTCCCGACGCTCGCCGGCGCGCTGGCCGGCGTCGCGCTCATCGGCGTCGGCGTCGGCGGCACGAACCCGCCGCTGCTCGCGCTGCTCGGCGACATCAGCCCGCGAGACGACGTGGGCAAGCTCGGCGGCGTCTACAACGTCTTCGGGGACCTCGGCTCGACGGCCGGCCCGCTGGTGGCGCTGCCCGTGGCCACGAGCGTGGGGTTCGTCGGCGGCTACGCGGCCTCGGCGGCGCTGGTGGTGCTCGCGGCCGCGCTGGTCGTGGCCACGCTGCTGGGCCCGCGAGGGTCGACCCCGCGGCGGCCGGGCGCGGAGCCCGACTGACCGCGCCGCGGGCCGGGGGAGAGGGGCTCCGGCCCATCGCGGCCCCCGCGCGATACCGGCGCCGCGCGTCCGGGGCTCGCTACCGTCCCATCGCGTAGAACTCCTCGTTCGGCCGCATGTCAGCCACGGTGGACATCCGGTTCGAGAGGTTGAAGAAGGCCGTCACGCTCGCGACGTCCCAGACCGCCCGGCGGCTGAACCCGGCCTCCCGCAGCGCCTCGACGTGGGCGTCGTCGACCTCGCCCGGCGATTCGGTCAGCGTCACGGCGAACTCGACCATCGCCCGGTGCCGCTCGGAGAGGTCCGCCGACCGGTAGTTCGTCGCCAGCTGGTCGGCCAGCTGGGGGTCCTCCGCGTAGAGCCGCAGCAGCGCCCCGTGGGCGACGACGCAGTACAGGCAGTCGTTGGCGGCGCTCGTCGCCACGATTATCGTCTCGATCTCGGCGCGCGAGAGTTCGGACTCCTCGACGAGCGCGTCGTAGTAGGCGAAGAACGCCCGGAAGTGCGACGGTCGGGCGGCGTACGCGAGGAAGACGTTGGGCGTGAAGCCGGCGCGCTCGGTCTCCTCGTCGATGCGGGCCCGGAGGTCGTCGGGGAGCTCCTCTACGTCGGGGACGGGGAACCGTCGCATGGCCTCGTCGGACATGCCGGACGGCGGGGTCGGCGCGAGGTTAACGCTTGCGTCGACCGGGACGAGACGAGCGGCGCCACCCGGCCGGTCGCGACGAGCCGCGGCCGCCGTGCGACGAGTCTCCCGGGCCGGGAGGCGCGTCGCGATGGACGCTCCCCGTCCGGCCCCAGGGCCGCCCGTCCCCGGACCGCCCGTTCGGTCCCGCGACAGCCTTAATAACGTAAGTTTACAAGTAACCGATAGGATGCACGACCTGACCGGGTTCCAGCGCGACCTCCTCTACGTCATCGCGGGCAAGGACGAGCCGCACGGGCTGGCCATCAAGGCCGACCTCGACAGCTACTACGGCGCGGAGATCAACCACGGCCGGCTCTACCCGAACCTCGACGTCCTCGTCGAGAAGGGCCTGGTCGAGAAGGGCAAGCTCGACGAGCGCACCAACGCGTACGTCCTGACGAACCGGGGGCACCGGGAGCTGGCCGCCCGGCGGGAGTGGGAGGAGCGGTTCGTCGCCGACATGCCCGACGAGCCGGCCCACGCGTAACGGCCGGGACGGCTCGCCGCTCCGCCGACGGGACAGCCCGCCGCTCCGCCGAACCATCTTTGCCCCCCGGGTCCGTCCGGGGCCCGTGAACGTCACCACCATCGACCACCTCGTGCTCTACGCGAGCGACGTCGACGAGACCGCCGCCTGGTACGAGCGGGTCGCCGGCGCCGAGATAGAGACCTTCGCCGGGGGTCGGACCGCCGTCCGGTTCGGCGACGCGAAGATAAACCTGCACCAGTCCGGCGACGAGTACGTGCCGCACGCCGCCGACCCGGCGGTCGGCGCTGGCGACTTCTGCCTCGTCGTGGACGACCCCATCGAATCCGTCGTCGAGCACCTCGAGGCCGAGGGCCAGGCGCTCGTGGCGGGCCCGGTCGAGAAGACCGGGACGCACGGTCCCATGACGTCGGCGTACGCCCGGGACCCCGACGGGAACCTCGTCGAGTTCGCCGAGTACCGCGACTGAGCGGCCGCCGGGCACGTCGGAGAACCGCCGATGGCCGGGCCGCGGCCGCGCCCGCTGCGGGCCGCTCGAACTCGCTCCGGGAACGCTCGCCTGCGGGCCCCGAGCCGTCCCACAAACTATTTTCGCCGTCGCTCCGTCGCGTGGGGGTGATGAGCGACCTCCACGAGGCCGTGGGCGCCCTCGTCGCCGACGTCGACTCGGTGGCGCTGTTCTCCCCGTCGACCTCCGAGTACGAGCGGTACACCGGCGGGTCCGAGGTCGACGTCCTCGTCATCGGACGGGAGAACGCGGTCGGGGCGCCCGAGTTCATCGAGCTCCCTCTGGAGTTCGACGACGTCCGGGACCGCATCCGGTTCGGCATGGAGGGCGCGATGGACGGGGGCCTCGTCGACGAGGGGGATTCGGTCGCCTGCCTGCTGTCGGTGTTCACGAGCGACCTGGACGCCATCTTCCGGGTCCGGGTCGGCGACTCGCTGCACACGGGCATCTACGACCTGTTCGCGAACGCGCGGGCCGAGGCGGGCGTCATCCGCGACGTACTCGAGCTGGTCATCGAGCTCGGCAGGAAGGGGCAGAAGGGCGAGCCGGTCGGCGCGCTGTTCGTCGTCGGCGACGCCGGGAAGGTGATGAACAAGTCCCGGCCGCTGTCGTACAACCCGTTCGAGAAGTCCCACGTGCACGTCGGGGACTCCATCGTGAACGTGATGCTCAAGGAGTTCTCGCGGCTCGACGGAGCGTTCGTCATCTCGGACTCAGGGAAGATCGTCAGCGCCTACCGCTACCTCGAGCCGTCCGCCGAGGGCATCGACATCCCGAAGGGCCTGGGAACCCGGCACATGGCCGCCGCGGCCATCACCCGGGACACCAACGCCGTCTCCATCGTCCTCTCGGAGAGCGACGGGCTGGTCCGCGCGTTCAAGGGCGGCGAGCTCGTCCTGGAGCTCGACCCGGAGGAGTACTAGATGGTCGCGGTGGAGGAGCTGATTTCGGCCATCCCCCGCCGGTGGGTCCTCGCGGCCGCCATCGTCGGCTTCGGGCTGGTGGCGGGCTACGCCGTCAACCACGTCAACCGGCGACTGCTGGTACGGGCGGGCGTCCCGGAGGCCGTCGAGGGGACGGCGTTCGAGCGCACGGTCCGGAGCGTCGGCTCCTCGACGGTCTCCATCATCGGGGAGCTGAGCATGTGGTTCATCGTCGGGGTCGCGGTGCTCGCGGCCCTGTCGGTCGCCGACATCACCTACCTCGAGCGCTTCCTCGCCGGGATGACGGGGCTGCTGCCGAAGCTGTTCGTCGCCATCATCGTGCTCATCGTCGGCGTGGTGGTCGGCGACAAGGTCGAGGTCATCGTCTCCGAGCGCCTCCGGGGCATCAAGGTCCCGCAGGTGGGCGTGCTCCCGGCGCTCTTCAAGTACACCGTCGTCTACGTCGCCATCCTCATCGCGCTGGCGCAGGTCGGCGTGGTCACCAGCGCGCTGCTCGTGCTGCTGGTGGTCTACGCGTTCGCCCTGGTCCTGCTCGGCGGGCTGGCCTTCCAGGACCTGCTGGCCTCGGCGGCCGCCGGGCTGTACCTCCTGTTGAACCAGCCCTACGGCATCGGCGACGAGGTCACCATCGGCGACGACGAGGGCATCGTCCAGGAGATAACGGTGTTCGTCACCCGCATCGAGGCCGACGGCGACGAGCACATCGTGCCGAACCGGCGGGTGTTCAAGCAGGGCGTCGTGCGCTCCCGGAGCGAGTGAGGCGCCGCGCTCAGTCCTCGCCCTCGTCGAGCGGCGTCGCCGGGACGCCGGCCACCGTCGCGCCCGCGGGGACGTCGCGGGCGACCACGGAGTTCGCCCCGACGCTGGCGTCCGCGCCGATGCGCACGCCGGGGAGGACGACGGTCCCGGCGCCGACCATCGCCCGGTCGCCGACGACGACCTCGCCGGTGCGGTACTCGTCCTGGAGGAACTCGTGGCAGAGCACCGTGACGTCGTAGCCGAGGATGGCGTCCTCGCCGACGGTGATCAGCTCGGGCCAGAAGACGTCGGGCGTCGACTCGAGCGCCCAGGTCGCGCCGGGGCCCACCGCCATCCCGAGCCGGCGGAACAGCCAGTTCTTCAGCCGGAGGCTCGGCGAGTGCCGGGCGATCACCACGACCGCGTAGTTGACCGCCACGCGCCAGGGCGACCGGACGGCCGTCCAGCGGGCGAGCGAGTTGCCCTCGCCCGCCGTCGGGTGCCGCTCGAGGCGGTCGTGGCGCGAGGCGTCGGGCGCCGCGGCCGCGCCGTCGGTGGCTGTCACGCCACCGGGTTGGACGGCGCGGGATTTGAAGCTACTCCCAGGCCGCGGCCGGCGCCTCGCGGACGCGGACCCCCCGGTCGGCGAGGTGGCGGAGCCGACGCCGGGCGAACTCCTCCTCGACCGTCCCGCGGGTGGCGAGCACGTAGACGAGCGCCCGGCCGACCGGCCGCATCGTCCGGCCGGCGCGCTGGGCCCCCTGCCGCCGCGAGCCCCCGAGCCCCGACGCGGCGACGGCGACCTCCGCCGACGGGAGGTCGAGCCCCTCGTCGCCGACGCGGGAGACGACGAGGGTCGTCCGCTCGCCGGCGCGGAACTGCTCGAACAGCCGGCTCCGCTCGGCGTGTGGCGTCCGGCCGCTGACGAACGGGACCCCGAGCGCCTCGGCGAGCTCGTCGCCCTGCGCCAGGTACTCGACGAACACCAGCGCCGGCGAGTCGGGGTGGGCCCCGAGGATGGCGTCGACCTCGTCGACCTTGGCCGGGTTGGTCGCCGCGAGCTCGCGGCGCTCGTGGCCCTCGGCGCCGGTGTACTGGCCCCCGGTCTCGTCGTCCGGCCAGGGGACGTACCGGAGCTCCACCTCGGGCTCGGCGACGAAGCCGGCCTCGAACAGCGCGGTCCAGTCGGTGCCGATGGGCGGCCCGACCAGCGTGTAGATGTCGGCCTCCCGGTCGTCCTCGCGGACCGGCGTCGCCGAGAGGCCGAGCCGGTGGCGGGTCTGGAGGTCGGCGCTGGCGCGGTAGACGGGGCTCGGGATGTGGTGGACCTCGTCGTAGACGATGAGGCCCCACGCGCGCTCGTCGAACAGCCGGCGGTGCCGGTCCATCCCGGCCGTGCGGTAGGTCGCGACGGTGACCGGCCGGATGGCCTTCTCGCCGCCGTGGTACTCGCCGACCTGGTCCGGTTCGAGCGTGGTCTGCTCGAGCAGGGCCTCGCGCCACTGGCCCGCCAGCTCGCGGCCCGGCACGAGCACGAGCGTCTCGCCGCCCACGGCGGCCATCGCGGCCAGCGCCGCCACGGTCTTGCCGCTGCCCGGCGGCCCCACGAGCACGCCCGACCCGGCGTCGAGGAACCGCTCGACCCAGTCGGCCTGGTAGCCGCGCAGCTCGAGCGTGAGCTCGACCGGCAGCGGCTCGCCGGCGTCGAGCTCGCGCTCGTCGGCGACCGGGTAGCCGGCGTCGTAGAGGGTCCGCTTGACGGTCGAGACGGCGTCCTCGGCGACCCACGCCTCCGTGTCGGAGATGACCGCGCGCAGCGACGACTCGTCGAGGTGCTGGCGGGCGACGTTGCCGAGCAGGTCGGCGCTCGACGCCTCGAGGACGACGTAGCCGTCGGCGTGGGTGACGAGCCGGAACTTCCGGGCGCGCTCCCACTGGCCCTCGACCCACTCCTCGAGGGCGGGCTCGCGGCCGCCGAGGGCCCCGCGCATCGTCGACAGCAGCGCGTCGAGGTCGTCGTACGGCGCCGCCCAGACGTCCTCCTCGCGGATCCGGTAGCGGTAGCCGCCCGACCGGTTCGTGTCGAGCAGGCGGGCGAACTGCGAGAGCCGCGCCCGGGTGAACTGGGTCGGCTCGGAGACGACGACCTCCCGGCGGCGCGGGAAGACCACGACGCGCTCGCGACGCTGGGTCTCCCGGTAGTCCCGGGGGAACCAGACGACCGGGTCGCGCTCGACGTCGAGCCCCACGACGTGGCCGGCGTCGGCGAGGGCCGCCAGCCGGTCGGCGGCCTCGGCCTGCGGGACGTCGAGCGCCCGGCCGACCTCGTCCGCGGTGACGACCGGCCGCTCGAGCGCCTCGAGGACGTCGTAGAAGCGGCCGAGCGAGAGCCCGTCGCCGACGCGCTCGCCGCCCTCGACGCCGGCCGGCTCCGACGACTCCTCCACGTCGTCCGACGGTGCTGTCACGACCGACCGGTTGTCGCCGGACGACCAAAAGGGCCGCGCGTCGCGGGCGTCGCTCCGTCGGACCGGCGCGCGGACTCGCGGACGTCCGGTCCGCGTCGGCCGTCCCGACCGCTCGGCGCTCAGCCGCCCCGCAGCGCCTTCATGTGGTCGACGCGCCGCTGTACGAGCGCCGGCGTCCCGATGTCGTGGCGGACGCGCAGGCCCTCGGTCCCCGCGGCCTGGAGGGCGTCCTCGGCGATGGCCTCGGCCTCGGGGATGGTGTCGGCGACGCCCACGACGGCGAACGACCGCGAGGTCGTCGTGTAGACGCCGTCGTCGCGCTCGTCGACCGAGGCGAAAAAGAGGAGCGCGTCGCCGGCGCCCGCCTCGTCGATGGCCACGCGGGCGCCGGCCCGCGGGTCCGTCGGGTAGCCCTCCGGGACGGCGTACTTGCAGACGGTCGCCTGCGGGGCGAACGCGAGCTCGGGCAGCGGCTCGCCGTCGCGCGCGGCCGTCAGCACGTCGACGAAGTCGGTCTCCAGGACGGGGAGCGTGTTCATCGCCTCGGGGTCGCCGAAGCGGGCGTTGAACTCGACGACCTTCGGGCCGTCGGCGGTCAGCATGAACTGGCCGTAGAGGACGCCCGTGTAGTCGGGCAGCGCGTCGACGGTCGCCTCGATGATCTCGACGCACCGGTCGTAGTCGTCGGCCGTCATGAACGGCAGCGACGGCCCGGCGTCGCTGTACGAGCCCATCCCGCCGGTGTTCGGCCCGTCGTCGCCCTCGTAGGCGCGCTTGTGGTCCTGCACCGCCGGCGTCGGCCGGACCGAGCCGTTGGCGACGAGCGCCTGCACGGTGACCTCCTCGCCGACCAGCCGCTCCTCGAGGACGACCCGGTCGTAGCCGGACTCGCGCAGGTAGGCCTTGGCCGCCTCGGGGGTGACCTGGTCGCCGATGACGCGGACGCCCTTGCCGCCGGTGAGGCCGGCGGGCTTGACGGCCAGGTCGCCGTCGGCGTCGTCGATGTAGCCGCAGGCGGCCTCGACGTCGTCGAAGACCGCGAACTCGGGAGTCCCGGGGACGTCGTGCTCGGCCATGAACCGCCGCTGGAACGCCTTGTCCGTCTCGATGCGGGCGGCCGCCGCCGTCGGGCCGAACGCGTGGACCCCGGCGTCGGCGAGCGCGTCCGCGACGCCCGCGGCGAGCGGCGCCTCCGGGCCGACGACCGCGAGCGTCGCGTCGACGGCCTCGGCGGCCGCGACGACGGCGGCCGGGTCGGTCTCCGCCGTCGTCTCGTAGCCCGCGGCCAGCGCCGCGATGCCGGGGTTCCTGTTCGAGGCGGCCGCGTACAGCTCGACGTCTCGGTCGCTCGCCGCCACGGCCCGGGCGATGGCGTGTTCGCGCCCGCCGCCGCCGACCAGGAGCACGCGCTCGGTCATGCGAGGGGCGACGACCGGCGAGGCCGTAAACTATTGGCCTGCCGCGGCGGCGAACCACCGCCTCCCGCGGCGGGGCTCGTCGGGCCGACGCGTCGACCGGGTCCGGGGACCTCACCGGCGCAGCGCCAGCAGCGCCCCCGCGCCGCCGACGACCGCCAGGACGCCGCCGGCGAGCAGCGCCCCCTCGTACCCCAGGGCCGCCCCGGCGAGGACGAACGCCGGCGGACCGACCGCCTGGCTCGCGAGCACGACGCTCGTCCGCAGGCTCATGACGCCGGCGCGGTACCGGTCGGGGCCGAGGCCCGCGAGCGCCGACGCCGCGGAGGGGACGACGAGCCCGTGGCCCGCCCCGAAGAGCCAGAGGCCGGCGAAGACGCCGGGCGGCGAGCCGGCGAGCCACGTGACGGCCAGGCCCGAGCCGTAGGCGAGGAAGCCAAGCGCGATGAGCGTCGGGTCCGAGGCGCGTCGGGCGAACCGGCCGTTCAGCGCGGCGACGACGGCCCCGAACAGCAGCGCGCCGGTGATGAGCGTCCCGATGGGTCCGGACGCGAGCCCGTAGCCCTCGTCCAGCAGGAACGTGACGCCCGTCAGCACGCCGCCGAAGAACAGCCCGAAGCTGGCGAACGTCGCGAGGTACAGCGCGGCGGCGCGACGGAGCGGGAGGGTCCGCACGGCCGCCCGGAGGTACGCCCGGCCGAGGCGGGCGTCGCCCCGCGCCGGGCCGGACTCGGGTAGCCAGCGGGCGACGGCGATGGCCACCCCCACGCTCACGGCGTAGAGGCCGAAGGGGGCGCGCCACGAGACGTCGGCGAGCAGCCCGCCGAGCATCGGCGAGACCGCCGCCGAGAGCGTGATACCCGCGCTCGTCACCCCCACGACCGCGTTCCGCTGCGGGCCGCGATACAGGTCGCCGGCGACGGCGAGGGCCATCGACGCGAGGATGCTCCCGCCGACGGTCCCCTGGACGACCCGGAGCGCGAGCACCGCGACGAAGCTGTCCACCGTCCCCACGAGCGTGCCCGCGACGCCGTAGATGGCGAGACACGGGACCAGCACGCGCCGCCGCCCGTAGCGGTCGGCCAGCGCGCCGACGACCGGCGCGAGCGCGATGCCGGGCAGCGCGAACGCCGTGATGACGAGGCTCGCGCGGGCGTTGGGGATGCCGAACGCGTCCGCGATGGCCGGCAGCGCCGGGCCGACGACATTGACGTCCAGGGGCGCCATGGCGGCGGTCGCGACCACCAGGTAGACGACGGCGTCCCGCCACGGGACCGTCCCGGACTCGACCGGTGTGGCGACGTCTGCGGCCGACGGCGGGGGCTCGGACATCGGATGGACGGGGCCGCGCGCTCGCGGGACGTAAACGCCGCGACATCGTGCCGGCGGGCGGGCTTCCGACGCGGCGTCGAGGAGGCGCGCGGCTTCCGCTTGAGACGGGCTTACGTGTCGGGGGGCCCAACGGCCGCGCATGGCCGACCCTCTGGACCGGAACCGCCTCGGCGACGCGGCGAGCCCCTACCTCCGGCAGCACGCCGACAACCCGGTGCACTGGCAGCCGTGGGACCCGGCCGCGCTGGCGGCCGCCAGCGAGCGCGACCGGCCGATATTCCTCTCGGTGGGCTACGCCGCCTGCCACTGGTGCCACGTGATGGCCGACGAATCGTTCGAGGACGACGCCGTCGCTGCGGTGCTCAACGAGCAGTACGTGCCGGTGAAGGTCGACCGCGAGGAGCGCCCGGACGTCGACACCGTCTACCAGACCATCTGCCAGCTGGTCACGAGAGGCGGCGGCTGGCCGCTGTCGGTCTGGCTGACCCCCGACGGCCGCCCGTTCTACGTCGGCACGTACTTCCCGCTCGAGCCGGGCCGCGGACGCCCGGGCTTTCTCGACCTCCTCGAGGGGCTCGCCGAGGCGTGGGAGACCGACCGCGAGGCGCTCGAGGAGCGGGCCGACGAGTGGCTGCGCGCCATCCGCGGCCAGGTCGAGGACGTCGGCGAGGCGGGCGAGGCGCCCGGCGAGGGGCTCCTCGAGGCCGCCGCGCGCGCCGCGGTCCGGAGCGCCGACCGCGAGCACGGCGGCTTCGGCACGAGCGGCCCCAAGTTCCCCCAGACCGGCCGGCTCCACCTGCTCCTGCGAGCCGCGCGGCGGACGGGGGAGCCCGAGTACCGCCGGGTCGCGGTCGAGGCGCTCGACGCGATGGCGGCCGGCGGCCTCTACGACCACGTCGGCGGCGGCTTCCACCGCTACTCGACCGACCCGGCCTGGACGGTCCCCCACTTCGAGAAGATGGCCTACGACAACGCCGAGCTGCCCCGGGCGTACCTGGCGGGGTTCCGGGCGACCGGCGACCCGCGCTACGCCGACGTCGCGCGCGGCACCCTCGAGTTCGTCGAGCGGGAGCTGACCCACCCCGACAGGGGCTTCTTCAGCACGCTCGACGCGCAATCCGAGCGCAAGGGGGAGCGGGAGGAGGGCGCCTTCTACGTCTGGACGCCCGACGAGGTCGACGCCGCGGTCGACGATCCCGCGGACGCCGCGCTGTTCCGCGAGCGGTTCGGCGTGACCGAGGCGGGCAACTTCGAGGGGCGGACCGTGCTCGGCGTCTCGGCGACCGTCGACGACCTGGCGGCCGAGCGCGATACGACGGCCGACGAGGTCGAGGCGGCCCTCGATCGGGCGCGCGAGCAGGCATTCGCCGCCCGCGAGTCGCGGCCCAGACCGCCCCGCGACGAGAAGGTGCTGGCCGGCTGGAACGGGCTGCTGGCGAGCGCCTTCGCGGAGGGCGGCCTGGCGCTCGACCCCGCGTACGCCGGGACCGCGACGGACGCGCTCGCGTTCGTCCGCGAGCACCACTGGGACGGCGAGCGGCTCGCCCGCCGGTTCGAGGGCGGTGAGGTCGGCGTCGACGGCTACCTCGAGGACTACGCCTTCCTCGCCCGGGGCGCGCTCGACGCCTACCAGGCGA
Source organism: uncultured Halobacteriales archaeon (assembly GCA_964628745.1). GTDB lineage: Archaea > Halobacteriota > Halobacteria > Halobacteriales > Hikarchaeaceae > CAZVOR01. The sequence goes on from CAZVOR010000015.1 coordinate 21,385, forward strand.
CCGGCGACGTCGACGAGCTGGCGTTCGCCCTCGAGCTGGCGGACGCCGCCGTCGAGGAGTGCTGGGACGCCGACTCGGGCGCGCTCTACTTCACGCCGGCGAGCGGCGAGTCGCTGGCCGCGCGGCCGCAGGAGCTGACCGACCAGTCCACGCCGTCGAGCGCCGGCGTGGCGGTCGACGTCCTGCTGCAGCTCGACGGCTTCGTCACGCACGACCGCTTCGCGACCGTCGCCGAGCGCGCGCTGGAGCGCTACGGCCCGCGCGTCGAGTCGAACCCCCTCGAGCACGCCTCGCTGGCGCTCGCTGCCGACCGCTACGTCGCGGGCTCGGAGGAGCTGACGGTCGTCGCCGAATCGCTGCCGGCCGACTGGCGCTCGAGCGTCGGCCGGGCCGACCTCCCCCGGCGGCTGCTCGCGCCCCGGCCGCCCGACCTCGAGCCGTGGCTCGACCGGCTGGGGCTGGCCGAGGCGCCGCCCATCTGGGCCGGCCGGGACCGGCGCGACGGCGAGCCGACGGGGTACGCCTGCCGGGCGTTCAGCTGCTCGCCCCCGGTGCACTCGCCGGCGGACGCGCTGGCCTGGTTCGAGGAGGGGAGCTCGGCCGGGCCGGCGGAGGTGCCCTCCGGCTGACGGGGCCGGCGGGCCGTGGACGCGCCCCGCCGGCTACGACGTCGCGTCGAGCGCGGCCAGCTCGCCGGCGAGGTGCTCCGCGATGGGCTCGCCCTCGTCCTCGACGAACCGGGCGACCTCCTCGCCGTCACGCTCGACGACGACCGTCGGGATGCGCTCGATGTCGTACGCCTCGACCGCCGGCCCACGCTTTCGGCCCTCGGGCAGCCGCTCCGTGGGGTGCTGGACGACCCGGTCGTCCGCGACGCCCGCCGCCTCGAGCGCGGCGCCGAACGCCGGGAGGAGGGCCCGACAGTCGGAACAGCCGTCGTCGCACCAGACGCGGAAGACGTACGACTCCTCGAGCGCCGCGAGCGTCTCGACCGCGCTGGCGTGGTCGGCCGGGTCCCAGCCGTCCGCCGGGACCAGTGTCCGCAGGGTCATGGCCCGCCGTTGGCCCCCGACCCCTAAAACCCTCGCGCCCGCCGGCCGCCGGCAGTTCTGCCGGGGTCCACCATCGATATACGGCTCCGCGCCGTACGCCGTCGCGATGGACGAGAGCGTCCTGGACACCATCGGCTCGCCGCTCGTCGAGGTGGGGGGCCCGCCCGGCTCGACCATCGCGGCCAAGCTCGAGTCGAAGAACCCGGGCGGCTCCGCGAAGGACCGCCCGGCGGTGTACATGGTCCGGGCCGCCGAGGCCGCGGGCGACCTGGCGCCCGGCGACCGGCTCGTCGAGCCGACCAGCGGGAACACCGGCGTCGGCCTGGCGGTCGCCGCCGCGGCGCTCGGCTACGAGCTCACGGTGGTGATGCCGGCCTCGAAGTCGCCCGAGCGGCGGCGGCTGATACGGGCCTACGGCGGCGAGGTCGAGCTCGTCGACGGCGACATCAGCGACGCCCGCGAGCGCGCCGACGAGCTGGAGGCCGAGGCCGGCGCCGTCCAGCTCCGCCAGTTCGAGAACGGGGCGAACGTCCGGGCGCACTACGAGACGACCGGCGCGGAGATCGTAGAGCAGGTCGACGGCCGCCGCGTCGACGCCCTCGTCGTCGCGGTCGGGACGGGCGGGACGCTCACGGGGGCCGGCCGCCGGCTCCGCGAGGTGTTCCCCGACGTGGAGATCGTCGCCGTCGAGCCCGAGTCGAACGCCGTCCTGTCGGGCGGGCCGACCGGCGAGGACCGCTACGAGGGCATGGGACCGGGCTTCGTCAGCGACCTGCTCGACGTCGACCTCGTCGACCGCGTGGAGCCCGTCGCCTTCGAGGACGCCGTGGCCGAGTGTCGCCGGCTGGCCGCCGAGGAGGGTCTCCTCGTCGGGCAGTCCAGCGGCGCGGCGATGGTCGCGTCGGTCCGGACGGCCGAGCGCCTGCTGGCGGCGGGCGCCGACGCGACGGCGGACCGCGCCGCCGACGGCGGGTCGGCCGGCGGAGGCGTGGCGAGCGCCGACGACGGACCCCTCGTCGTCACGGTGTTCCCGGACGGCGGCGAGCGCTACCTCTCGACGGGGCTGTTCGACTGACGGCGCGGGGCGGGTCCGCCGCTCACGCGCCGAACTCGTCCGGCGTGACGCGCACGACGAGCGTGTCGTCGACCTCGCGGAGGTCGTATCCCGGCGTCTCGCCGCCGACCCGGCGGGCGAACATGGGCTCGACGAGCGCGTCGGGACCGTCGCCCGCCTCGGGCGCGACGACGCCGTAGATCATGAGGAAGGTGCCCGTCTCCGCCGGCTCGACGCGCTCGTTCCGCACCGCCGTCGCCAGCGCCCGCGAGAGCCACTCGCGCGCGCTGACCGACGGCTCGAGCACGATGGCGTCCGCGACGTAGCGCCGGAGGTACCAGTTCAGGTCGTTGCAGAGCGACACCGCGGCGCCGAGGCTGATGGTCTCGACGGCGACGCAGTTGGCGTACGGCTCGGCGAGCTCGTAGGCGGAGAGCGCGTCGCGGGCGGTCTCCGACGCGAGGAGCTCGGCGCAGAGGTCGACGTCGTCGTCGCCGACCAGGCAGACGCGGGTCATCGCACGGGGGTCGTCCGTCGGGACGGCGTGTCGGAGGAAAGGGGTTTCGACCCCTCGGGACTCATCGGCGCGCGGCGAGCACGGCCGCCGGCACGGCGACGACCAGGCCGAGGAGCAGCCCCGAGACGAGCGCGCTTCCGACCCCTTCCCCGATGGCGACCGCCGCGATGGCGCCGGTGAGGCCGTAGCCGGCCGCCAGGAGCGCCCCGGCGGCGGCCGCCCGCCGCGGCGCCGAGCGGCCGGACGGCCTGACGGCGGCCAGCAGCCCGCGGAGCCGGCCGACGAGGCCGCCGGTCGTGGACCGGCCGACGCCGAGGCCCGCGAGCGCGAGCGCGACGACCGGGACGATGACGAGCCAGGCCGGCCCGGTACCCCCGCCGAGGAGCACGGCGTTCGCCGCGAGGAACGTCCTGGCGGCGCCGCCGATGGAGCCGCCGCTTCCGGCCACGCCCGCGACGACGAGGAGCAGCGTCGCGACGTAGCCGCCGAGCCACGCGGCGGTGCCGAACAGCGCCGTCCGGAGCCGACCGACGAGCATGGTCGTCCCTTCGCGGGACGGGCCAAAGGCGTGGTGGTCGGCGTCACGAGCCTCGGAACGCGGGGAGGCCGGCCTCAGTAGGTAGAGATGTCGCCCGCGATGACCCGCTCGGTGACGTCGGTGACGCCCGCCAGCCCGGCGTCGACGATCTCGCGGACGTCCGCCGCGATGTCGGCCAGCTCGACGCCGTCCTCGGTGACGACGTGGGCGTCGGCGACGTGCGGCTGGTCGATGGGCCGGCCGATCTGGCTGAGCAGTCGGATGCGTAGGTCCCGGATGCCGTCGACCTGCGCCACGACGTCCCGGGCGATGTCCGTCGAGAGCAGGTTGTAGAGCTTGCCGATGTGGTTGACGGGGTTCTTGCCGCTGGTCGCCTCCATGCTCATCGAGCGGTTCGGGGTGATGAGCCCGTTCGCGCGGTTGCCCCGGCCGACGGAGCCGTCGTCGCCCTGCTCGGCGCTCGTGCCGGTGACGGTGAGGTAGATGGAGCCCGACTCGTAGTCGTCGGCCGTGTTGACGAAGACCT
>CAZVOR010000016.1:0-23922 GCA_964628745.1 uncultured Halobacteriales archaeon
GGGCGACGGCGGTGGTCGCCCGGTTCGGCGCCGGCGCCCCCGACAGCAGGTGGCTGCGGCGAACCGGTGCGTACTGCGACCGCTTCTCCGGAGGTCCGTTCCCCCGGACGTTCGCTGCATCCGTCCCGGCACGCGCGGGCGGGCCCCGCCGGTCCGCGCCGCCCGCGGCCCTCCGCGGTGGTCCGGAAGCCCGCTGGCGGCCGGCGTGGGGCTCGCGCCGTTCCGCCGGCGCCCCGGCTCGTTCGGCCACCGCCGTGGCGGCCGCGGCGTGGCGTCGCGCCTCTGGCTCCCCACCGTCGGCCCCGCACGGCGGGGTGTCGCTCGCCGGCGTTCGCGGTCCCCCGTCGGGAGGCCCGTCAGCACAGGCGGGCGCGGCGACCACGACGGCGCCGGCGACGGCGAGCAGGACCAGGATCGTCACGGTCACCGGGGCGACGACTCGAACCGCCGCCGAGGATCCGAACGACGGCGACGGGAGGGAGGAGCCGTCCCGCACGCACTGACCTCCCGAGGGGGCGCGGGCCGGTCCGGTCTCTTCCCCGCCGTTCCGCGCGGAGCCGGCCGGGAGGGTTCGCGACCGGGGCACAGCTCCGTTAGCGGCTACCTACCCATTGTTAGATACATCATACTCCCGCTGCACCCCGTCGTCAGGCGATGGTGACGCGTGCCGTTCGTCCGGGGCAGCGGCGGCAGCGGGGCGGGCGGGCGCGACGAGCGTCCGGCGACCGGCCCGTCGTTCAGCGGTCCGGACCGGGGGCGGGCGGGACTCTCGGCGGTTCGATCCCGGGCGGGTAGACCGCGATATCTCCGCCCGTTCGGGCGACCACCCAGTGGCCGGCGAACCGGAACCAGACGCCGGCGGGCGCCGTCCGGCGCCGGTCTCCCGACGTCTCGAGCAGGGTGTCTATGGCGTCCGGATCGACGCAGTCGTAGAGGACGTCGTCGAGGGCCGTCTCCCGCGCGCCGCCGAGCGCCCCGACGGCACTGACGACGGTGAACTCCAACGAGACCGGCCCCGCCGGCTCGTACTCGACGTGGTACGCTCCGGTGTCCGGGTCGTACACCGGCTCGAGGTCCGTGGTCTGCTTTTCTTCCACTATCATCCTCGGTCCGTCACGTGCCCCACGAAGCACATAAAGGTTCTAACAATCGCGTCCAATCGTCGCCCGGGCGTGGGCGTCTGCCACCTCGCCGCGGGCCGTCCGCCGAGCTCGACGGGTCGGCTAGGTTCCACGTAACAATGGTCGGGCTCGCCCTGTGTCTGGTCGACGGCGTGGTTCGATTCGTGCCGTCCCTCGACCAATGACCCCGACCGCCGCAATCTCGGATGCCACGCCCCGGGAGCTGACGCTCAGGCTCGAGCAGCTCGGGGCGTGGGGAACGGCCCACGAACGGGCCCTGTGGACCGTCGCGCTGGCCGCACTCGTCCTCGACCTGGCGTCTACCTCGTACGGGCTCCACCTGGGCCTCCAGGAGATGAACCCGATCGCCGCGGGACTGTTCGACCGCTTCGGCTACGCCGCGCTCGGCGCGCTCAAGGGATTCTCGGTGGCCGTCGCCATCGTCGGCTGGGCCGTGATCCCCCGGAAGTTCCAGGCGCTCGTCCCGGCGTGCCTCGCGCTCCCCTGGGCCCTGGCGGCCATCTCGAACTCGCTCCTCGTCGCCGTGGTCGTGGTCTCATGACCGTGCCGACCGCGCGACCCGGAGGCTGCCGATGAAGGCCGTCGTGCTGGCGGCGGGGAAGGGCACGCGCCTCCGACCGCTCACCGACGAGAAACCCAAGGCGCTGGTCGAGGTCGACGGCCGTCCGCTCGTCGAGCACGTCTTCGACGACCTCGTGGACCTCGGCGTCGACGAGCTCGTGGTCGTCGTCGGCTATCGGAAGGAGCAGATCATCGAGCGATACGGCGACGGGTATCGGGGAGCGCCGATCACCTACGCCCACCAGCGCGACCAGCTGGGCCTCGCCCACGCGCTCCTCGCGGCCGAACCCCACGTCGACGACGACTTCGTGCTCATGCTCGGCGACAACGTCTTCCGGGCGAACCTCCGCGACGTGGTCGAGCGACAGCGGGCGGACCGTGCCGACGCCGCGTTCCTCGTCGAGGAGGTTCCCATCGAGGAGGCGTCCCGGTACGGCGTCTGCCGGATCAACGGGTCCGGCGAGATCGTCGAGCTGGTCGAGAAGCCCGAGGAGCCGCCGTCGAACCTCGTGATGACCGGCTTCTACACGTTCTCCCCGGCCATCTTCCACGCCTGCCACCTCGTCCAGCCCTCCGACCGCGGCGAGTACGAGCTGCCCGACGCCGTGGACCTGCTCATCCGCTCGGGTCGCACCATCGACGCCGTCCGGATGGACGGCTGGCGGGTGGACGTCGGCTTCCCCGAGGACCGCTCGCGCGCCGAGCGGCTCCTCGCGGGGGAGGACCGGCCGGAGCCCACCGGTCGGGCCCCGACCCCGCCGCAATCCGCGCCCGACCCCGGTGAAGGCCCCCGTCCCGGCTGACCGGCTGCCGGGCCGGGCTACGGGAGCAGCCCGCCGCTGTATCGCTCGAGCTCGCGTCGGGCGCAGTCGCCGTACCGCAGCGCCAGCCGGCGCTTCTCGGAGCCCACCGCGGGATAGGGGTCGCCGCAGGCGCTGCGCTCGTGGCCGAACTGCCGGCGTCGAACCGAGTCGTCGGCCCAGGGGTACGTGCCGACCATCGGGCTCGCGATGGCCGCGTCCCCCTCGACGGCGAGCGTCCCGTGCCGGTGTTCGAGCCCGAGGGCGTGACCACACTCGTGGAGCAACAGCTGGGAGACGGCCGCCGGGACGGTGTGGTCGACCACGGTCGGCGACTGCTCCGCCGGCGGCATCGCCGCGAGGTGTCTCGCGCCCCCGACGGCCGCGATGTTGCTCGTGGCGTATCCGGCCCAGTCGCCGTCGATCGCGTCGTCTGTCACCAGCAGGTTGACGTCGCGGGCGGGGGCCACCGACCCCGCGCCGACGACGCCCGAGAGGACCATCCGGGGCCACGCCTGGCGCATGAGCGTCCACCGGTCGGCGTCGATGGCGACCGTCGAGCGGCCGAACGCGACCGCTACGTCGCGCCCCGTCGGCTCGAGTGCCCGCCGAACGTAGCCAGAGACGCGGTCGCCGATGTCGGGATACCCGGCCGCCTCGTCGTGGAACCAGACCTTGACGTCCAGCGCGCGTCCGGACGGCCTCGCCCAGCCGCGGGTCACGCTGAGCGAACCCGCGATGCCCGCCGCGAGCAGGAACTTCCGGCGCTTCACGGACGACGCCCCGAGGCTCCCGGTAAGCAGGAGACACCCCTATTAAGGTCTTTCTACCGACAGTAGGGACATCCTTCCGGCCGCCGTTCCGCGCGGGCGGTGACCAGGCAGGAGCCGCTCGCGGGCGGGTCGCCGCTGGAGCGCTCTCGCGGATGGAGGCCGTCAGAGCATGGATTCAGACATAATTATCCGTCTAATCATCTTATCTATCTCGACGTCCGGAGGCGATGGCGCCGAATCGAGCGCCGGGGGGAGGGGTCCGACCCTGCGCCCAGGGCCCGAGGAGTCCGTCGACGGGGGGACGACCGCTGGCCGCGGGTCCGTCCCCGAAGGCAGACCCGCGGACGGTCACCGGGTCGGCGGCACCCGGGGCGTGCCGGTAGCGTGGCCCGAACGATTCACGTCCACGCCGGTGGAACGAGCGGTTTCGCCGTGCCGGGCACGAATCCGGGTCGACCCGGCGGCCGCTTCGAGCAGTCGGAGGTGAGAGTCGTCGACCTCCGACCACTGCCGGGCGGACGGGGCCCGTCAACCCCTTCCGCCCCGACGCGGCCGGGAGATTCGATGCACGTTTACTTCCGTCCGACAGCGTCGCACCTGGCGCGGGTCGGCCGGGCGTCGACGAGCGGCCGCCGCCCGCCGCGTCGGGGCCGACGGCGGCGTCGAACGGGCACCTCGCCCACCCGGTCCGGACGGCTGCCCACACGAGGCGGGGCCGCTCGGCCCCCGCGACGCGAACGGCCGACCGGAAGGAGGTTCCTACTTTTGTGAGGAGTGGCCGTGCGTCCGCACGCCATGCGCCGCGGCGAGGGGTCCGACGGCGCTCGACGGCCTTCCGAGCGTCGTCGCAGCCGCCGTCCGGCCCGGTGGCTGCTGTTGAGCGGGAGCCGCCGGAGCATCACGGTGCTGCTCTCGACGCTCATCCTCGTCGCGCTGCTCGCCGTCGGCAGCGTCTGGGAGCTGGAGATGGAGACCCTGGTCACCGAGACGCGGGCGGTCCAGTCGCTGTTCAACACGCTCCTGGGCGGGATCATCCTCTTCGTCTCGGTCGTGCTCTCGATAAACACGGCTGTGCTCGTCCAGGAGATCGGGCCACTGTGGACGAAACAGTCCCGGCTCGAGGACTCGTTCGAGTTCCGGTCCAGGCTGGAAGAGCACGCGGGTACGGCGACGAGCCCGCCCGAGGTCGGCGCGTTCTTCCGGTTCGTGCTCCGAGCGATACAGGAACAGGCCGACGAGCTCCGGCGGAGCGCGGCGACCGTCGAGGACGACGAACTGCGCCGGGAGCTCTCGGCGCTCGTCGACGCCCTGGAGGACGGCGTGGCGACCGCCGAGCGACGGCTCCAGGCCGACCGCCGTCGCGGTTCGGCGCTCCTGCTGGCCGGTCTGGACTACGACGCCGCGGGACACGTCCACTCGGCGCGGCGCATCCGCGAGGCGTACCGGCACTCGCTGCGGGAGTCGGAGGAGCGAGCGTTGTCCGACCTGATGGAGGTCCTCAAGTCGTACGTCACCGGGCAGAATCACTTCACGACGTTGTACTACAGACGGGAGGTCCGGAAGCTCTCGGGCGACCTGCTCGCGCTCGCGCTCCCGGTGATCGTCTTCACGTCCTACGTGCTCCTCGCCATCGACGCCGGCCTGTTCCCGTCGGTCACAGCGTTCGGCATCCAGCCCCGGCTGCTGTACGTGAGCGTCGCGTTCGTCGTCGCGCTCTCCCCGTACGTCCTCCTTAGCGCGTACATGTCACGCATCGTCACGGTCTCGCGGTACTCGCTCGGCTCGGGCGAGTTCACGCTCGCCGAGGCCGAGTGAGCGACCGGGCACGGTACTTATCGAGGACGGGCACGCCGCGGCTACTCGAAGGCCGGCAGGACGTCGCGCCGGTAGGCGTCCATGAAGCTACCCTGGTCAGGCCCGACCTGGTGGACGTAGACGTGGTCGAACCCCGCGTCGACGAACTCCCGGATGCCGTCGACGTGGCGCTCCGGGTCGGGCCCGCAGACCACCTGCTCGGCGATATCGTCCTCGTCCACCAGCTGGCAGGCCTGCTCGAAGTGCGCCGGCGTGGGCAGCTCCTGCCCGAGCTGCCCGGGCAGGGCGGCGTTCGGCCACCACTCGAGCGCCGTCTCGACGGCCTCGTCCTCGTCGTCGGCCCAGCAGACGGTCAGCTGCCCGAAGGTCGGGGCGTCCCCGCCGCCGTCCTCGGCGAAGGCGTCGACGACGTCGGCATCGGGGGCCGTGCTGACGAGGCCGTCGCCGAACCGACCGGCCTCGGTCGCCGTGTGCGTGCCCGAGGCGGCGACGTGGACGGGCGGGAGCGTCTCGGGAATCGTGAACAGCCGGGCGTCCTCGACGACGAAGTGCTCGCCGCGGAACGTCACCTCCTCCCCCTCCCAGAGCCGGCGGATCACCTCGACGGCCTCCTCCAGCATCGACAGCCGGAGCGGGTACGGGGGCCACCGGTCGCCGAGCACGTGCTCGTTCAGGTTCTCACCGGTCCCGACGCCGAGGAAGAAGCGGTCGGGCAGCTGCGCCGCCGCCGTGGCCGCCGCCTGCGCGACGATGGCCGGGTGGAGTCGTCCGATGGGGCAGGTCACGCCGGTGCCGAGGCGGAGGGAGTCCGTCTCGGCGGCGATGCCGCCGATGACGCTCCAGACGAAGGGACTGTTCCCCTGTCGCTCGATCCACGGATGGAAGTGGTCGGAGACGAGCGCGAAATCGAAGCCGCGTTCCTCGGCCCGGACCGCGTTGTCGACCAGCTGGCTCGGTCCGTGCTCCTCGCTCGAGAGGGCGTACCCGATCGAAACCATGGATGACACCGCCACGTGTTTGAGCAGGCCGCGGCTTAGTCATACGCCACATACCCCGGTCGGCCCGGCGGCTGGCGCGCGAAAGCGTCGGCTGCCACGCGGGCGAACCCCACCTTCTTAACCGTGGATGCCGTTTGTCCACCACACCGCTCCGGGGAGTGCCGCGGGCGGGAGCCGCCCCGATGCCAGCGCCCGAATCATCGGATACGGTCGTCGTCCTCAACCCACAGAGCGGCAGCGCCTCGCACGCCGACGGGGTCCGCCACCGGGCGGCGCTTCGAGGGTATCGCGTCGTGGAGACGCAGGCCGCCGGGGACGCGGTAGCCCTCGCGAGGGAGGCCGCCGGGGACGCGTCGGTCGTCGCGGCCGCGGGCGGCGACGGGACGCTGAACGAGGTCGTGCGGGGGGTTCGGGAGGCGGGCGCTCTCGGGGACGTCACCGTGGGCGTCGTGCCCGCGGGAACCGGGAACAACTTCGCCGGGAACGTCGGGATCGGGTCGGTCGACGAGGGCTTCGAGGCGCTGGAATCCGGCGACCGGCGCCGCATCGACCTGGGGCTCGCCGACGACCGGCCGTTCGTCAACTCGTGCGTCGGCGGCCTGACCGCGGACGCGAGCGGCGAGACGTCGTCCGAGCTGAAGGAGCGGTTCGGCGTCCTGGCCTACGTGTTCACCACGCTCCGGTCGGTGGCGTCGTTCGAGGGGCTCCGGCTCTCCGTGACCGTCCACGACGACGAGGGGACGACCGAGCGCTGGTCGGGCGAGGCCATCTGCGTGCTGGTCGGGAACGGGCGACGGTTCGCGGCGGACGGGGACGACCAGGCGGACATGGAGGACGGCCGGTTCGACGTCGCCATCATCGAGGACGTATCCACGGTGGACCTGATGGGCGACGCCGTCGCCGAGCGGCTCCTCGGCGAGGAGGCCCGGCACGTGACCCGGTTGCAGGCGTCGACGGTCGAGATCACCGCCCTTGAGCCCGAGCCGATCAGCTTCAGCCTCGACGGGGAGATGGTCCGTCGCCGGGCGCTCTCGCTCGCCGTGCGGCCGAGGGCGCTCCGGATGGTCGTCGGGGAGGCGTACGAGCCCGACCCCGGCCGTTGACGGCCGGGGGTCGACCGCTCCGGTCGGCGAGGGCCCGAGACGACGGCACGGAATCGAGCGTGCCGGCGGTCAGGGCTCGATCTTCTCGACGATACGCTCGGCCTGCTCGACCGCCCTGTCCTCGCCGACGTTCGACTTCGCGAGGACGCTCTGTACCCCGCTCGTCGCCGTCCTCGCGCTTACCGGTTCGGACCTCGGACCCCTCGGAGACCGACCGGGCGGCCCCGCTGGCCCAGTCGGGCGTTCGGATCTCCTCGGAGCCGTCCGGGTCCCGAAACCGGACGTGGATGGACTCGTCGCCCTCGTCGACGGTCTGGACGGATGGTGGACTCACGAGTCGGTCCTCGCAGGCGGTCAGCTCCGCGCGTCCGTGCTCCAGCCGGACCTCGAACGTGGTCGCGCCCGTGGCGATACCACGGGGGTCCAGGGCGAACCGCGCCGTCAGTACGAGATGGCAGACGGCTCGGGCAGGCGAACACCATCGCGGCGAGGGGCGGCGGGTGTCGCAACGACGGAACGGGCGGCCGGCGCAGCCTCACCCGTCGGGCGAGGTGATGACGATCTGACCGGTGCTGTAGACGGTGACCCGGTGGTCGCGCGCGAGGAAGGCGACGTGGCCCGGGGCCCGCCGCACGCCCTCGCGTGGCTCGGAAAAGATCCGGTCGAGGGCGTCCGGATCGACGCTGTCATACAGGACGAATCCGGCGTCGGTGACGTCGACCCCCATCACGTCCGCCAGAGCGTGTACGACGGTCGTGCTGACGGCGGCGGCGCTCTCCGGATCGTGGACCACGCGATACTCGGCTGGGCTCGAGCGACGCGGGTCCCACCCACTCCCGAGCGAATGCTGGACGTCGTCGGACATCGGTTGGTCGACGAGGGTACCGGCCGGGTATAGAAAACCTTGTCTCTCCGTCGCGCGCCGACGCGTCGGCACCGCGGTGGCTGTTCGACCGCGTCCGGGGAAGGAGCTTTCCCGCTCGGCGACGTAGCTGCGATGGGTCGCCCGCCGATACGTCGCCCGGCCCCGTCGCCCGGGGGAGCCGGCCGAGGGACGCCTCGCCGTCCGCCCGGCCGTGCGACGCCGGCCGGGAAGGCAGACCGGCGAGCCACGGGACGCCGGCGAGCGAGGACGCTCCGGCGACGACGGAGACACCGGCGAACCACCATGAACCGAATCGACTGCAGTCGGTGCGGAACGACCATCACGGACGCGGCGCCCCGGATGAAGATCGCCGTCGTCCTGATGAACGAGCACCCGGACGGGAACGAGGTCCTCGCGGGGCTGCACCTCTGCGACCGCTGCAGCGACGCCGCCGAGGACGCGCTCAGCCTGGAGACGACGCAGCTGGTACCGCAGTGACGGTCGCCGACGGCGCGAGGCTCCTTCTCGACCGCCGTCCGGTTCGCGAACGCACCGCGGCTCGCGGGGGCGAGTAGCAGCACGCCCGCGTCCGTCTCGCGAAGCCCCCGGCCGGCACCGGTCGGTATCGACTCCGGCGCCTCACGCCACCGGTACCTCGACGAGCGTCATCTCGTCGCTGCCGACCGTCCCGAGTGCCGCCTCGAGGTCCGCCGGCGACGACGGCCGGAACGCGTCGATCCCGAAGCTCTCGGCGAACGCCACGAAGTCCGGGTTCGTCAGGTCGGTGCCGAACGACGCGCCCCGGTGCGCCCGCTGGTGCTCGGCGACGACCCCGTACTCGTCGTCGGTGAAGACGACGACCGTGTAGCCACAGCCGACGCGGACAGCCGTCTCGAGCTCCGCCGCGTTCATCAGGAAGCCGCCGTCGCCGGTCGCGGCCACCACGTCCACGTCGAGCGCGAGGTCGGCGGCCATGGCCCCGGGGACGGCGATACCCATGCTCGCCAGCCCGTTGGAGATGAGGCACGTGTTCGGCTCGTACGTCGGGAAGTTCCGGGCGATGACCAGCTTGTGCTTGCCAACGTCGGAGACGAGAACGTCCGCCGGGGCCATCGCCTCGCGGAGCAGCGGGAGGACCCCGGCGACGCTGAACGGCGGCGCCGGACCCGGTTCCGTCGAGGCGGCCTCGACGATGCCCTCGCGCTGGGCCGCGTACCACCCCCCGTCGACCGACAGGCGGTCCGCCGTCCGGTCGACCAGGTCGTCGAGCGCCAGCTCGACGTCCGCGACGACCTCGACCGCGGGATCGTAGGCCGCGTAGACCTCGGCCGGCTGGCTGTCGACGTGGACGACCGGCGTGTCCTCGGTCCGGTGCCAGTCGGCCGGATCGTGTTCGGCGATGTCGAAGCCGACCGTGACCAGGAGGTCGGCCCCGGCGATGGCGGCCTGGGCCTCGTTCCGCTCGCCCGAGTCGAGCGTCATCAACGAGCGGGGGTCCTCGTCGGAGACCGCGCCCTTGCCCATGTAGGTCGAGACGACCGGGACGCCCGTCTCCTCGACCAGCCGGCGGAGCGGCGCCCACGCTCGCGTCCTGACGGCGCCGTTCCCGGCGACGACCAGCGGCCGGTCCGCCGCCACCAGCCGGTCGGCGACCTCGTCTATGGCGTCGGGGTTCGGCCGGGGCCCGGGCACCCGCCCCCTCGGTTCGAGCGGCCGGACGCTCGCTCGCTCGGCGGCGACGTCCTCCGGGAGCTCGAGGTGGGTCGCGCCGGGCTTCTCGTGCTCGGCGAGCTTGAACGCCTTCCGGACCGACTCGTGGACGATGTCCGGGTCGTCGAGCTGCGCGCTCCACTTCGTCACCGGCCGGAAGAGGTCGACGATATCGATGGCCTGGTGGCTCTCCTGGTGGAGCCGCTCCAGCCCGCCCTGCCCGGTGATGGCCACCAGCGGGCTCTTGTCGAGGTGCGCGTCCGCCACCCCGGTCAGCAGATTGGTCGCGCCCGGACCCAGGGTGGACAGGCAGACGCCGGCCTGCCCGGTGAGCCGGCCGTGGACGTCCGCCATGAACGCCGCGCCCTGCTCGTGTCGCACGGGGACGAACGCGACGTCCGAGTCCCGCAGCGCGAAGAGGAGGTCCTCCGTCTCCTCGCCGGGCAGGCCGAACACGCGCTCGACGCCCTCCCGCTCGAGGCACGCGACGAGTAGCTCGGCGGCGTTCATTCTATCCAGACCGTCTTCCGGTTGACGAACTCCTCGATGCCGGCCTCCGACAGCTCACGACCGTAGCCGGACTGCTTGACCCCGCCGAACGGGACGCGCGGGTCCGACTTGACCAGCTGGTTGACGTACACGCAGCCGGCCTCGATGCGCGAGGCCACCCGCTCGCCCCTGGTGCGGTCGGCCGTCCAGACGCTGGCGCCGAGCCCGAACGCGGTGTCGTTGGCCTTCTCGACCGCCTCGTCCTCGTCGGCGACGCCGTAGACGGCCGCCACGGGCCCGAACACCTCCTCGGTGTCGACCGGGCAGCCGGGCGGCACGTCGACGAGCACGGTGGGCGGGTAGTACGCCCCCGGTCGGTCGAGCGGCGCCCCGCCGGTGGCGACCGTCGCGCCCGCGTCGACGCTCCGCTCGACCTGGTCGTGGAGGTCGGCGAGCAGGTCCCGGCTGGCCTGCGGGCCGACGTCCGTTGCCGCGTCCATCGGATCGCCGACGGTGAAGCCCTCGAACCGCTCGACGAGCGCGTCGACGAACGCGTCGTAGACACGCTCGTGGACGACGAACCGCTTGGCGGCGATGCACGACTGGCCGCCGTTCTGGTTCCGGGCCCACGCGCCGGTCTCGGCGGCGGCGTCGACGTCGGCGTCGTCGAGCACGACGTACGGGTCGCTCCCGCCGAGCTCGAGGACGGTCTTCTTCAGGTGCTCGCCCGCCGTGGACGCGACGGCCCGACCGGCGCCCCCGCTCCCGGTGAGGGTCGCCGCGGCCACCCGGTCGTCCGCGACGACGTCCTCGACGCGCTCCGACGGGATGAGCAGGGACTGGAAGACACCCTCGGGGTAGCCGGCGGCATCGAGGAGGTCCTCGATGGCCCTGGCGCAGCCCGGAACGGTCGAGGCGTGCTTGAGCAGCCCGACGTTCCCCGCCGCGAGGTTCGGGGCGGCGAACCGGAACACCTGCCAGAACGGGAAGTTCCACGGCATCACGGCGAGCACCGGCCCGAGCGGCTCGAACGTGGTCTTCACCGTCGAGCCGGGCGGCCCCGGATGGTGCTCGTCCTCGAGGTACGCGGTCGCGTGCTCCGCGTAGTGCTCGCACACCCACGCGCACTTCTCGACCTCGGCCGCGCCCTGGCGGACGGGCTTGCCCATCTCCCGGGCCATGAGGTCGGCCAGGTCCTCCTGTCGCTCCCGCAGGACGTCCGCCGCCGACCGGGCGAGCGCCGTTCGCTCGCGTAGCGGGCGCTGCCGCCACGACTCGTAGGCGGCCGTCGCGCGGTCGAGCGCCTCGTCGACGGCCGCCTCGTCGTCCTCGTCGTACGATTCTACCCGCTCGCCGGTCGCCGGGTTGACCACGTCCATCGTCCGAACGTCTCCCGCGAGGAAAGTTCAATCTGCCCCCCGTCGGGGGCCGGGCGGCGGGCCCGGGTCACGGTCGATGGCGAGGCCCCGCTCGTCTCCCCCGGAACGTATCACCGAAAGGTTCGATTAGGCCCGGTAACCCGACGTTTCCCGACGACGGGCGAGAATTTTCGTTCGGTGGAGATAGCTACGCGGCCTATAACTAACTGGCTCATCGGTGTCCCACCGTCCGCCTGCCGCGGGCATATAGAACAATGAGACGCTTCGAACGTCGCTACGACACCCGGACCGGCGGCCAGGGACCGGAGCAGCGAGGCCGACAGCGCCGCTACAGCCAACGGACACGACAAATGCACGGACGAGACCCGCAGGAACCGCGATCACACCGTTCCACCGACCGACCGCAGCGAGAGCAGGGCCGACAGGGCCAGTCCCACGGCCAGGGAGGCTTCCAGCAACAAGGCCAGCCCCGAGGTCAAGGAGAGTTCCAGCAACAGCCCCAGCAGCACCAGTCCCGGGGCCAGGGCGGGTACCAGCAGCCGCCCCAGGGCCAGCAGCACGGGCAGCACGGCCAGCCACAGGGGCAACCGTACACCCAGCAGTCCCAGGGACAGCAGGGCTTCCAGCAGCCACAGGAAGGCTACGGCCAGCACCAGGGCCAGCCGCAGTGGCAGCAGACGGGCGGCCAGGGGTACCAGTCGGGTTCCCACCAGCAGTCCCGGCAGCAGCAGGGCGGTCAGGGCGGCTATCAGCAGCCGCGGGGCCAGGAATTCCAGTCGCAGCCACAGGGGCAACAGCAGCACCAGGGTCAGCCCCAGCAGCATCAGCCCCAGGGACAGGGGGGGTTCGAACAGCAGCCCCAGCGGCACCAGTCCCAGGGCCAGGGAGGCTTCGAGCAGCAGCGACAGGGCCAGCAGCACCGGCAGCAGGGTCAACCCATGGGCCAGCAAGGCTCGCAGCAGCACGGCACCCGTGGCCAGGAGGGCTACCAGCAGCAACCCCAGCAGCAGTCAACGATGGGCTTCCAGCAGCCCCAGCAGGGCTACGGGCAGCAGTCGCAGGGCCAACAGCGCTCGCAGCAGGGATTCGAGCAGCAGTCCCAGGGCCAGGGATTCCAGTCGCAGCCCCAGGGGCAACAGCAGCACCAGGGTCAACCCCCGCAGCATCAGGGCCAGGGGCACCAGTCGCCGTCGCAGCAGGGCATGCAACAGCAGCCCCAGGGGCGACAGCAGCACCGGGGGCAACAATCGCGCCAGGGCCGGGAGGACTGGCAGCAGCCGGCCCGGCAGGCTCGGTCCGGGGACCAGCCGTCCGGACGGCGACAGCAGCAGGCCCAGGGACCGATCTCCCCCGACCGGGCGGGACAGCGGGACGCGGAGCGGTCTCGGATGGGCGAGGGGAGCCCGCAATCCATGGAGGAGGGTAGCCAGCGAGAGCGCGGAGCGGAACGGTCCAGCGAGCAGGAGGAGGGCCGCAGGGAGGAAGCCGGCGAACGCGAGGAGATGGAAGGACAGCGCGGAGAGTCGGAAGAGGAGGGCCGGATGGACCGCGAGGAAGACGAGGAGGACCGCGACCAGGAGCAGACCGACCGAGAGTGACCGGACAATGGCACAACGAACCATCACCGAGAAGGACGACGGCAAGCGAGTCGTGAACGCGGACGGCGAGAAGATCGGCGTCGTCTCCGGCGTCCGGAACGGGACGGCGTACGTCGATCCCGACCCGGGTCTCGGGGACCGAATCCTCTCGAAGCTGGGGTGGGACAACATCGACGAGGACGACTACCCGCTGGAACGGGAGTCGGTCGACGCCGTCACGGACGACGAAATCCGGCTGAAGCGGGAGCTCTGAGGTCGGTCCATGGCCTACCAACAGTTCCAGCAGCGACCCGGAATCGAACGGACGACAAGCACCCAGCGAGGGAGCCAGGGGATGGGGACGTCCCGGACCGGACACCAGGCCGGCGAGACGACCGGACAGCAGATGGGGCTCACCCTGGAGGACGCACTCTCGGGCGAGATGCGCCTCGCCATGCACGACTTCGTCCAGTCGGCCATGGTCTGCGAGTGGTGCGCGGACCAGTGCCTCGACGAGGGGGCCCAGATGGCGGAGTGCGTCCGGCTCTGTCGCGACGTCGCCGACCTCGCCATGCAGAACGTGCGCTTCATCGCCCGCGACTCCGTCTACGGCCCCGACGTCGCGGAGACCTTCGCCCACGCCGCCGAGGAGTGCGCCCGGGAATGCTCGAACCACCCGCACGAGCACTGCCAGGAATGTGCCACGACCCTGCGCCGGGCGGCCGACTCGACCTGGAAACTGCTCGACTCCATCGGCCACCGGCCGGAGGGGCAAGGGCAGCGCCAGATGCAGTAGCCGCCCGGCCGACGGGTCCCCGCCCGCGTCCGTGTTTCGACCGCCCTCCCGCCGCCGACGGGCCGCAGCACAGCCGTGTTCGCCGCTCGCGAGACTCTTACCGCTCCCCCCGCTGACGACCCACGGGCCCTCCAACCCTCGCGACCCGGCGGCGGCGCGACGCTTCCGAACGGGTCACACTGCCGGTCGCCTAGATGTCCGTGATCCGTCGGTGCCCGTCGTCCAGGTACTCGGCGTCCTCGGGCAGCAGCGCCACCACCAGGTAGGGTGCGTGCTCGCCGACGTACTCCACGAGGCTCGCGATCCGGTCGGAGTCGATGGCCTCGATGGAGTCGAGGAGCAGGAACGGCAGCTGCTCGTGTACCTCGTGGGCCAGGTAGCCCGCGAGCGCGAACACGAGGCCCGTCACCTCCCGCTCGCTCTCGCTCAGGTGCTCCACGGTGTCCTCGTAGGCGGCCCCGGCCGCCGTCTCCCGCACCACGTGCAGCTCGAAGAACGCGCGGCGCTCGGTTCGCCGGCCGTCTTGCACCGCTCGCTCCGTACGCTCGATCCAGATGCGGGCGATGTTCTCGTAGCCGAGCACGTCGAGGACGGCCTCCATGTGGCCGTTGAACGCCGCTATCGCCTCGTCCTCGAGGCGCTCGATGCGCGTCCGACGCTCCTCCAGCTGGGTCCGCAGCTCGGACCGCTCGGCCTCCAGCGACTCCATCTCGTCGAGACGCTCCGCCGTCTCCCGTAGTCGCTCTCGCGTCCCCTCGAGCTCCGACTCGAGCCCTTCGAGCTCGAGCTCGAGCGCGTTCGCCGCCGTGTGGAGGTCGACGACCTCGTCGTACTCCTCCTCGCGGAGCGATTCGATCTCCTCCTCGATGCCGTCGATCGCCTCGACGAGCCGCGCCCGCCGCCGCTCGAGCGATTCGATCTCGTCCTCGGCGGACTCGAGCTCCCCCTCGAGGTCGTCGCGGCGCCGCTCGAGGGACGACCGACGCTGCCTCCGTTCGGCGAGCTCCGCCTTCCGCTCCGTCGCCTCGTCGAGCTCGGCGTCGAGCTCGCTTCGCTCCCGGACGATGGCCGACCGGCGGTCGCGGAGGCGCTCGAGCGTCCGTTCGACGTCGGCCCGCGTCGTCTCCTCGCCGCACGTCCAGCAGACGAACGTGTCGCCCTCCGGGAGCAGGCGGCCCGGCACGTCGTCGGCCGAACCGGCCGACGACTCAAGCACGTCCGCGCCGCCCTCCGGCGTGCCGTCGAGCATCTCCTCGTTGAACTGGACGAGCGTCTGCAGCTGGTTGAGCTTCGAGTCGAGGCCGCGCCGTCGGTCCCGCAGATCGTCGATGCGCTCGTCCAGCTGTTCGATGTCCTCGGCCGCGGAGCCGTCGCCGGCGTCCAGCTCGTCCTCGATGCCCGCGAGCTCGGCCTCGATGCCGTCGACCGTCTCCCGTTCGGTCTCGAGCCGAAAGCGGACGTCCTCGAGCGTCGAGCGCCGCTCCCGGAGCGCCGCCAGCTTCGATTCAAGCTCGGCCTCGCGCTCGCGCGTCGCCTCGAGCTCGGCGTCGGCCGCGTCGATCTCCGCCCGCTTGTCGTCGAGCGCCGCCGCCGTCTCGTCGATCTGCTCGACGAGTTCGCCCCGGTCGGCCTCCAGCGAATCTCGCTCGTCCAGCAGCCGGTCCCGCTCGTCCAGCGCCGACTCGACGTCGCGCAGCCTCGCCTCGAGCTCCGCTATCTCGGCCTGGATGGCCGCCGTGTCGACGGGCCGCATGATGATCTCCCGGAGGTCCTCGCCCCTCGCGACGGCCCGCCGGGCGTCGTTCGACTCGAGGAGGAACGCGAACAGGTCGGCCAGTTCCGGGTCCCCGGGGTACGGTTCGCCGCCGAAGACCAGCTCGCCGTCCCGCCGCGCGATGGTCCGGGTGTAGGTCGCCTCGCCGATCTCCAGCTCGACCCGGCCCTCATCGGCGTCGCCCTTGAGCGACGCCCGGTCGCTCCCGAGCGCGGCCATGAGCGCCTGCAGCAGGGAGGTCCGGTTCGAGGCGTTCGGCCCCGTCAGCAGGTTCACGCCCGGACGGAGCTCGACCCGCGTCTCGTCGATCCCGCCGACGTTCGACGCGGCGAGCCGGACCGCCGCGCCCGACGATTCCGCCGAGCTCATCCGTCGTCGCTCTCCCGGTCGCAGTCGCACCCGCCGCGCTCGATGAACGCGTCGACCCCGCCGTTGACGCCGCACGTCTCGCAGATGATCTGGGCGTCGACGGCGACGGCGAGGTCGCCCGCGGCGAGGCGTCCCGCCGACGCCAGGCCGTCGAGCGTGTTCCCGATGACCGCCTCCGACCGGCTCTGCAGCTTGAATATCCGGTCCCGCGCCGTCGGGATGCTGGTCCCGTCGGCCGCCGGGCGGTCGACCCCCAGGCAGCGCTCCAGGTGGCTGCCCATGGTGGGGTGCGAGACGAAGTTCCCCTCGACGGCGTCGAGGTCGACGCCGTCGCCCTCGAGCCGTTTTCGGACCCGGACCCGCGACCCCTGGCTGACGTCGTCGTCCGTGAGGAGCCGATAGGCGTTCGCTACCTCGCCGTCGAGTGGGTTCCCCCCGGCCCGTTCGACGGCCCGCCGGACGACCGCCCGGTTGAAGCGGTCGGTCAGCTCCCGCAGGCTGGCCGGCTCGCCCGCCTCGCCCTCGCGCCGGGCGGCGAGCTCCCCGTTCATCCCCGTCAGCCCGACCGCCTCGATGACGCGTCCGACCTTGCACTCACAGCGGTCGCCAGTAGGGTTCACTTTACACCCGGCGGTTGGCCGGTGAGTCACTTCAATCTTTCTCGCCGGCGGCTGGGCACCGTCTCCAGGCGTCCGTTGGCCGACTCGGGTCGTCCGGGACAGGCCGTCGCGGGGGCGACGGGGTGGCGCGGTCAGTCGTCGACCGCCCGGGCTTCGCCGACCGGCCGCTCCACCGGCGCCGGGCGCGGGGGCGGCTGGCCGAGCGCCGCGGCGGCGGCTTCGCGGATACGCACCTTGAACCGGTCCCGGCCGAACCGACGCTCGATCTCCCGCGTGCTCATCCGGAGCTCGCGCTGCAGCGTCCGGTCGGAGAGGACGCGGTCGATCCGCTGGACCGCCTGGGCCGCCGACGCGTAGAGCAGCCGCTCGTCGTCTCCGACGATGGCGTGCTGGCCGCCGCTCGACGGGACGAACGGGATGGCCCCGCCGGCGGCGAGCTCGGCTACGGCCATGCCGAAGTGCTCGTGCTCCTTGCCGTGGATGCCGTACCGGTGCGAGCAGATCATCCCGACGAGCTCCGACCGCGACAGCTCGCCCTCGAGCTCGACGTACGGCCGCGTCGCGGCCATCGACTCGAGGACGTCGCGGTACGCCTCGTCGTACGTCGGGCCGACGACGTGGAGGTGCACGTCGTGGCCGCGCTCGCGGACCC
Source organism: uncultured Halobacteriales archaeon (assembly GCA_964628745.1). Lineage (GTDB taxonomy): Archaea > Halobacteriota > Halobacteria > Halobacteriales > Hikarchaeaceae > CAZVOR01. The sequence goes on from CAZVOR010000016.1 coordinate 17,424, forward strand.
CGTCGACGATGCCGACGAGCTCGGCGATGCGCTTGCTGCGCTCGATGCGGCCCACAGTCACGAACCCCTCCTCGCGTCGCTCCCACGGCAGCGGGGTGAACTCGCTCGTGTCGATGGGCGGGTGGAGCACCTCGGGGCGGCTCCCGTACGCCTCATCGAAGCAGTCGGCCGTCCACTCCGAGTTGGCGAAGACGGCGTTCTCCCGGATGTCGGCCGGGTCGACCCCGGCGATCGTCGTACAGAGGCGCTCGTAGAGGGAGCCGTCCTCGACGACGGGGTGGAAGATGTCCCCCCGGTTGTCGAGGCTCACGCGCCAGTCGAACGGGAAGTGGATGTACTCGATCGAGCCGGCCGGGAGGCCCAGTTCGTTGATGGTGCTCACGAGCAGGTCGAACTCGTCGGCGTGCCGGCGGGCGTACTGCCCGAGCAGGGCGTTCTGGAGCACGTAGTACTTCACGCCGAACCGGCGGTTGAGCGCCGGCGCCAGCCGACCGGCCCGCCTGACCGAGAGCCGGTCGGGGTCGACGTCGGTGTTGAAGTACCGGTTCAACGCCCCGACGTCGGGGTCGGTGAGGGTGAGCAGAGTGACGTCGTAGTCGTCCTGGAGAGCCTCGATGGCGTTCATGGCCACTGCCTCACCGCCGCCTTTCGACATGAGGTCCATGTGCACGACCGCGACCGCCGTCATCGGTCGGCGCTCCCGACGTGTCGGCGGCCGCCGCAGCGGCGCGTCGCGCCGACCCGCACCGGCGAGAGGAGTCGGCCGTCCTCCGTCGACCCCCGTTCCTCGCGCCGCCCGGTCGGTCGTCGGTCAACTGGCGCTATGGACGCCGACCGAACACGCCAGAACATGCCGCCGAGTACTCCCGTCGGTCGGCTAACGGTACTGCTTGCGTGCGCCTGTGCCTTATCACCGGCGCCCGGGGGAGGCCACCTGCCGGCGAAGCTGACCGCGACGGAGCGTACCCCCACAGCGGCGGGGCGGGGACGGCGGGTCGCCGGCGGCGGGAGGGCGCCTGGCGGGGTTCCCGGTACGTATGGCCACGTGGCTGGTACGCTTTTACAGCCATACGGTCGGTAATCCCTGGCTCGCCCGCGGGCGAGTTCGCCTCGCTGGCGAAGGCTCGGCTTAGCCCGCGAGCCGCGCCACCGCTGCTCGAGACGCCGACAGCGCGGGCGGCGGTAACGCGGCGTTTCCGAGACGCGGCAGGAAAACGGGCGAGATAACTATTATCGCCGGCGAGCTACACCGGCCGATGACGCGGTACCCACGGCCGGCGCGGAACGCCCGGATCAAGTGCATCGCGTGCAACGCGCCGGTCGTGGAGACTGTCGGCGGGGGATACGCCTGCGTGAGCTGCGGGGCCTCGCCGATTGCGGACCGCAGCGACGGACGCTCCGACGATTGAGCGGGCCGAGCGCCGGCCGATACGCCCCGCCGACCCGGGACGCCGACCGACTCGTCCCGGTGGGCTCCGACCGGGCGGGGCCGACCGGACCTCGACGGCGACGGCCGAACAGTCGCATCGTGCTGCTGGCGCCCTCCCGCCGCCGACCCGCCGGGTCGGACGGACCCCGACGCGTGTCGTCACGCCCGGGGCGACGTACGCCCCGACAGACGGCGTCTCGACCCCGTGTAATTGAGGGTTACCGCGGCCACGGCGGAGGTTACCCGGAATAGCGAGGTTGTACTAATGAGTCACAAGCTTGACCCAAGAGGCATGGGGACCATCGTCGACGCAACGGTGCCGACGGAGCAGTTCGCTCTCGCGGAAACCTTCGAGGCGGTTCCCGACGCCGAGTTCGAGACCGTTCGCGTCGTCGCCCACGAGGCCGGCCACGTGATGCCGTTCCTCTGGGCCTCGACGTCGGACTCCGACGGCCTCCGCGAAGCTCTCGAGGGGGACGCCACCACCCAGAACGTCCAGCGGCTCTGCCAGAGCGAGGGGCGCGACCTCTACCGGATCAAGTGGGAGGCGGACATCCGGGCCATCGTCTTCTTCCTCGTCGAGGGGCACGGGACGCTCCTGTCCGCCAACGGCCAGGACGGCCGGTGGCAGTTCCGGGTGCTGTTCGCGGACCACGACTCGGTGTCGGCGACCTACGACTTCTTCCGGAAGAACGGCATCGACCTCTCCATCCGCCGCGTGAAGGGCGTCACCGACTCCATCGACCGGCACGGAGACGGCCTCTCCGAGGAGCAGTACGAGGCGCTCACGGCGGCGTTCGAGACGGATTACTTCGGCGTACCCCGCGGCATGACCCTCGAGGAGCTGGCCGAACAGATCGGCGTCTCGCACCAGGCGCTCTCCGAACGGCTCCGTCGCGGCCACCGACGGCTCATCTCGAACACGCTGTACGACGCCCCCGAGGTCGCCGAGCGCCACTCCTGATTCCCGTCGGGAGTCCCCGTTTTCGACCGTCAGTCCTCCCCCCCCCCCCGAACCCGGCCGCCCGGTCACCAGTCGCGGGTGTGCGCCACGCGGTAGGCGTCGATGGCGTTCCGGGCGTCCTCGACGTGCCGTCGCGCGGCCCCGTCGGTCTCGTCCACGAGTCCGGCGAGCTTCGCCTCGACCTCCTCGAGGTCGTCGCCGCCGGGGACGTCTCCCTCGGTCTTCGCCTCGTCGTCGACCGTCTCGCCCCGCTCGGTCATCTCCATGAGTCCCTCTTCTATCGACCGGAGCTGCTTGCGCACCGTTGCGTCGTCGGTGACGTCGCTGGCCCGCTGGACCGCTTCGCGTGCGCCGGCGAGTCGTTCGACCATACCACCCGTACGCCGTCCGCGGTGAAAAACTGCCGGCCGGACGTCCGCTCACGGCCGGTGTGACGTCCCGGGGCACGCGCCAGGATGCTTCAGTCACCCCGCCTCAGACGTCGGTCCACTCGCCCGTCCGGTCGCTCCGCTCGACCGCCTCGAGCACGCGCTGGGTGGCGAGGCCGTCCTCGAAGTCGGGTCGGAAGTGCCCGTCCCCGGCGACGGCCGAGAGGAACTCGTAGCTCTCGTGGACGAAGGTGTGCTCCCACCCGAGGACGTGTCCCGGCGGCCACCACGCCCCCACGTACGGGTCCGACTCCTCGGTGACCAGCACCGTCTCGTAGCCGCGATCCCCCGCCTGGTGCACCTGGAGTTCGTTGAGGCGCTCCAGCGAGAAGCGAAGGCTTCCCTCGGTGCCGAAGACCGCCACCGTCAGGTCGTTCTTGTGGCCGGGGGCGACCCGCGAGACCTCGAGGGTTCCCATCGCGCCGCCCGCGAACGCGAGCTGCGCCGAGCAGGCGTCGTCGACCGTGACCGGCCGCAGCTCGTCCCCGCCCTCCACCGGGCGCTCGTCGACGAACGTCCGCAGGTGGCCGCTCGCGCGTTCTATCTCGCCGGCCCGGTCGCCGACGAGGAAGCGGGCGAGGTCGACGACGTGGGAGCCGAGGTCGCCGAGCGCGCCGCTGCCGGCCAGCGACGCGTCGTTCCGCCACGACCACGCCGCCGTCGGGTCGACGAGCCAGTCCTGGAGATACCGGGCCCGGAAGGCCCGGACCTCGCCGAGGTCGCCCGCCTCGACGAGCTCCCGCGCTCGGGCGACCGCCGGCACGAACCGGTAGTTGAAGCCCACGCCGGCGAGGGCGTCGCTCGCTCGCGCCGCCTCGGCCATCTCGCGCGCGGCGTCGAGCGTGTGGGCGAGCGGCTTCTCGCAGAGGACGTGGACGCCGCGCTCCAGCGCCGCGATGGAGGGCTCGGGGTGCAGGTGGTTCGGCCCGAGGTTGTAGAGCACGTCGACGTCCTCGATGGCGTCGCGCCAGTCGGTCGTCGTCCCCGCGAAGCCGAGCCGGTCGGCGTTCGCGGAGAGGGCCGCCTCGTCGCGCCCGACCAGGAGCCGCCGCTCGACGGCCGGCGCGTCGGGGAGGAACATCGGGAGGCGGGCGAGCGCGTTCGCGTGGGCGTCGCCCATGAACCCGTAGCCGAGGAAGCCGACGTCGAGCGCCATGTTATCCGGCCCAGAACGCCTCCCCGGGCTGGGTCTCGAAGATGGCGCGGCGGAGGAGCTCGACCGCCTTCTGCAGGCCCTCCCGGGCGCTCGTGAGCGCGTCCTCGTGCTCGATGCTGAGCGCGCCGTCGTAGCCGACCATCCGGAGCGTGCTGACGAGCTCCTTCCAGTGGGCCTCGCCGTGGCCGTAGCCGACGGTCCGGAAGAGCCACGAGCGGTTCACGGGGTCGTCGTAGGGCGCCGTGTCGAGGACCCCCTTCGTCCGCACGTTCGCCTCGTAGACGGACGTGTCCTTCGCGTGGACGTGGTGGATGGCGTCGCGGGCCCCCAGGTAGCGGACGGCGTCGGTGACGTCGACGCCCTGCCAGTAGAGGTGCGACGGATCGAAGTTCGCCCCGACGCGCTCGTTCGTCGCCTCGCGGAGGCGCGCCAACCCGCGCGGCTCGTGGACGAGCATGTTCGGGTGCATCTCGATGGCGACGTCCACGCCGTGCTCGTCGGCGAGGGTCGCCACCTCCCCCCAGTAGTCGGTCGCCACCTCCCACTGGTACTCGAGGGCGTCGCGGTGCTCGGGCGGCCAGGGCGCGGTCACCCAGTTCGGGGTCGAATCGCCGGGGGCGCCCGCCGGCAGCCCGGAGAAGCAGGTGACCGTCCCGACGTCGAGCTGGCCGGCGAGCCGGATGGCCCGCCGGAGCTCCTCGTCGGCCCGGGCCGCGCGGTCGTCGTCGGGGTGCAGCGGGTTGTTGTGCGTCGCCAGCGCGCTCATCGCGACGCCGTGGCCGTCGAGGAGCTCCCGGAGCTCGTCCTGCCGCGTCCCGTCGTCGAGGTACTGCTCGGGCGGGAGGTGGTCGTCGCCGGGGTGCCCGCCGACGCCGGGCTCGATGGCCTCGACGCCGAGCCCGGCGAGGTAGGAGATGGCCTCCTGCAGCGGCTGGTCGTAGAGCGGGGGCGTGTGGACGCCGACGTGCATGTCTTCGCGGGTACGGCTCCCGGCCGGTTAAAAGTTCACCGCGCGAGGGAAGACCGTCGCGCGGTGCGGGTGGGCCCGACGGCAGGTCGAGGGCCCCCGTCGGTGCTCGCCGGGAGAGCCAGCCTTTTGCTGCGATGGACGAACTACCGCCATGGGCATCGACTACACGCGGCTCCGGGACCCGAACGCGGAGTACACGATGCGAGACCTCTCGGCGGAGACGATGGACTGCGTCGCCGAACGCGGCGGCGGCCGCGACGTCGAGATCACCGACGTCCAGACGACGATGGTCGACGGGAACTTCCCCTGGACGCTCGTTCGCGTCTACACCGACGCCGGCGTGGTCGGCACCGGCGAGGCGTACTGGGGCGCCGGCGTCCCCGAACTGATCGAGCGGATGACCCCGTTCGTGGTCGGGGAGAACCCCCTCGACGTGGACCGGCTCTACGAGTTCCTCGTCCAGCGGATGTCCGGGGAGGGCTCCATCGCCGGCGCCACGGTGACGGCCATCTCCGGCATCGAGGTCGCGCTCCACGACCTCGCGGGCAAGCTCCTGGGGATGCCGGCCTACCAGCTCCTCGGCGGGAAGTACCGCGACCGGGTCCGGGTGTACTGCGACTGCCACGCGGGCGAGTCGCCGTCGCCGGCGGCGACCGCCGACGAGGCCGAACGGGTGGTCTCCGAGCTCGGGTACGACGCGCTCAAGTTCGACCTCGACGTGCCGACCGGCCACGAGCGCGATCGCGCAAACCGCCACCTCCGGAACCCGGAGATCGACCACAAGGTCGCCCTCGTCGAGGCCGTCACCGAGGCGGTGGGCGACCGGGCCGATGTGGCCTTCGACTGCCACTGGACGTTCTCGGCCGGGAGCGCGCGGCGGCTCGCGTCGGCGCTGGAGGAGCACGACGTCTGGTGGCTCGAGGACCCCGTCCCGCCCGAGAACCACGACGTCCAGCGGGAGATCACCCGCGAGACGACGGTGCCCATCGCGGCCGGCGAGAACGTCTACCGCAAGCACGGCCAGCGCCGGCTCATCACCGAGCAGGCGGTGGACGTCGTCGCGCCCGACCTCCCGAAGGTCGGGGGCATGCGCGAGACGCGGAAGATCGCCGACCTCGCGGACCTCTACTACATCCCGGTCGCCATGCACAACGTCTCCTCGCCCGTCGCCACGCTGGCCGCCGCCCACGTCGCGGCGGCCATCCCTAACGCGCTCGCCGTCGAGTATCACTCCTACCAGCTCGGCTGGTGGGAGGACCTGGTCGAGGAGACCGTGATCGAGGACGGCCGGATCGTGGTCCCCGAGGAGCCGGGCCTCGGCGTGACGCTCGATACGGACGTCGTGGAAGAACACATGGTCGAGGGGGAGACGCTGTTCGACGAGGCGTGAGCCTCGTCGGGCACGACGAGCTCTGCTCGGCGGAGTCCGGCCCGGCGATGCCCCTCCCCCGGACAGGGCTTAATCGGCCTGAACCCGAAGCGTAGCCATGCGGGTCACCGAGATGGAGGTCCTGCCGGTCGCGTACAGGGAGCCCCCGCTCCGGAACTCCTG
>CAZVOR010000017.1:0-23691 GCA_964628745.1 uncultured Halobacteriales archaeon
ACGGGTCCGTCGCGCCGGTGCCCGCCCAGATGCGGTCCGGGGCGGGCGTCCGGGCCCGGTCGGCGACGAGGTCCGTCAGCGCCTCGACGGCGGGCTCGGAGAGCAGCGCCGGGGCCGACGGCAGCTCGTCGGCGAACGAGCCGGCGAGGTCGACCGCGAACGCGCGGGCCTCCGCCGGCGGGGTCGCGCCCACGGCGGAGACGCCGGCGACGATGGCCAGCTCGAAGACGTCCGCTTCGAGCGAGCGGTCGGCGTCATCGGCCGAGCGTCCGGCCTCGCGGGTCGTCTCGTCGCGGCCGAACGACCGGACCGTCCCGACGGCCTTCCCCGCGGCCTCGGTGCTGGCCAGCAGGAAGAACCCCCGGGCGACGAGCACGTCGGCGGCCAGGACGTCGACGTCGGCCCGGTGGCCCGCCCCGTCCTCCCACGGCGGCTGGCGGGCGAGCATCCTGGTCAGCTGGAGCCCGTCGTAGATGAGCTGGACCCCGACGGCCCGCCGGTCGAGCGCCGACCGGTCGCCGTCACGGCCGGTCGCGCGGGCGGCCAGCAGGCACAGCACCCCCGGCGCCACCGCGGCCTCGGCGAGGCGGTCGAAGAGGCGCTCGCGGAGCGTCCGGGGCGTCACGTCCTCGAGGGCCTCGCGCGCCGCGGCGCGCGCCCGGGCGGCCTCGTCCATCGACCGATGGTATCCGCGGGAAGGGCAAAGACCTTTGGAAACCCGGCGAAAGCCGGGCCATGCTTCGCGTCGAGGACGACGGCCCCGTCCGGACGATCACCCTCGACCGGCCCGACCGCCGGAACGCGCTCACGTCGGCGATGCTCGAGGCGCTCGCCGAGGCGGTGGCCGAGCCGGCGCCGCCGCTCGCCTACGTCCGCGGCGCCGGGTCCGCCTTCTGCGCCGGCGCCGACCTCGACGAGGTCGCCGCGCTCGACCCCGAATCGGCCGTCGCCTTCGCCGAGCGCGGCCAGCGCGCGCTCGACGCGCTCGAGGAGAGCGGACCGGTCGTCGTCGCGGGCGTCGACGGCCCGGCCTACGGCGGCGGGGTGGAGCTGGCGCTGGCAGCCGACCTCCGGGTGGCGACGCCCGACGCGACGTTCGCCGAGCCGGGCGTGAAGCTCGGCATCTTCGGGACCTGGGGCGGCACCGTGCGGCTGCCGCGGGTCGTCGGCCTCGGCGAGGCGATGGACCTGGCGCTGACGGGGCGGGCCATCGACGCCGAGGCCGCGCTCCGGATCGGCCTGGTCTCCCGCGTCGTCGAGGAGCCGCGACGGGTCGTCGACGAGCTGGCGGCGTCGCCCGTCGACGCCCTCCAGGTCGTCCGCGACCGCCTCCGCGACGACGGGCCCGCCGACGAGCAGCAGGTCGCCGAGGCGGCGGCGTTCGGCGAGCTCGTCCGGGCGCACGGCGCGGAGATAGCGGCCTCCAGGGAGTGAGCGGAGGCGGGAACGGAACGCCGTTGCCTGTTCAGACCGCCGGCCCGGGCGACGGCGGGACCGCCCGTTTGTGGCGGCTGGCCGCGTGGCGCTCGAGCACGCCCTCGACGTCGGCCTCGGAGACGCCGTCGAGGTGAGCGGCGGTCGCCGCCGGCGACAGCGGCCCGTCGACGGCCAGCGCCAGGATGGCGTCGAGCGTATCGTACGTCATCCCGAGCTCGCCCTCGTCGGTCTGGCCGGCCCACAGCCCCGCCGTCGGCGTCTTCTCGACGATGCGCTCGGGGACGCCGACGTGCCGCGCGAGCTGGCGGACCTGCTGCTTGTAGAGGTCGCCGATGGGCAGGCAGTCGACGGCGCCGTCGCCGTACTTCGTGAAGTAGCCGACCAGCGCCTCCGTGCGGTTGCCGGTCCCTAGCACCAGCCGGCCATCCCGGTTGGCGACGAGGTAGTTGAGGATGGTTCGCGTCCGCGCCCGGACGTTCCCGACGGCGGTCCGGAGCGCCTCGTCGTCCGACGCGTCGTCGCCGGGCCCGACGCCAGGGGCGACCTCGAGGGTGGCCTCGACGACGGGGTCGACCGGCACGACGTCGTACTCGACGCCCAGCGCCTCGGCGATCCGCTCGGCGTCGGACATGTTGTCGTCGCGGCTGACGCTGGCGGGCATGACCAGCCCGCGGACGGCGTCGGCGCCGAGCGCCTCGACGGCGAGGTGCGCCGTCAGCGTGCTGTCGATGCCGCCGGACAGGCCGATGACCACGCCGTCGACGCCCGCGGCGTCGACCTGCTCGCGGACGAAGGCGACGACGTGCTCGCGGGTCGCCTCGAGCTCGTCGGGCGACAGGTGGAGGTCGAGCCCGGGCGGCGTGTCGTCGGGCATGCGCCGGCGTTCGCACGCGACCGACAAATAGGCGTCCGTCGACGGCGGACCGGTCGACCGTCGGTGGCGGGCGAGGCGGCCGTCGATGGCGGGCGAGCGGCGCCGAAGCGGTCGGGGAAGCGCTACGTTGAAGTGGCGCGCTGGCCAATCCGATGACGCCTCCCGGTGGCGTTCCAGCCCCTGACGGAGGCGCGAGCGCCGGTGGTCCAGTGGCAGGATCTGAGCTTCCCAAGCTCATGGCCCGGGTTCAATTCCCGGTCGGCGCACTCGACGCGAGTTCCCCGACGCGGAGTTCACCTCCGCGTGACGGCGACGAGCGGGACTGCGGCACAGCGGGAATTGAACCACGCGAGTTGCCACAGCAAGCCGACCGTAGGGAGGCGAGCGTCACCATCTCGCAGTCGGGTTCAATTCCCGGTCGGCGCATAGCCGACGCGAACGGACGTGAGCGTCGTGTCTGCAGAACTGAGGGGATTGGAATCACGCGAGTCGAAGCCCGCGCGCGACGCAGGCGCTCGCGGCAACTGCTCCAATAGAATCGTCCCCCCGACGGCGTCTCCGACCCCGTCGGAAGCGGGATATCCCCTACGCGGCGGTCGGGGGGCGGGCCAGCCGGTAGCCGCGCCAGAGGACGTAGGCGACGACCGGGAACACCGCGTACGCGGCGACGATGAGGCCGTCGACGGGTCCCTCCGCCCGGCCCGCCGAGACGGCGATGGAGCCCCAGATGAGGACCCAGAGCGTCGCCATGGCGAGCATCCCCATCCGCCAGAGCCACCGGGTGAGCAGCGAGCCGACGCTCGCCGCGGTGAACTGTCGCTGTGCTGGCACCGCCGGGACCGGCTGCTGGGTGTCGGTCGACATGGTAACTATCGTATCCTTACAGGTCGTCCGGCGAGATAACTGTAGCAGGAACCGTGGTAGCACGTGTCCGCGTGCAGCCGCGATGGCCAGTGACCGCGCTCGTCCCGCGAGCGCAGCACCGGGGCCGGCGAGCGGGGAGGGGGAGCCGGCGGCCCGTCGAACCGTCAGCGTTAGGGTCGGGCCGGCGCTTTCGGCGCCATGGACCGCCCGACCCGGGTCCGCGCGCTGGGCCTCGCCCTCCTCGTGGTCCTCGGGGCGTTCGTGTTACAGGCGGCGACCGCGTCGCCCGGCCAGTCCGGGGTGACCCGGACGGCCGACGGCGCCTACCCGGGCGAGACACTGGTCACCGTCCAGTCGTTCGGCGGCTTCGAGGCGAACAACGGCGAGGCGTTCATCGTCGACGAGGCCGGCGAGGTCGTCTGGCGGTACGACCCCACCGACTCCCGGGTCTTCGACGGCGAGCAGCTCGAGAACGGGAACCTGCTGTTCGCGGTCGCCCGGGCCGTCCCGAACGCGGACTGCCCCGCCGAGTTCCAGGACACCGACCGGTTCCCGGGGCACTGCGTGCAGAACCGCGTCGTCGAGCTCGACCGCGAGACGAAGGCCGTCGTCTGGGAGTACGCGTGGTACGACGCGTTCATCCACTGGCACGAGGTCCACGACGTCGACCGCCTGCCGGGCGGCGGGACCGCCGTCGTCGACATGGGCAACGACCGGGCGTTCGTCGTCGACGGCTCGGGGACCGTCACCTGGTCGTGGGACGCCGCCGAGCACCTCGGCCCCGGCTCCGACTTCTGGGCGCAACACGTCCCCTCCGACCGGCAGGACGCCTACCGCCCGGGCGGCCCCGAGGGTGACTGGACGCACATGAACGACGTCGACGCGACGGCGGACGGAAGCCTCCAGCTGTCCATCCGGAACCTCGACGTCGTCGTCGAGGTCGACCCGGAGACCGACGCCATCGTCTCGGTCGTCGGCGCCCCCGGGGAGTACGACGTGATGCGAGAGCAGCACGACCCCCACCGGCTCGAGGCCGCCGGGACGCTGCTCGTCGCCGACAGCAAGAACAACCGCGTGGTCGAGCTCGACGTCGAGACGGGCGAGCCGGTCTGGTCCTTCACGGGGGAGTCCGTGCGGCTGCAGTGGCCGCGCGACGCCGACCGGCTGCCCAACGGGAACACGCTCGTCGTGGACTCGCGGAACTTCCGCGTGCTCGAGGTCAACGCCTCCGGCGGCGTCGTCTGGGAGTACTCGCTTTCGGACCGGGTCGGCATCGTCTACGACGCCGACCGGCTCTCGGTCCCCGAGGAGCCCGGCGACGCCCCCGGCGGCCGGTCGCTGTCCGGCGGCGACGGCCCGGGGGACGGGTTCGTGGCCTACCTGCTCTCGTGGGCGCCGTTCGTCTTCCCGCCGTGGGTCGGCGCCGCCGAGCTGGTGACGCTGCTGGCCGGGCTCGTGCTCGCGGGCTGGCTCGGCGTCGAGGGCGCGCTCGAGTGGCGGTCGCGCCGGCGGCAGTCGTAGTGGACAGGCGGCGCCCTCGAGGACCGGGCCTATGGCTCCCGATGCGGGTCGAGTGGTTCCGAAAGCGGAGGCGGCCGCTCGAACTCGTCGAAGACGTCGAGGTCCTCGGGGAGCGCGTACGGCAGCTGGCGTGCCTCCCGGTGGCTCTCGTGCTCGTCGTCGACGGGGACGGCCTCGTCCTCGAACCCCGGCTTGACGCTGATGCTCTTGGCCGGCATGCCGACGACGACGTGGTGGGCGGGGACGTCGCTCTGGACGACGGCGCGCGCGCCGACCAGCGAGTTCTCGCCGACGCGGACGCCCGCCCGGACCATGGAGTCGAAGGTCAGCCGGACGTCGTCCTCGACGACGGTCCGGAAGTTCCGGACCTCGGTCTGGTCGACGAGGTCGTGGTCGTGCGAGTAGACGTGCACGCCGTCGGAGATGGAGACGCGGTCGCCGATCTCGAGCTCGCCGCGGTCGTCGAGGTGGACGTCGTCGTGGACGACGACGTTGTCGCCGACCGCGATGTTGTGGCCGTAGGTGAAGGTGATGCCCTTGAAGAAGCGGCAGTCGTCGCCGCACTCGGCGAAGAGGTGCTTGCCGAGCATCTGCCGGAACCGGAGCGCGAACTCGACGTTGTCGGCCATGGGCGTCGCGTCGAACTGCCGCCACAGCCACTGGAGGTACTTCGAGCGCTCGTACGTCTCGGGGTCGTTGGCCACCTCCGCGTAGTACTCGCTCTCCAGCGTCGAGTTGCAGGGGTCGTACCCCTGCAGGCGGACGCGCTCGGCCGGCGAGACGTCCTCGCCGGCCTGCCAGCGCTCGTAGGCCGCGCGGTCGCCGAACAGGTCGACGAGGACGTCCCTGACGACGTCGCAGACCTTCTCCCCCGTGGCGCCGGTCAGCCGCTCGTCGACGTCCCGGATGAACGCCCCGACGCCCGATTCGGCCGCGTCGGGCAGGGAGACGCGTCGCTTGGTCATCACCCCGGCTAGCCCGCCGGCGTTCATAGGGGTTTTCGTAACGGTGGCCTTGGCCGCTGCCTGCCGGCCGGCGGCGGGGTCGCAAGCCGGGGGCGCTCGTCCCGGAGACGTCGGCCGGGGGCGACCGCGGCCGCCCCGCCGCGGGGGCGTCAGGCCAGGAAGACGTGCCGCGGCCGGTCCGCGAGCACCTCGCGGCCCCACTCGACGGTCTCGCGGAACGCGTCGTCGCGGAAGAAGGCCATGGCGTCCTCCCGCGAGCGCCACCGGCTGGCGATGAACAGGTCGTTTTCGTCCTCCGCGTTCGCGAGCAGCGTCGTCTCGCGGTGGCCGTCCATGTCGGCCAGCAGCTCGCCGACGGACTCGAACGTCTCGACGAAGTCCTCGCGGTGCTCGGGGACGACGGCGTAGAACAGCCCCATCGTGCCCCAGCCCTCGGCGGCCTCGTCGGCGCGCTCCACGACGCCGGGCAGGTCCGCGAGGTAGCCCGCGGCGACCTCCGCCGCGTCGGCGGTCGCCCAGAGGCTGACGACGGCGGTCCGGTCGCCGTCGACCGCGGCGTAGACGGCGGTCTTCTCGTGGGTGCCGTAGTGCTCGAAGTTGTCGCGCAGCCCCCGGACCACCTCGAGCAGCTCGTCGGCGTCGGCGTCGACGTAGAGCACCAGCGCGTGGACGTCCTCGCCGTGGGGCTGGCCGGCGTAGACGCCGCGCTCGGCCAGCTCCTCGCGGATGCTCCCCCCCTCGTCGGACGGTTCGTCGGCGTCGTCCGGCCCGGCCTCGGGTCGCCCGCCCTCGTCGCCGGGTGGCGCATCCCCGCCCCGGGCGCCCTCGCCCTCGCTGCCGTGGGCGCCCTCGTCCCCCGCGGCCTCGCCCAGCGGCTCGCCGGCGAGGTAGCCGCCGAGGGCGTCCGGGGGCAGCCGGCGCCCGACGTAGAACGACCCGAACTCCGCGAACCGCGAGGTCGAGGGGTCGAAGCGCATCTCGTACAGCAGGCGCTTGATAGCCGTCGGGTCGTCGGCGAACAGCGTCACGCCCCACTCCCAGTCGTCCAGGCCGACGCTCCCCGTGATGACCTGGGTGACCTGTCCGGCGTACTCCCGGCCGATCTCCCCGTGGGCCCGCATGTGGTCGGCGCGGGTCTCGAACGGGAGGTCGTACCAGTTGTCCGCGGCGCCGCGGCGCTTGTCCATCGGGTAGAAGCAGACGTGCCCGGCCTCGGGGACCTGCGGGTACAGCCGCGTCTGCAGGTAGTTCCGGAGGCCGCTGTCCTCGACGGCCTCGACGCCGCCGTCCTCGAACGCCTCGGGCGTGGAGTAGCCGCTGACCTCGGTCACCGAGACGTACGAGCTGGCGCGGTCGGCGTACCGCGCCAGCGCCGTCTGCTCGAACCGCCGCTCGAGCGCGTCGAGGTGGGCCGTCGTCGGCCGGAGGTGCACGACGAGCAGGTCGGCCTTGTGCCCGAGCACGCCGTACGTGACGGAGGCGCCCGCCTCGGCGTCGGCGACGGCCTCGGCGTCCGCGAGGAACGCCCGGCCCGACTCGACGGCGCGCTCGCGAGCGTCGGCGTCGGCCCCGTACCAGGCGTCCCAGTCCACCGTCCGGAAGTCGTGGAGCGCGTACCACCCCTCCTCGGTCGGCGGCGGGTCCCGTCGTTCCATGTGGCGGCCCAGGGCCCCCGGTGCCTTGGCGCTTCTGACTCGGTGCCGGTCCGCCGATGCGCTCGCTCGCCCCTACGTCAGCAGCTGCGGCCCGAACAGCGTCAGCAGCAGCGCCGCGAGCATCGTCAGCCCGACGCTCGTGGTCACGGCCGTCGTGAGGTCGCGGCGGCGGTCGACGGGCAGCCGGGAGACGACGGCCTCGGTGCTCGTCCGGAGGACGTGCCCGCCGTCGAGCGGGAACGCCGGGATGCAGTTGAAGACCGCGAGGTTGAGGTTGATCCAGCCGGTCCAGAACAGCGCGTTGGCGAGGACGAACGTCGCCCCGCCGAGGGCGGCGAGCGGGCCGGTCAGCTCGTAGAAGTTCGCGACGCCGCCGGTGAAGCCGGCGAAGTTGTACGGCAGCGCGCCGGTGACGGCGGCCAGGGGGAGCTGGAGCGCGACGATGACGCGCCCGAGGAACGCGTCGGTCGCCCCGCCACCGCCCCCGCCGTCGCCGCCGAGCAGCCCGAGGTACAGCCCCGCCGGGTAGAGCTGGGCGCCGAAGTCCGAGACGGTGAGGCCGCTGACCCCGGGCGCGACGTCGACGCCGAGGAAGCCACCGCCGGTCTGGGGGTGCTCGCCGAGCGTGACGGTCTCCGTGCGACGCTCGCCGTCGTGGTAGAGGACGAGCTCGACGGTCTGCCCCGGTTCGGTCTCCTCGAGGACCGCCGACAGCGCGTCGGCCGAGATGGTCCGCTGGCCGTCGATGGCGACGACGACCAGGGGTTCGTCGACCGGGAGCCCGGCGGCCGCGCTCGGGCCGTCCTCGCGCGCCCAGACGGCCGCGCCGGCCGGGCCGGAGGCGGTCTCGCCGTCCGCGGTCTCCAGGGTGACGGTCTCGGTACCCCGGAGGGCCGCCTCGAACGCGCCGCGGGTGTGGACCGTCGTCCCGTCCACGGCGACGATCTCGGTGCCAGCGTCCGCGGCCCCCGCGAACGGCGTCCCCGCGGTGACGCCCGACACGAGCAGCGACCGCTCGACGGTCGTCGTCCGGCGCCCGTCGTCGTCGACGACGGTGACCTCGACCACGCGCTCGTCGACGTCCGCGAGGACGGACGAGAGCGCGTCGTTGTCCGGTATCGACCGGCCGTCGACGGCCACCACGCGGTCGCCCTGGTCGATGCCCGCCGCCGCGGCCGCGGAACCGGGCAGCACCCCCCCGACCGCGGCCCCGGGCGCCACGGCGACGGCGCCGGCGACGGGCCCGAACAGGAGGGCGAACGCCAGCGCGGTCACGGCGAAGTTGTTCATGACGCCCGCGGCGAACATCCGCGTCTGGTCGCCCCGGTCGGCGGCCCGCCGCGACTCCTCGTCGGGCTCGACGAACGCGCCGACGGGGACGACGGCGAACAGCGCCAGGCCCATCGACTCGATGTCGATGTCCCCGACCCGGCAGAGCAGGCCGTGGCCGCCCTCGTGGACGACCAGGCCGACCAGCAGGCCGAAGGCGATCTCGGGGGCGACCGACAGCGGGAGGAACTCGTTGACGCCGGGGATGACCAGCACGTTCCGCGGCTGGTTGACGGCCGACGGGGCCATCGGATTCCGGAGGGTCGAGAGCGCCGCGAACGCCAGGAACGCGAAGGTCGACGCCATGACGACCAGCGTCACGCCGAGCCCCAGGTTCCCCCACGCCCGCCAGAGCCGGCGGGGCCGGGCCAGCCACTCGAGCAGCGAGCGGAACCGCCTGGTGTGGAGGGTCAGGATGGGCCCCTGCGTGCCCACGTACGACGGGAGCAGCCCTCGCTGGCGCGCCCAGACGACCGCGAGCCAGTAGGCCCCCACGCCGGCGAGGACCCACTGGAGCGTGGAGACCATCGTCGTCCCGGAGGCTGGACCCGCGGGCGCCTAAGGCGTTCGGTTCCCGGAGCGGTCGCCGACCCGGCGTCCGCCGGTGGCCGACGCCCGCCCGCCGCGGGTCCTGCCGTCAACCACACGCCTAAGCGGCTCGGCCGGCCAGGGCCCGCCATGGTCGCCGAAGGCGAATCGGCCCCGGACTTCGCGCTCGAATCGACCGCCGGCGGCGAGGTGCGGCTCTCGGAGACGCTCGAGAGCGGCCCCTCCGTCGTGGTGACGAACCGCGGCGCCTGGTGCTCGTACTGCGCCGAGCAGCTCCAGACGTTCTCTGCGCTCGGGTACGACCTCTGGCGACACCTCGGGGTCGACGTGCTCCCCGTCGTGGGCGACCCCGTGCCCGACCTCGTCGCGATGCGCGACCGGTTCGACCTCGGGCTGCAGCTGCTGTCCGACCCGGACCTCGCGGTCGCCGAGCAGTACGGCGGGACGGAGCACACGGAGGCGCACGGGGAGGTCCCCGTCGCCGGCACCTTCGTCGTCGACGGGGCGGGGACGGTCCGCTACGCCCAGGTCGCCGACGACCCCGCGGACCGGACGTACGCCAACTGGGTCCGCCACTTCGTCCGGGAGGGCTTCTCGCAGCCGTACGCGGACGGGTAGCCGGGCGATGCCGGCCGACGAGAGGCCACCCCGCCGTCCTCCCGCGCGGGCGGGTCAGCCCGTCCCGCGGAGCCGCTCGACGACGAACTCGCGGTCCAGCGCGGCGAGCAGCGGCCCCAGCCGGGGGCCGCGGGGCTGGCCGAGGAACAGCTCGTAGCCGACGGCGAAGAACTCGCCGACGTCGAGGCCGTGGCGCCGGGCGGTCTCGTAGATCTCGCCCTGCAGCGACTCCCCGTCGGCGCCGGCCGCGACGGCGTCGGCGAGCTCGTCGAGGGCGGCCTGGACCGTCGCGTCGACCGCGACGTCGGGCCGGTCGGCCCGCAGCCGGTAGTTGTACTCGTTGTCCGTCCGCTCGGCCCACCGCCGGGCGCGCTCGATGCGGGCCAGCGCGTCCTCGACGGCCGGCTCCGGGGCGTCGTCGGGGAGGTGTCCCTCGCGGCGGGCCATCGTCAGCCGGAGCTCGGGGTCGTCGGTCATCCCGAGCACCGCGGCGAACGTGTACGGCAGCCGCACCCGGTCCTCCCGGACCTCGTCGACGACGAACGGGTACGCCCGCCGGGCGAACTCTCGCTCGCGGTCGTCCGCCGGCTCGGCTCGGCCGAGGAAGACGGCCTCGAACCGGTCGAACTCGTCGACGAGCCGGTCGATGCGCTCGAGGTCGAGGTCGCGCTGCTTCCCCGGCCGCAGCGCGAAGAAGTACCGCAGCACCGCTGGCTCGACGAGCTCGAGCAGCTCGGGGACGGTGACGACGTTCCCGGCCGACGACGAGAGCGCCTCGCCGCCGAGCGTGAACCACTCGTAGACCAGCGGCACCGGCGGCTCGATGCCGTACACCTCGCGGGCGATGCGCTGGCCGCTCGGCCAGGAGCCCTCCGCGTGGTCCTTGCCGAACGGCTCGACGTCCACGCCCAGGGCCTTCCAGCCCGCCGGCCACTCGAACCGCCAGGGGAGCTTGCCCTCCCTGAAGGTCGCGGTGCCGCGGTGCCCGCAGCCCTCGATCTCCCGGTCGTCGGGCGCCCAGCCGACGCACTCGTAGCCGACCGTCCCCTCCTCGAGGTCGACCGCGGTCACGACGGTGGTGAGCTGCCGGCCGCACGAGGCGCAGTTGGGCATGAACGGGACGTACGTCTCGTCGACGGTGTCCTGGAAGTCAGCGAGCACCGCCCGCGCCCGGTCGCGCTTCTCGAGCGTCTCGCGGACCACGCCGTCGAACCCCCCGCTCTCGTAGCGGTCGGTCGTCGAGACGACCTCGAGGGGGACGCCGACCATCCGGGCGCTCTCTCGAAGGAGGTCGGTGAAGTGGTCGCCGTAGCTGTCGTGGCAGTCGCCGAACGGGTCGGGGATGTCGCTGTAGGGCACGCCGAGGCTGCGACCGAGGGCGCCCGCGTCGACGTCGCCGAGCTCGACGAGCTCCCAGTCCGCGTCAGCGAGCCGCCGCGGCAGCTTCCGGAGGGCGTCGCGGTCGTCCGCGACGAACACCTGCCGGACCTCGTGGCCCCGCTCGCGGAGCACCTCGGCGACGAAGTGGCCGCGCAGGATCTCGTTCAAGTTCCCGACGTGGGGGATGCCCGACGGCGAGACGGCGCCCTTGACGACGATGGGTTCGTCGGGCGACCGGGCCTCGACCTCGTCGGCCACCTCGTCCGCCCAGAAGACGCGGTACCCGGACGCCGCGTCGGCGCTCATCCCCGGTCCCAGAGCGGCGGCCGGCCCGCGTCCGGCCCCGGCAGGATGTCCGTGCCGGCGTGCTCGCCGGTGAGCACGGCGTCGACGACGTGGTCCGGCGACGCGCCGTCGAGGACGATGGCCCGCATCCCCGAGCGCTCGATGAGCTTCGCCCCGAGCAGGTCGACGGGCGCCGAGCTCCCGGCCGTCATCTCGATGCCCGAGATGACCTCCACCAGCTCGCCCGCCGACAGTTCGGGATACTGTTCGGCGCCGTCGTCGTCGTTCGGGTCGGCGCTGTAGACGCCGTCGACGCTCGTCGCGTAGACCAGCAGGTCCGCGTCGATGGACTCGGCCAGCGCCGCGCTCACGGCGTCCGTCGTCTGCCCCGGCGCCACGCCGCCCATCACGGCGACCTCGCCACGGCGGATGGCCTCGACGGCGGTCTCGTAGTCGGTCGCCGGCCGCGCGGCGGCCGTCGCGCCGAGCGCGGCGATGAGCAGCTGGGCGTTCAGCCGCGTCACCGCGATGCCCAGCTGGTCGAGCTGGATCTCGTTGGCGTCGAGCGTCCGGGCCGCCCCGATGAACTCGCGCGCGACGCCACCCCCGCCGACGACGACGCCCAGCGAGCAGCCGGCCTCGATGAGGCGCTCGATGGCCGCGGCGTGCTCGCTGACCCGCTCGGCGGCGAGCTCCGGCGCGAGCACGCTCCCGCCGATGGACAGGACGACCTTCATCGGACGGGGCTACCGGCGAGGCCGGCTTAAGGCTTGTCAAGCCCCCGTCGCGCGGTTCGCCCCCCGTCGCGCGCGCCGCGGGCGACACCTACAAGCGACTCGGGGCCCTCGCCGCGCCCATGCACGCGCTCTCGCTCGAGGCCCCCGACCCGGACGCGCTCCGGGCCCACCTGGTCCAGGGCCTGGCCGACCGGGGCCCCGTCGCCGTCGTCGAGCGGGCGACGAGCGTCGAGCCGCCGGCCGACGGCGTCGCGACGGCCTACCGGCTCGACGGGGACGGCCGGTACGCGGCCACCGGGACGACGGGGGACCTGGACGCCGCGCTCGAGGCGCTGGCCCCCGACCACGGGCTCGCGCTCGTCGTCGGCGCCCCGGACGCCGACCTCCCGCGGGTGGTCGTCGGCGACGCGTCCGGGGATGACGTCCTGGCCGCCGCGGAGTCCCTTGAGGCGCTCGACCCGGCGACCGTCGGCGCCGCGCTCGATGCGGTCGAGCCGGTGGTGACGCTCGCCTCGCTCGTCGCGCGGGCGAAGACGGCCGACGGTGCCGACCGCGCCGGCGCCATCGCGACGTTCACCGGCCGCGTCCGCGCCCGGGACGACGCCGACGACGTGGAGACGACCGCGCTGGAGTTCGAGAAGTACGCGGGCGTGGCCGACGAGCGGCTGGCAGCCCTCGAAGCGGAGCTCTCCGCCCGGGAGGGCGTCTTCGAGGTGCTGTTGCACCACCGCACCGGCGTCGTCGAGGCCGGGGAGGACATCGTCTTCGTCGTCGTGCTCGCCGGGCACCGCGAGGAGGCGTTCCGGACGGTCTCGGACGGCATCGACCGCCTGAAGGCCGAGGTCCCGCTGTTCAAAAAGGAGGTCACGGTCGAGGAGTCCTTCTGGGTGCACGAGCGGCCGTGAGCCGCGGGCGGCATCGCCGGTAGGGCGCCCCGGCCCGCCCCGCCGGACGCTCGTCGACGAGCGATGGGGTACCGGCCCATGTTGCCGTTTTTCAACCGGCGTTAAGCCCCCATTAGCCCGGGGTGTAAGGGGCCTGGTGGGGTGTTATATCCCCTTTCCTAAACGAAGTAATAATCGTTCTAAGAGCTCGATGAAACGTTTGTAGCTGTATTAGGGGCCGATGAAACGGGAGAAAACGTCGTCCTCGACCTGAAGGGAACCGAATTCATCCTAGCGGTCATCCATTTATATACTTCCGTGTGGCTAACGCGGTGATTACGATGAGTCTGTCCGCCCACTCGTCGGCCGACACGAAGGAAGAGCGACTGAAGCGGTTCCTCCGCTCGAAAGCGGCCTCCGGCGATTACTACTTCAAGAGCAAGTTCATCGCCGACGAGGTCGGCCTCTCCCCGAAGGAGATCGGTGCCATCATGGTGAAGCTGAAGGACACCGCCACGGACATCCAGATCGAGAAGTGGTCGTACACGAGTGCGACCACGTGGCGCGTCGTGCCGACGTGAGCGGGCGGTCGGGCGCATCGTAACCCCGCCGAGTCCCTCCCCCCTCCCCCTCCCCGATCCGTACCCCCCGCCGACGGTCGCCCTCCTGTCCCTTCCCGCCTCCTCCGCTCCCCTCCCCCTGCCCTCTCTGTATCCCGCCCCCAGACGACCCTCGGCCCCGCGTTCTCCCGTCGCCCCCACGACCGCAGGCTTGCCTCCCCTCCCCTCGCGCAGGCGCCCGTCCGCCGGACCTGCCCGGCCGTCCGGGGTTCGAGGATTTATCTGCGGTCGCGTCCTAGCTCGTGACCATGTCCGAGGTGGACCCGCCGGAGTCGGGGCCCCCGCTCGCCGACCTGGCGGCCGTCTTCCGGGTCTACGAGGCCCGCGAGAACGACGACCGGCTGCTCTACTACGGCGAACCGCTGGCCCCGCGGGACACCGTCCTCCAGCGGGTCTGGCCCCGGTTCCGCGAACGGGGCTACGAGGTGACGCTGACCCAGCGGACCGGGGAGCACGTGCTCGTCGCCGAGCCGGTGGAGGTGGGCGTCGACGGCGTACCGTGGACCAACGTCCTGCTGTTCCTGGCGACCGTCGTCTCGACGCTCTACGCGGGCGCGATGTGGTACTACGTCCCCCGACCGTTCGCGGACCCGGTGGAGACGGTGCTGACCGTCTGGCCGTTCACCGCCGCCGTGCTCGGCGTGCTCGGCATCCACGAGCTGGGACACTACGTCATGAGCCGGTACCACGACGTCGACGCGACGCTGCCGTACTTCATCCCGATGCCGACCATCATCGGGACGATGGGGGCGGTCATCCGGATGAAGGGGCAGATGCCCGACCGCCGGGCGCTGTTCGACATCGGCGTCGCCGGGCCGCTGGCCGGGCTGGCCGCCACCGTCGTCGTGACCGCCATCGGGCTGTCGCTCGACCCCATCACCGTCCCTCCGTGGGTGCTCGAGAGCTCGAACACCATGGAGGTCCAGTTCGGCTACCCGCCGCTGTTCCAGTTCATCGCCGTGACGCTGGGGGCCCAGACGACCTACGCGGACCCGTCGCTGGCGGTCAACCCCGTCGTCTTCGGCGGCTGGGTGGGGATGTTCGTGACCTTCCTCAACCTGCTCCCGGTCGGACAGCTCGACGGCGGGCACATCGTCCGCGCGCTGCTCGGCGAGCGGCAGGCGACCGTGGCGGCCGCCGTCCCCGGCATGCTGTTCCTCCTGGCCGGTTACCTGTACTACGTCGAGGACGTCGGCAGTGCGGTCGGCCTGTGGGCGTTCTGGGGCCTGCTCGCGCTGGTGTTCGCCTACGCGGGGCCGGCCCGGCCCATCCACGAGGAGCCGCTCGACGCCAGGCGCAAGCTCGTCGGCGTGCTCACGCTGGTCCTCGGCCTGCTGTGCTTCACGCCGGTGCCCATCCAGGTGGTCGTGTGAGCGCCGTTCCTCGCTGACGGCCCGTGGTCGGGCGCGCTATCCCGACGGGGCCGTCCGCCTGCCTCGAACCGCCGTCCGTCGGCTCCGACGTCCGCGAGGGCGTCGGCGGAGTGCGCCGTCAGTGCGTGAAGCCGCGGTCCGCCAGTGCCTCGCCGTCCATCGCGACTCCCCCGTCCACGACCTCGCCGAGCGCCGACACGGGGACCGGCGAGGCGGCCTCGACGGCCTCCAGGTCGGCCGGGTCCACGGTGAACACCAGCTCGAAGTCCTCGCCGACGGTCGTGGCGAGCTCGAGCGCCTCGGCGGCGTCCGCCGCGACCGAGGCGACCGCCGGGTCGACCGGGACGGCCGCCGACTCGACGGCGAACCCGCAGCCGCTCGCCTCGGCGAGCCCGTGCAGCGACCGCGCGAGCCCGTCGGAGCTATCCATCATCGCCGTCGCGTGCGGCGCGACGGCCCGTCCGGCGGCGACCCGCGGCTCGAACCGGAACAGCTCGTTGGCCGCCTTCACGTCGCCCGCCGAAAAGCGCCGGATCGCGGCCGCCGTCCGCCCGAGCGTCCCCGTGACGCAGACCGCCTCGCCGGGCGCGGCACCCGAGCGGTACACCGGCGAGTCGGTCCGACCGACGGCCGTCGCGGCGACGGTGAACTCCTCGTGGCGGTCGAGGTCGCCGCCGACGTACCGGGCGCCGACGGCCTCGCAGACGTCGACGGCGCCGTCCACGAAGGCCGAGAGGTCGTCCGGGTCGAACGCCGGCGCGCCGTAGACGGCGACCGCGGCCGCCGCCTCGGCGCCCATCGCCGCGACGTCGGACAGCGAGGCGCCGACGGCCCGCCAGCCGGCGGTGTAGCGCGTCGTCCCGGTCGGGAAGTCCGTGCTCGCGTGGAGCATGTCGGTGGTGAGCACCAGGCCGTCCACGACCGCGGCGTCGTCGCCGGCGGCGGGCAGGCGCTCGGCGAGCATCCGGAGGGCCGCCCGCTCGTCCATGGACGGCTCGTCTCGTCGCGCGCCCATAAAAGGAAGCGCCGGCCAGGGATCGTGCCGGCCGGTACGGCGACGCTCGACCCGGACCACCGTTCGTCGCGACCCGGACCCCGGCCACGTCCGGGACCTCCGCTCTGGCCGTCGCAGCGGGATACGACGGCTTTAAACGACGGCGCGGGGAACGTTCCGGGCATGGTGACCCACTACGACGTCCCGGCCGAGGCCCTCATCGAGGCGGTGGCCGGGAAGCTCGCCGACGAGATCGACGAGCCCGACTGGGCCCGCTACGCCAAGTCGGGCACCGACCGGCAGTTCCCGCCGGACCAGGACGACTTCTGGTTCGTCCGGGCCGCCTCGGTGCTGCGCACCGTGGCCATCGACGGCCCCGTCGGCGTCGAGCGGCTCGCGACGGCCTACGGCGGCGCGAAGGCGGGCACGAACCGCTACGGCGTGGCCCCCCGGCACCGCACCGACGCCAGCCGCAAGCAGCTGCGCACGATGCTCCAGCAGCTGGAGGAGGCCGGCTACCTCGAGCGCCCGCCGAACGACGAGGGCCGCGTGCTCTCGGCGGCGGGCCAGTCGCTGCTCGACTCGACCGCCGGCGAGGTGCTCGAGTCGCTGGACCGCCCCGACCTCGAGCGGTACGCGTAGGCCGCCCCGCCAGGGCCGTCGCCCGATTTCTCGACTCCGCAACCGTTTTGACCGGTCGCCCGTATCCTCCCCCATGAGCGGACGAGAAGACGAGCTCGACGAGCTCCGGAGGGAGCGCCTCGAGGAGCTCCAGGAGCGGCAGGGGGCGGCCGGCGAGGCCGAAGCCGAGGCCCAGGAGCAGGCCCGCCAGCAGGCCGAGGCGCAAAAGCAGGCCATCCTCCGGCAGTACCTCACCGACGGGGCCCGCCAGCGGCTGAACTCCGTGCGGATGAGCCGCCCCGACTTCGCCGACCAGGTCGAACAGCAGCTTGTCGCGCTGGCCCAGAGCGGCCGGCTCGGCGACAAGCTCGACGAGTCACAGATGAAGGACCTGCTGCGCGAGCTCGCCCCCGATTCCAGGAGCTTCGACATCAGGCGGCGGTGAGCAGCCCGAAGGGCTGCGAACCTCGTCGGACGAGCGGAGCGAGTCCGACGGTGGTGAGCGAACCGCAGGTTCGCGAACGCCGACGGGAGGTCCGTCGGTAGTGAGCCGAGCGAAGCGAGGCGAACTTCGTCAGCGCATCGGGCCGGCGAGCGGTCGACCGCCCCGCCCGCCGTCCGGCGAACGGAAGCTTTCAAGCGCGCCCGCCGAAAAGCGGAGGCCATGTACGACCGGCTGAAGGGCTTCCGGGACTTCTACCCCGGCGAGATGGCCGCCCGCCGGGCCGTCGTCGACGCGGTGGAGGCCGTCGCCGCGGGCTACGGCTACCGGGAGGTCGGGACGCCGGCGCTCGAGCGGACCGCGATGTACGTCGAGAAGTCCGGCCCGGAGATCGTCGACCAGCTCTACCGCTTCACCGACCACGGCGGCCGCGACGTCTCGCTTACCCCGGAGCTGACGCCGACGGTGGCGCGGATGGTCACCGAGCGCGGACAGGCGCTCGCCAAGCCCATCAAGTGGCGCTCGACGCGGCCGTTCTGGCGGTACGAGCAGGTCCAGCAGGGCCGGTTCCGCGAGTTCTACCAGACCAACGTCGACGTCATCGGCGCGGCCGAGCCGGCCGCCGACGCCGAGATCATCGCCGTGGCGGCCGACGCGCTGACCGCGCTCGGGCTGACCGCCGAGGACTTCGAGTTCCGCGTCTCGCACCGCGACATCCTCGGGGCGCTGCTGCGGTCGGTCGACGAGACGGTCGATGTCGGCGCCGCCATCCGCGCCGTCGACAAGCGCGCGCGGGTCGACGAGGCCGAGTACGTGGACGGCCTCGTCGACGCCGGCCTCTCCCGCGACGGGGCCCGCGAATTCGACGAGGTGCTCCGGGCCGGGGACGACGACCTGGACGCGCTGCTGGCGGGCGCCGACTCGGACGCCCTGGTCGACGCCGTCGAGAACCTCCGGGCCGTGCTCGCCGCCGCCGAGGACTACGGCGTCCGGGAGCACTGCTCGATTACGCTGTCGACCGCGCGCGGACTGGACTACTACACCGGCGTCGTCTTCGAGTGCTTCGATACGACCGGCGACGTCTCGCGGTCGGTGTTCGGCGGGGGGCGGTACGACGACCTCGTCGAATCCTTCGGCGGGCCGCCGACGCCGGCCGTCGGCGTCGCGTTCGGCGTGATGAACTCGACGCTGCCGCTGTTGCTGCAGCGGGCGGGCGTCTTCCCCGAGGAGACCGTCACGACGGACTACTACGTGCTGCAGGCCGGCGAGACGCGCCCCGAGGCAGCGGACGTCGCCCGCCAGCTCCGCGAGCGCGGCCACGTCGTCGAGACGGACGTGGCCGGCCGGGGGTTCAGCTCGCAGCTGGAGTACGCCGACGCCGTCAACGCCGAGACGGTGATCGTCGTCGGCGAGCGCGACCTCGCCGAGGGCGCGGTGACGGTCAAGGACATGGCCTCCGGCGACCAGGTGCAGGTCCCGCTGGCCGAGTTCCCCGGCGACCACGACCGGCCGACGTACGCGGACTTCGCCTGAGCCGCCCCCGCGATGGCCCCGACCGAGATGCGCGCCTTTCGCCTCGCCTACGACGGTCGGCCGTTCCGCGGCTTCCAGCGCCAGCCCGACGTGCCGACCGTCGAGGGCGCGCTGCTCGGCGCGCTGGACGAGCTCGGCCTGCTCGAGGCCGACGCCGGCGTCCCGCCGGGGTACGCCGCCGCCGGCCGGACGGACGCCGGCGTCTCCGCCGTCGCCCAGACCGTCGCCTTCGGGTGCCCCGACTGGTGCACGCCGCGGGCGCTCAACGGGTCGCTGCCCGACGCCGTCCGGGCGTGGGCCAGCGCCGACGTCCCCGAGTCGTTCCACGCCACCC
Source organism: uncultured Halobacteriales archaeon (assembly GCA_964628745.1). GTDB lineage: Archaea > Halobacteriota > Halobacteria > Halobacteriales > Hikarchaeaceae > CAZVOR01. The sequence continues at coordinate 19,016 of CAZVOR010000017.1, forward strand.
GTGCGGCGAGCCGCCGGGAGTACGCCTACCACCTGGCGGCGCCCGACGCCGACCTCCCGCGCGCTCGCGAGGCGGCCGACCGGCTGTCCGGCGAGCACGACTTCCACAACCTCACGCCCGACGACCAGGGGACCGTCCGGGACCTCGAGGTCGGTGTCGAGCGGTCGGGCGACTTCCTCGTGCTCGCGGTCGCCGGCGGGGGCTTCCCGCGACACCTCGTCCGCAGGCTGGCGGCGCTCGTCGGCGCGGTGGCGCGCGGCGAGGCGCCCGTCGAGAAGGTCGACCGCGTCCTCTCGGCGGACCCGCTGGACGGCGCCGACGCCGTCCCGACGGCGTCGGCCGAGGGGCTGGTGCTGACCGCCGTCCGCTACCCGGGCGTGACGTTCGAGGTCGACGGGGCGGCGCTCGAGGCCGCCCGGTCGGCGTTCGACGAGCGGCGGTGGACGGCGCGCACGGCCGCCCGGACCGCCGAACGGGTGCTCGAGGGGCTCGGCGGCGGGAGGTGAGCGGCGCGATCACGGCACGAACCGCTCGTTCCGGCCCGGCAGCCGGGTCGGTCGCCGGCCGCCGCGACGCCGTCCCGTCACGCGCGCTCCGGCCAGATGTCCGCGGCGCGCATCCCGCGTTCCAGCCCGGCGTCGCGAAGCCGCTCGAGCAGCGCCGCCGGGTCGACGCGGGGGAGCTCGCGGCCGGCGAGGTCGCGGACGAGGAGGGCGGCGAGCATCGCGTGGCTCCGCAGGTCCCGGGCGTCGACCTTGTCGCGGGTGTCCGCCGCCGTGTGGCCCCAGCCGCGGCCCCGCTCGCCGCTGTCGGCGTGCAGCTGGACGGCGGGGACGCCCCGGCGGAGGAACGGCCAGTGGTCGCTGTAGGGATGCGGGCGCTCGTCGACGGTCACGGGCCGGTCCGTCGCCTCGCCGAGCGCCCGCACCGCCTCGACCATCGCCGGCGAGCCGTGGGAGTAGGCCAGCAGGTCCCGGAACCGCCCGGCGCCGTCGAGGTTGACGACCGCGTGGACCGACTCGAGGTCCAGCGCGGCCGCCAGGGCGTCGGCGCCGAGCAGGCCGATCTCCTCCGAGCCGACGCCCGCGAGCCGGACGCGGCGGTCGAGCTCGAGGTCGGCGAGCACGCGCGCGGCCCCGACGAGCACCGCGACGCCGGCGGCGTTGTCGAGCGCGCCCTCGGCGACGTCGTGGGCGTCCAGGTGCGCGACGACGACCACCTCCTCCCCGGACGCCGGCCCGAGCGTCCCGTGGACGTTGACGCTCCGGGCCGGCTCGGTGCTGGCCTCCACGGCCAGCTCGACCTCGGCGCCGCGGGCCGCGTACTCGACGAGCCACCGGCCGGTCTCGTGGCTGACGCCGACGCCGGGCAGCTCGCCCTCGCGGTCGAACCGGAGCGAGCCGGTCGGGGGCAGCTGGCCGGCGACGTGGTTGTGGAAGACGAAGCCGACGCCCCCGGCCTCGTGGACGTGGCCGTAGCTCTCCATGCGGTGGACGAACCGGCCATAGTCCGCCGGCGTGGTCGTGCTCGCGAGCGCGACCCGCCCGTCGACCGGGGCGGCCGCTATCTCCTCTGGCGTCCCGTGCCCCACGTCGACGAGCTCGGCCGAGCGCGACCCGGCCGGCGAGTACGGCAGCGCGATGGCCTCGAACGACCGCTCGACCGGCGACGTCACCGAGAGCGTCGCTGAGCCGCGGTTCCACCGGTTGACGTCGAAGCGCTGCCGGGTCACGTCGGCCGCGCCGGCGGCCGCCAGCGCCTCGGCGACCCGGTCGGCGGCCGCCGCCTCGCCGGGGTGGCCGCCCATCCGGTTGCCGCACTCCGCGAGCGCCGTGAGCAGCTCCCACGGCGCCCCGTCCCGCCACGCCCGCCCGAGGGCGCGGTCCGCGTCGGCGTCCATGGCGCGTCATCCTCCCGCGGGCCCTTTAACCGATGCGGGCCGCCCTTTCGCGAGTCACCCGCGCGTGCGTCCGGCGGAACCCGGCGCCGCCCCTCGTTCTGCTCGCGCCGACCGGCGGTTCGGCGGGCCGTGGGAGATTGACAAGGCTTACCGCCCCCTCGCGCGTTGGCCGGCCCATGAGCTCGGTTCCCGAGCGGTCCGAGATCGAGCCTCGGTACACCTGGGACCTCGAGAGCATCTACGCCGACGACGACGAGTGGGAGACGGCCTACGACGACGCCGAATCGCGGATCGACGAGCTGCGGCAGTACGAGGGGCAGGCGACGGAGGACGGCGCGACCCTGCTGGCCGTCCTCGAGCTGCGCGACGAGCTGATGCGCGAGGTCGCGAAGGTCACCTCGTACGCGCGGATGCGCTCGGACGAGGACACCCGCGACCAGCAGTACCAGGCGCTTCGCTCCCGGGCGCAGACGCTCGCGGCGTCGGCGCGGAGCGCGGCGAGCTTCGTCGAGCCCGAGGTGCAGTCGCTGTCGCGCGAGCGGCTCGACGAGATGATCGCGGCCACCGACGGACTCGAGGAGTACGACCACTACCTCGACGACGTCCTCCGGCTGGCCGACCACACCCGCTCCAGCGAGGTCGAGTCGCTGCTCTCCGACCTGGGCGAGGTGCTCGGCGCCGGCGGCGAGGTCTACAACCTGCTGCTCGACGCCGACATGACGTTCCCCACCGTCGAGCGACCCGACGGCGAGGCCGTGGAGATCACCCAGTCGAACTTCACCGTCCTGCTGAAGCACCGCGACCGCGGGTTCCGACGCGAGGTCCACGGGGCCTTCTACGACGAGCTCTCGACGGTGCGAAACGCCGTCGGCGCGGCGCTGTCGAACAGCGTCAAGACCGACGTCAAGCTCGCCCGCGCCCACCGCTACGAGACGGCCCGCGAGGCCGCGCTCGACGGCCCGAACGTCCCCGAGCCGGTCTACGACGTGCTCGTGGACACCGTCCGCGACGAGCTCGACACGCTGCACCGTCACGCCGAGCTGAAGCGGGCGGCGCTCGGCGTCGACGAGCTGCGGATGTGGGACCTGTACATGCCGATGACGGCCGGCGACGGCCCGGACGTCGAGTACGAGCAGGCGGCCGAGCACGTGGTCGAGGCAGTCGCGCCCCTCGGCGAGGACTACCAGTCGCGGCTGGCCGACGGCATCGAGTCCCGGTGGATCGACGTCTACGAGAACCGCGGCAAGCGCTCGGGGGCCTACTCCGGGGGCACCTACGACACCCAGCCGTTCATCCTGATGAACTGGCAGGACGACATCTCCTCGATGTTCACGCTGGCCCACGAGCTCGGGCACTCGCTGCACTCCCAGCTCGCCAGCGAGCACCAGCCGTACGTCTACTCCAGCTACGAGATATTCAGCGCCGAGGTGGCCTCGACGGTCAACGAGACGCTGCTGACCCACCACCTGCTGGCGACCGTCGACGACGAGACGTTCCGACGGCACGTGCTCAACGAGTACCTCGAGCGCTTCCGCACGACGCTGTTCCGGCAGACGCTGTTCGCCGACTTCGAGCACCGGATCCACGGCCTCGCCGAGGAGGGCGAGGCGCTGACGCCCGACCGCCTCGACGAGCTGTACGGCGAGCTCAAGCGCGAGTTCTACGCGCCGGCGGCGGTCGACGACCGCATCGTCCGCGAGTGGATGCGCATCCCGCACTTCTACTACAACTACTACGTCTACCAGTACGCGACGGGCATCTCGGCCGCCGCGGCGCTGGTCGACGGCATCCTCGAGCGGGGCGAACCCGCCGCCGAGCGCTACCTGGAGTTCCTCCGCCGGGGCTCGCGGGACTATCCCCTCGAGCTCCTGCGCGAGGCCGGCGTCGACATGGCCACCGCGGAGCCGGTCGAGCGGGCCGTCGGCGTCTACGACCGGTACCTCGACGAGATGGCGGCGCTGGTGCCGTGAGCCGGCCGGTCGCGCCCGATCCGGGGTCGACGCGGCGGCGACGCCCCCCGGACGGCCCACGGCGGACGACCCAAAAGACACTTTTACGGCCGCGGCCCTACCACCACGGCGTCCGATGTCCCGCAGCCCGTCGATCCCCGACCGGCCGACCCTGGATCTGGACCCGAGCCTGTCAGCCTCGGAGCGGGTCTCCGCACTCCGGGACCACCTCGAGCGCTTGAGCTCCGTCAACGACGAGCTCGCCGATCGGCTCGACGCGGCCCAGGACCGTCGCGAGGGGCTGCGCGACGAGGTGGGCCAGCTCCAGCGGGAGAACGACCTGCTCAAGACCGCCTCCCTCTACGTCGCCACCGTCGAGGAGGTGATGGACGAATCGGTCGTGGTCAAACAGCACGGGAACAACCAGGAGGTGCTGACCGACGTCGACGGCTCGCTGCTCGACGAGCTCGACACCGGCGACCGCGTCGCGGTCAACGACTCCTTCGCCATCCAGACGGTCCTCGAGGCCGAGACCGACAGCCGGGCGCAGGCGATGCAGATCACCGACTCGCCCGGCGTCAGCTACGGCGACATCGGCGGCCTGGAGGAGCAAATCCGGGACGTCCGCGAGGCGGTGGAGATTCCCCTGGAGCACCCCGACCGCTTCGCGGACGTCGGCATCGAGCCGCCGGCGGGCGTGCTGCTGCACGGCCCGCCCGGCACGGGCAAGACGATGCTCGCGAAGGCGGTGGCCAACCAGACCGACGCGACCTTCATCAAGATGGCCGGCTCGGAGCTGGTCCACAAGTTCATCGGCGAGGGCGCCC
>CAZVOR010000018.1:0-23423 GCA_964628745.1 uncultured Halobacteriales archaeon
CGCGCTCGTCGACGGCCTCGGCGACCGGTACGACCTCACCCCCCTGGACCGCGAGTCCCACCCCGACCACGACACCGTCGTGGCGGACGTCACCGACGTCGACGCCGTGCGGGCCGCGGCGGCTGGCCACGACGCCGTCGTCCACCTCGCCGCGGTGGTCTCGGTGTCGGCCGACTGGGCACCAACGTACGAGGTGAACGTCGGCGGCACCTACGCGGCGCTCCAGGCCGCGGCCGAGGCGGGCGTCGAATCGTTCGTCTTCGCCTCCTCCATCCACGCGGTCGGGCTCTACGAGAACGAGCACGCCCCCGACCTCTACGACCCGGACTACGACCTGCGGATAGACCACACCGTCCCGCCGCGACCGGACTCCTTCTACGGCGTCTCGAAGGTGGCCGGCGAGGCGCTCGGCCGGCTGTACGCGGAGAGCCGCGAGAACCCGCTCTCGCGGGTGGACCCGGACTACGAGACCACGGTCCGCGAGGCTCCCGAGCGGTGCTACTCGCTTCGCATCCTGAGCGTCCGCGACCCCGAGGGCGACCACCCGTACGGGCTGGCCGAGGCCGGGGTCGAGGCCGGCAAGTGGGCCCGCGACAGCGACGCCTACGAGCTGATGGCCGACCGGCTGAAGTGCACCTGGCTGTCCCGCCGGGACCTCGTGCAGCTGGTCGACCGGTGCCTGCAGGACGACGCGGTCACGTACGACGTGTTCTACGGCGTCAGCGACAACGACGGCCGGTGGGTCGACCTCGACCACGCCCGCGAGGTGCTGGGCTACGAGCCCGTGGACGACGGCGCCGAGTGGGACGGGCCGCCCGCCTGACGGCGCGCGGTCCCGGCGTCCCGCCCCGCCGCCGGCGACGGACCGTCCCGTCGCCGCCGGCCGAATCCCACACCCTTATGCCGCGCTCCGAGGAGGTGGGGCCATGGTCGCCACCGGCGAGCTGGAGATCTTCCGGCACTCGCTGACCAGCATCGTCGAGGAGATGGGCGTGACGCTGCAGCGCACCGCCTACTCGACGAACATCAAGATCCGCCGGGACCACACCTGCGCGCTGTTCGACGCCGACCTCCGCCACGTCGCCCAGCACGACGTCGCCCCGCAGCACATCGGGTCGCTCGTCTCGGTCGTCCCGCGGAACATGCGCGAGCGGACCGACCTCGAGCCCGGCGACGGGATCCTCATCAACGACCCCTACAAGGGCGCGGTCCACCTCCCCGACGTCATGCTCATCTCGCCGCTGTTCGTCGACGGCGAGCTGGCCGGCTACGCCGCCAACTCGGCGCACCACGTCGACATCGGCGGGCCGACGCCCGGCGGCATCCCGAACGACAGCACCGAGCTGTACGGCGAGGGGCTCATCGTTCCGGGCGTGAAGGCCGTCCGCGAGTGGCGCTACGACGACGAGCTGCTCGCGCTGGTGCTCCGGAACGTCCGCGAGCCGGAGATGCGCAAGGGGGACTACCAGGCCCAGCTCGGCGCCAACCGCATCGGCGAGCAGCGCTACGCCGACCTCCACGAGCGCCACGGCGCCGACGGCGTCCGCCGGAACCTCGACGCGCTACTGGACTACACCGAGCGCCGCGTCCGCGCCGCCATCGCGGACCTGCCGGACGGCACGTACGCCGCCGAGGACCAGATGGACGGCGACGGCATCTCCGAGGAGCCCGTCACGCTCGCCCTGGCCATCACCGTCGACGGCGACGAGATGACGGTCGACTTCACCGGCACCGCCGGGGAGAACGAGGGGCCGCTCAACTGCACGCCAGCGATGGCGTTCGCCGGCACGATGGCCGTCGTCATGGCGCTGCTCGGCGGCGACCTCCCGAAGAACGACGGCTTCTACCGCCCGTTCGAGGTCGTCACGCCGCCCGGCACGATGGTCAACCCCTCGACCGACCGCCCGGTCGCCGCGGGCTGGGAGATCGCGATGCGCGCCGGCGACCTCGTGACGAAGGCGATGGCCGACGCCGTCCCCGAGCGCACCATCGCCGCGACGAAGGGCATCGTCGCGAACGTCGCCTACGGCGGCCACGACCCGCGGGACGACTCCCCCTACGTCTACTACGAGACCGTCGCCGGCGGCTACGGCGCCCGCGCGACGAAGGACGGGATGGACGCCGTCCAGACCCACTTCCAGAACACGGCCAACAGCCCCATCGAGGAGCTCGAGACCGAGCTGCCGGTCTACGTCCGGCGGTACGAGCTCGTCCGCGACTCCGCCGGCGCGGGCCGCCAGCGGGGCGGCCTCGGCGTGCGCCGCGACATCGAGTTCTACGGGGAGCGAGCGAGCTTCTCGCTGCTGACCGAGCGCGCCACCTCGCGGCCGTGGGGGCTGTTCGGCGGCCGGCCCGGCAGCGCCGCCCGGTACCTCGTCAACCCGGAGACCGACCCCGTCGACGTCGGCTCGAAGTCGACGACGAAGCTCGCGCCGGGGGAGGTCGGCTCCATCCAGACGCCGGGCGGCGGCGGCTACGGCGACCCGCTGGAGCGCGACCCGGAAGCGGTGCTCGAGGACGTCCGGGACGGGAAGGTCTCGGTCGAGGCCGCGGCCGACGAGTACGGCGTGGTGGTCGACGAGGCCCGGGACGCGGTCGACGGGGCGGCGACGGCGGACCGACGAGGGGAGACGGCCCCCGACGCCGGGGCGGGTGACGGGTCGTGACCGTTCGGCTCGGCGTCGACACCGGCGGGACGTTCACCGACGCCGTCTGCTACGACGAGTCGACGGGCACCATCACCACGGCCAAGACGCCCTCGACGCCGCCCGACTTCGACCGGGGGGTCCTCGCCGCCATCGACGAGGTGCTCGAGCGCGCGGGCGCCGGCGCGGGCGAGGTGGCGTTCCTCTCGCACGGGACGACCGTCGGGACCAACGCCGTGCTCGAGGGCGACCTCCCGTCGCTCGGCCTGATCACCAACGAGGGCCTGCGCGACGTGCTCGAGATCGGCGACCAGACCCGGCCCGAGCTGTACGACCTCCAGGTCGACAAGCCCCCGCACCTCGTCCCGCGCCGGCACCGCTACGGCGTGCCCGGCCGGCTGGACTACGCCGGCGAGGAGGTCGAGCCGCTCGACGAGGCCGCGGTCCGCGATGCCGCCCGGGAGCTGGCCGACGCCGGGGTCGAGGCCGTCGTCGTCTCGATGCTGTTCTCGCACCTCGAGGACGGCCACGAGCGCCGGGCCGTCGAGCTGGTCGAGGCCGAGGCGCCGGGGCTGCCGCACTCGCGCTCCTCGGCCGTCTACCCGGAGCCCCGCGAGTACGACCGCACCGTGACCACCGTCCTCAACCAGGCCGTCAGGGCCCGGACGGCGGACTACTTCGACCGGCTCCGGGCGGGCGTCGCCGACCGCGGCATCGACGCCCCGCTGTACGTGATGCACTCGGGCGGCGGCGTCTTCGGCGTCGAGTCGGCCACCCACTTCGCGCTCCGGACGGTCCTGTCGGGTCCGGCCGCGGGCGCGGTCGCGGCCCGCGACGCCGCCGTCGGCGCCGGGTTCGAGAACGCCATCGGCCTCGACATGGGCGGGACGAGCGCCGACGTCAGCATCGTCGAGGGCGGGGCCATCGTCCGCTCGACCGAGGGCGAGATCGACGACCTGCCCATCAAGACGCCCCTCATCGACGTCAACACGGTCGGCGCGGGCGGCGGGTCGGTCGCCTGGGTCGACGAGGCCGGCGGGCTGCGGGTCGGCCCGGCCTCCGCGGGCGCGGACCCCGGGCCCATCGTCTACGACCGCGGGGGCGAGCGCCCGACGGTCACCGACGCCCAGGTCCTGCTCGGGCGCATCGACCCGTCGGCGTTCCTCGGCGACGCGGTGGACGCCGCGGTCGAGCGGGCCCGGGAGGCGTTCGAGCGCGCCGTCGCCGGGCCGCTCGACGAGCCGGTCGAGGCGGCCGCGCTGTCGGTGCTCGAGGTCGCCAACGCGAAGATGGCGCGGGAGCTGCGCCGGGTCACGGTCGAGCGCGGCCGCGACCCGGACGACTTCGCGCTGGTGGCGTTCGGCGGCGCCGGGCCTCTGCACGCGCCCGCGGTCGCCCGGCACGTCGGCATGGGCACCGTCATCCTGCCGCGGGAGCCCGGCGTGCTCTCGGCGCGCGGGCTGCTGCTCGCGGACGTCCGGATGGACGAGTCGGCGGCCTACCGCGACGACCGCGTCGACGTCGAGGCGCTCCGCGGCCAGTTCGCCGACCTCGAGGACGCCGTCCGGGTGCGGCTCCGCGAGGGCGGCTTCGCCGACGAGGAGGTCGAGGTCGAGCGGTCGCTGGACGTGCGCTACCGGGGGCAGTCCTACGAGCTGCAGGTCCCCGTCGAGGCGGCCGAGATCGACGAGGCGGCGGTGGCGGCGACCCGCGAGCGGTTCCACGACCAGCACGCCCGGCTGTACGGTCACGCGATGCCCGACGAGCCGGTCGAGGTCGTCACGCTCCGGGTCGCGGGCTCGGTGCCGACGCCGCCCCTGGCCGACCGCGCCGCGCCGGGGGAGGGCGCCCCCGACCGCGAGCGCGACGTCTACTTCGAGGCGTCGGGCTTCACCCCGACGCCGGTGCTCGACCGCGACGGGCTCGCCGCGGGCGACGTCGTCGACGGGCCGGCCATCGTCGAGGACGCCGGCAGCACCGCGCTGGTCCCCCCCGGGACGACGGGCCGCGTCGCCGAGCGCGGGGCCATCGTCCTCGAGCGGTGACGGCAGCGGGCGGTGGGGCGCCGGCGGCGTCGGCCCCTGGCGGGGCTCCCGTCCCGGCCGGCGAGGTGGCCCGGTCCGCAGCCGGACCGGCGCCGCGTCCGCCGGCCGTCTGACGTAGGTTTAAGGCCGAACGGGCGGAACGTCGGACCGCTCCCGCTGGCCCCCTCCAGCGGTTTCTCCCTCCCATCCGTATCAGACGGACCCGGCGGGAGCCCGGCGGGCCCTGGCCCCCTCCCCGCCCGCCGGTGCCGACGCGACGAGCGGGCGGTCGGTCGCCAGCGGGGCGACGGACCGACCCGGCGCGCGGCGACCTGGTCGACCGGCAGCGCGGCGACCGGCTACCTCGAGCAAGGTACTGTTTATGCCTGAGGAGGGCAATCGTCCGCAGAGACGCATGAGCACGGACGGGGTCGCGCCCGATACCGGTCCGGAGGGGGAGCCGGACCGGGCGGGCGGAACGGGAATCGGAGCGAGCGTCGAGCGCGTCGAGGACCCCCGGCTGGTGACCGGCGAGGCGAGGTACACCGACGACCTGGCCGTGCCGGACGCCGCCCACGTCGCGTTCGTGCGGAGCCGGCACGGCCACGCGCGCGTCCGCGGCGTCGACACCGCGGCGGCGGAGGCCCTGGAGGGCGTCGTCGCCGTCATCACGGCGGCGGACGTCGAGGCCGCCGAGCTCCCGACGCCGGGCCGGCTGCCGCGGGTGCCCGGGCCCGGCGTCGACCCGCCCGAGCGCCTCAACCGGCCCGTCATCGCCGGCGAGAAGGTCCGCCACCAGGGCGAGGTGGTCGCGGTCGTCGTCGCGGAGGACCGCTACGTCGCCCGCGACGCCGTCGCCGCCGTCGACGTCGACTACGAGCGGCTCGACGCCGCCGTCGACCCCGCCGAGGCCATCGCCGACGGCGCGCCGGCCGTCCACGAGGCGACGCCCGACAACGTCGCGTTCGAGTGGGAGTACGGCGACGCGGAGGAGCTGGACCGCGTCTTCGAGTCGGCGCCCCACGTCGTCACGGTCGAGATCGGCAACCAGCGCGTCGTCCAGAACCCCATCGAGCCCCGGGGAGCCGTCGCGACGTTCGAGCCCTCGACGGGGGAGCTGTCGCTCACCAGCACCACCCAGATCCCCCACATGCTCAAGCGGTACGTCGCCGAGACGCTCCCGTACCCGGAGCACAAGCTCCACGTCAGCGTCCCCGAGATGGGCGGGGGGTTCGGCAGCCGGTGCGTGCCGTACCCGGAGGAGCTGCTCGTCGCGTGGACCGCGATGTACACCGAGCGCGCCGTCCGCTGGCAGGGCGCCCGGTCGAGCAACTACGCGTCGGACATCCAGGGCCGGGGCACCGTCACCGAGGGGACGCTGGCGGTCGACGACGACGGCGACATGCTCGGGCTCCGGATCGACCTGCTCGACGACCTCGGCGCGTACCTCTCGGCGTTCGCGCCGGGCATCGCGGTAACGTGCACGAACGTGATGACCGGCCAGTACGACGTCCCGGCGGTCAACTACCGGGTGACCGGGGCGATGACGAACGCGACGCCCTCGGACGCCTACCGCGGCGTCATCGAGACGGAGCTCATCCACACGCTCGAGCGGCTGGTCGACCGGGCCGCGCGGGCGATCGGCCTCGACCCCGCCGAGCTCCGGCGCCGGAACTTCGTCCCCCCGGACGCGTTCCCGTACGAGACGGCGACCGGGGCCTCCTACGACAGCGGCGAGTACGAGCGCGCGCTCGACGCGGCCCTCGAGCTGGCCGACTACGACGCGCTGCGCGAGCGGCAGGCCGCCCTGCGCGAGGAGGGCCGCTACCTCGGCGTGGGGATTTCGGCCTGGGTCGAGAAGTGCGGCTTCGGCTGCGGGGGGCCGGTCACCGCCTGGGAGTACAGCAACGTCCAGTTCCACCCGTCGGGGACGGTGACGGTCTTCGCCGGGACGTCGAACCACGGCCAGGGCCACGAGACGACCTACGCCCAGGTCGCCGCCGAGGCGCTCGGGGTCCCGATGGCGGACGTCACCGTCGTCGAGGGCGACACCGACCGGGTCCGCGAGGGCGTCGGGACGTTCGCCAGCCGGTGTGCGCTCACCGCGGGCGGCTCCATCGGCCGGAGCGCCGGGAAGCTCGTCGAGAAAGGCCGACGGTTCGCCGCCCACGAGTTCGAGACCGTCCCCGAGGATATCGAGTTCGAGGCCGGGACGTTCCGGGTCGCCGGCGCCCCCGACCGGTCGCTTACCATCCAGGAGGTCGCCGAACGGGTCCACCTCGGGCACGAGCTCCCGCCGGACATGGAGCCGGGGTTCGAGGCGACCGCCTACTTCGACCCCGAGGACTACCAGTACCCGTTCGGGGTCCAGCTGGCCGTCGTCGAGGTCGACCCGCGGACCGGCGAGTTCGAGTTCGAGCGCTACGTCTCCATCGACGACTGCGGCGTCCAGATCAACCCGAAGATCGTCGAGGGCCAGGTCCACGGCGGGGTCGCCCAGGGGCTCGGCCAGGCGCTGTACGAGGGCGCGACGTTCGACGAGCACGGCCAGCTGCTCACCGGCACCCACATGGACTACGCCGTCCCGAAGGCGTTCCAGCTCCCGGAGATGGAGACCGGCCACACCGTGACGCCCTCGCCCCGGAACCCGCTCGGGGTGAAGGGGGTCGGCGAGTCCGGCGCCGTGGGGGCGCTGCCCGCCGCGGTCAACGCCATCGAGGACGCGCTCGTGCCGTTCGGCGTCGAGGACCTCACGCCGCCGCTTTCGGCGGAGACGGTCTGGCGGGCGGTCCGGGACGCCGGGGCCGACTGACCCCGTGGCGGCCGCCGCGATGCAGCACGCGAGCTGACCCCGCCTCCGCAGGCCGGCGGCCCCGCCCGAACCGGTAAGCGTTTGTCCGGCGGCACGGTCGGCTAGGGCGTCCAATGCAGATCGGCGTCTCCGACACCGTCGGCCCCGCCAGCGAGATACGGACCCAGGCCGAGCTGGCCGCGGAGCTCGACTACGAGGCCTTCTGGACCCAGGAGCTCGTCGACGTCAAGGACGGCATCACCACGGCGACCGCCCTGGCCGTCTGGGACTTCGGCCTCGACCTCCGCGTCGGGCTGCCGAGCCCCTACACCCGACATCCGGCCATGATCGCCACGGAGGTGGCCTCGGTGGTCGACTACGCCAGCGAGGGGCGGGTGACCTCCCTGTCGCTGGGCACCAGCGCCCCCGAGGTGCTCGGGAAGCTCGGCGAGCAGCTGCACCGGCCCGTCAGGACGATGAGCGAGACCGCCGACGTCCTGCGCGCGCTGTTCGACGAGGGCCGGTGCGACTACGACGGCGAGATACTCCAGCTCGAGAACTGGAAGCTCCGGAGCCCCGTCGAGGGGGACCTCGACCTGATCCTGGCGGGGATGGGCCCGAAGATGCAGGAGCTGGCGACCGCGAAGTACGACGGCCTCTGGCTGCCCTTCAACGCGACGGTCCCCTTCGTGGCCTCGGTGGTCGAGGACGCGGTGGAGCGGCTCGAGACGCGGTTCGACCGGGACCCCGACGACTTCGTCTTCGCGCTCAACGTCCCGACGGCCGTCGTCGACGAGGACGCCACCGCGACCCGGGACGAGCAGATACGGGACGTCGTCGAGTTCACCGCCTGGCACTGCTGCAGCGACCACATCCAGCCGCTCGTCGAGCGGGCGGGCGTCGAGTACGACGTCGACGCGCTCCGGGCGGCCGTCCGGTCGAACGACTACGACGCCATCCGGACCGTCGTCGACGACGAGTTCCTCGACGTCGTGGCCGCCGTCGGCTCGCCCGAGCACGTCCGCGACCGGTACCGGGAATACGTCGACGCCGGCATCGAGTACCCGGTCGTCTACAACTACGGCGACGAGGCGGTCAAGCTGCGCAACGTCGAAGCGCTGGCGCCCGCCGAGTTCTGAGCCGGACGCGAGCCGGGCCGGGTGTCGGGACCCGCCCGCTCGTCACCCCTGCTCGTCGCGCGGCTCGAGGGCTTCGAGCAGCCGGCTCCTCGCGGCGCCCCGGTCTATCTTGCCGACCTGCGTCTCCGGCAGCTCGTCGACGACCGCGAGCCGTTCCGGACGCAGGTAGACCGCCGCGCCCTCGGCCTCGAAGAAGGAGACCACCTCGTCGAGCGTCGGCGACCCGGCGCCGGGTTCGGGCTCGACGACCGCCCCGACCCGCTCGCCGAGCGCCTCGTCGGGGACCCCGACGACGGCGGCCTTCGCGATCTTCGGGTGCTCGACGAGCAGGTCCTCGACGGCGGGGGCGTAGACGGTCTCGCCGGCGCGGTTGATGGTGTCGTCGAGCCGGCCCCAGACCTGGTAGTTGCCGTCGGGCCGGCGGGAGAAGACGTCGCCCGTGTGGAACCAGCCGCCCGGCTCGAACGCCTCGGCCGTGGCCGCCTCGTTCGCGAGGTAGCCGCTTGCGACGCCCGGTCCGCGGAAGACGAGCTCGCCGAGCTCGCCGTCGGGCACCGGCTCGCCCGCCTCGTCGACGATGAGGACCTCGTCCCGTTCGCCGAGCGGCCGGCCGACCGACCCGGTGTGGACCTCGAGGGGGTCGTCGGGCCGGGTGATGACCTGGGGCCCCTCGCCCATGCCGTAGACGTGCGAGAAGCCGACGTCCCACCGGTCGACCACCCGTCGGGTCAGCTCCGGCGGCACCTTCTGCCCGCCCGAGCAGACCACCCGGAGCGTCGAGAGGTCGTGCGCGTCCGCGTCGTCGCGCTCGAGGAGGTCGATCAGCTGCTTGGGGATGAGCGCGGTCACGTCCGCACCGACGCGGTCGATGGTCCGCAGCAGCGGTCCGGGCTTGAGCCGGGGCTCGACGGCCACCGCGCCGCCGGCCCACAGCGCCGGGCCGAGGACGTACCCCGTGCCGAAGCTGTGCCCGAGCGGGATGCCCGGCAGGAACGTCCAGCCCGGCCCCGCCCCGAGGGCGTCCGCGATGCGCTCCCACTGGTAGCCGTAGTCGTTGTGCGTCCGCGGGATGCCCTTCGGCAGCCCGCTGGTCCCGCCCGAGAGCATGACCAGCGCGGGGTTGCAGGGGTTCACGACGACTCGCTCGAGGACGGACCCGTCGCCGCCGTCGTGGTCGCGCCGGAGGGCAGCGAGGTCGCGCCAGCCGGCGGGCGGGTCGGCCCCGTCGGCGGTGACGGCGACGCGGTGCTCGAGGGCACCCGCCCCCTCGTGGAGCCCCGGGTAGTCGACGCCCGGCTCGTACCGGCCGGCGTCCGCGACGACGGCCCGGGACCGCGTGAGCTCGACGACGTGCTGGGCCTCGCGCCGCCGGTGGCGGGGCAGCACGAACGCGGGCACGACCCCGAGCCGCGAGCAGGCGACGAACGTCTCGACGAACTCGAGGCTGTTCGGCACCTGCAGCGTCAGCCGGTCGTCGGGCTCGAGGCCCAGCTCGGCGGCGAATCCGGTCGCCAGCGCCCGCGTCCGCGCCGCCAGCTCGCCGTAGCTCAGCCGGCGGTCCGGCCCGACGACGGCGGTCCGGTCCGGGTCGGCCCCGGCGACGCGGTCGACGAGGTCGTGGACCCGCCGATTGCGCCAGTCGCCCGCCTCGAGGAACCGCTCGATGCGCTCGTCGGGGAACGGCACGTAGCCCTCGATGTCGGCGGTGGCCGTCGAGGGGCCGGATGGCATGTCGGTGGCTACCCGGCCGGGAGTATATACCTGTGGTCTCGCGCGGTCGCTCCCCGTTGGTCCGCCCCAGCCTGCCACTCGGCTGGGGGCGAGTCGTCGACCGCGTGACCCACCCGGACCGGTCGCCGGCGCGTGGTTTATGTCCCGGGCCGCGGTTTCGGTGACCATGGCGACCCACGACGAGGGGACCACCCCGGGCGGGACCATGCGCGCGGTGGGCTTCCACGAGCACGGCTCCATCGACGACCTCGAGCTGCTCTCCGTGCCCGTCCCGACCGCCGGCCCCGACGAGGTCGTCGTGGACGTGAAGGCCGCCTCGCTCAACCACCAGGACCTCTTCGCGGTCCGGGAGCTCGAGCAGTACGTCCCGGAGTACCCCTTCTGGGGCGGCGGCGACATGGCCGGCGAGGTCGCCGCGGTCGGCGAGCGGGTCGAGGGCTGGACCCCCGGCGACCGGGTCGTCGTCGACCCGACGGTCACCTGCGGGGCCTGCGAGCAGTGTCGGCGGGGGGAGCAGTCGATGTGCGAGTCCTACGAGGTATTCGGCGAGCACCGCAAGGGCGGGTTCGCCGAGTACGCGGCCGTCCCGGCGCGGAACCTGCGCGCGGTGCCGGACGGCGTCGACTGGGCGACCGCCGCCGCGGCCCCGATGGCGGCGGGGACGGCCTGGCGGGCGCTGCTGACCCGGGCGGCCGTCGAGCCGTTCGAGGACCTGCTGGTCGTCGGGGCGACCGGCGGCGTCGGCCACCTGGCGGTCCAGATCGCCCGGCACGTCGCCAACGTCGACACGCTCTACGCGACCACGAGCAGCGACGAGAAGGCCGACTTCCTCTACGACCTGGGCGCCGACCACGTCGTCGACTACACGGCCGAGGCGTTCGAGCGCCGGGTCTGGGAGCTCACCGACGGGACGGGCGTGGACGTCGTCTACGACAACGTCGGCGGCGAGACGTGGGTGCCGGCGATGCGCTCGCTGGCGAAGGGCGGCCGGCTCGTCACCTCCGGGGCCACGGCGGGACCGAACCCCGAGACCGAGATCCGGCTGGTGTTCGTCCGGCAGCTCGACGTCCTCGGCAGCACGGCCCACGCCGGCGTCGACCTCGACCGGGCGCTCGCGGCGGTCTGGGACGGCACCATCGAGCCGGTCGTCCAGGAGACGTTCCCGCTGGACGAGTACGCGGCGGCGTTCCGGATGATGGCCGATCGCGAGGTGCTCGGCAAACTGGTCCTCCGGGTCGAGTGAGCCCGCGACCGGCCTCGCGGACCACCAACCTATAAGCCGTCGTACTTCCCAGAACTACCATCCTCCCATGGCTGGCGAAAACACGACAACGAGCCGGCGGACGTTCCTGAAACTGACGGGGTCGGGCGCGGCCCTGACGACCGGGCTCGCCGGCTGCGTCGGGACCGAGGACGGCGACGGCTCGCCCACGGCGGCCCCCGGCGACGACGAGACGCCCACGGGCACGCCGGTGGGCACCGCCACGCCGTCCGGCCCGGACTCGGTCGCGGTGGGCCAGCCGGCCTCGCTCACCGGGCAGTGGGACTTCCTGCAGCCCGCCGTCTCGCAGTCGACCGACCTGGCGACCCAGGAGATCAACGAGGCGGGCGGGCCGCTCGACGCGGAGTTCGAGGTCATCCGCCGGGACACGGCGGTCGACCCGCAGCAGGCCCGGCAGGTGGTCCGGCAGTTCATCAACAGCGACGAGGTGGCCGCGATAACCGGGCTGTTCTCCAGCGAGATCGTCCCGCTGTGGGACTTCATCCAGGAACAGCAGGTCCCCATCATCACGCCGTGGCCCGGCGCGACGTACCTCGACACCCGGGGCGGGGACAAGGGGACCCCCGACGACCTGAGCGACGACGAGTGGCTCTGGCGGACGGTCATCGGCGACACGGTCCACACGTCAGGGGCGGCCACGGCGATGATCGACGAGGGGTTCGAGACGATGGGCATCCTCAGCGCCACGACGGCCGGCGAGGAGGGGTGGACCCAGCAGTTCGTCAACTGGTACGAGTCGCTCGGCGGCGAGGTGGCCGAGGTCGTCTCGGCCCAGGAGGGCGCGTCGTCCTACCAGTCCGAGCTGAACCGGCTGTTCGAGAACGAGTTCGACGCCTGGGCGCTCTCGTTCGCGCTCGAGGACGCGACCACCATCATCCGGAACTGGGACGAAGGCGGCTACGGCGGGCAGCTCCTGCTCGAGGACGGGCTGATGAGCGGCGAACTCGTCGACGCGGTGGGCGGTGCGGCCGAAGGGGCGTGGATCGCCGCCGGCAGCACGCAGGGGCCGAACTACGCGGCCTTCGAGCCCAAGTTCACCGAGTTCGGCGACGCCGAGATCCACCCGTGGGGGGTCGCCTCGTACGACGCCACGAACGCCCTCGCCCTGGCCATCCACCACGCCGGCGAGGTCGCGCCCGACGCCATCGAGCGGAGCATCGGCGCCGTGACCCGCGAGGGCGGCACGACGGTCTCCACGTTCGCCGACGGCAAGGAGGCGCTCGACGCCGGCGAGGAGGTCAACTACGAGGGCGCGGTCACGAACGTCGACTTCACCGAGCACGGCAACGTCTGGGGTAACGTGGCCGTCTCGACGGTGACGCCCGACGGCTTCGAGGAGGCGTTCACCGTCGACGCCGACACGCTCCAGCAGGAGATAGACGAGTACTGACGGCGGATCTCCACTTCCGCCCGATACATGGCGATTCCACTCGCACAGGAGCTAATCTTCGGTCTGGTTATCGGCTCGTACGTCGCGCTCGGGGCCATCGGGTTCACGCTGGTCTACGGCCTCGTCAACATGATCAACTTCGCCCACGGCGAGTACGTCACGATCGGCGCGTTCGTGGGCTTTCTCGCGATTCGGCTCGGCGGCCTGTCGCTCCCGGTCGCGCTGGTCGTCGCGCTCGTCGTCACCGCCGCCGTCGGCTGGGCCATCGCCCGGGTCACGTTCGAACCCATGAACGAGGCCGGGGCCGTCCCGCTGCTGCTGATGTCCATCGGGCTCGGCCTGGTCCTCCGGAACGGCATCCGGGCGGTCGCCGGGGCCGAGCGGCGGCACGTCCCCGTGCCCGTCGAGACCTACCGCTTCGACGAGCTCGGCTTCTTCGTGACGAGCCAGCAGCTGTTCATCGTCCTCGTCACCCTCCTCTCGGTGGCGGCGCTGCACGTCTTCCTGCGCCGGACGCGGCTGGGCGTCGCGATGCGGGCCACCGCCGACAACGAAGAGCTCGCCCTCGTCTCGGGCGTCGACACGCGCCGCATCCGCGACGCGGTCTGGCTCGGCGCCTCCGGGCTGGCGGGCGTCGCCGGCGTCATGCTGGCGATCACGCAGTCGGCGAACCCGAACGTCGGGTTCGGCCAGCTGCTGTTGATCCTCACGGCCGCCATCCTCGGCGGCGCCGGCAGCCCCTACGGGGCGGTCGTCGGGTCGTACCTGCTCGGCATCGGCATCACGGTCTCGATCGCCTTCCTGCCCAGCGGGCTCACCGCGCTCAGCTCGACGATGGCGTTCGTCGTCCTCGTCGTGGTCCTGCTGGTCCGCCCCGGCGGCCTCGTGAACACGGAGGTGCGGACCCCGTGACCGGTCGGGCCGGCCGGCTGGAGGCGAGGCCGTGAGCCGCCTCGACGGCCTGCCGGTCGACGCCGCGCAGGCCGGGCTGGCGCTCGTCGTGCTCGCCGTCCTGTTCCTGGCGAGCCCGCTGTACGTCAGCCCGTCCGGCCGGACGTTCGTGTTCCTGGAGGTCGGCGTCCTCTTCCTGCTGTACGTGCTGGTCCTCGTCGGGCTGAACCTGCAGTACGGCCACACCGGGCTGGTCAACTTCGGGCCGGTCGCCTTCTTCGCGGTCGGCGGGTACGCCGCCGCGATACTGACCGCGGTCGACCCCTACCGGGCCGTCGGCTTCGGGTTCCCCTGGCCCGTCGGCCTCGTCGCCGCCGTCCTCGCGGCGGCGGGCCTCGGCGTCCTGCTCGGCGTGGCGACGCTCCGGCTTCGCGACGACTTCCTGGCCATCGTCACGCTCGCGGTGGCGGAGATCGTCCACGGGCTCGTCGTCACGTTCCGCGACGTCACCGGCGGCTCGGTCGGCCTGCAGAACGTCCCGCGGCCCATCGCGGCCCAGGTCGGCGGGGGCGGTGGCGCGGAGCTGTTCGCGACGGTGTTCCTGTTCGGCGCGCTCGCCCTGCTGGTCTACGGGCTGTTCCACCGGCTCTCGACGGCGCCGTACGGCCGCGTCCTCCGGGCGATACGGGCCGACGAGCTGGTGACGGCGACGCTCGGCAAGCGGGTGTTCCGGTACAAGCTCCTCGCGTTCGTCTACGGGGCGGCCGTCGCCGGCCTCGCCGGCGCGCTGCTGGTCTTCTACAACGGCGCCGCCTCGGCGAGCTTCTTCACCATCAACGTCACGGTCATCGTCTGGGTCGGCATGCTCATCGGCGGCGCGGGCAACGACCGCGGGGTCGTCGCCGGGCTGGCGGTCATCATGGGCTTCCAGCTGGCCACGCGATTCCTCAACGACGTGGTGCCGTACGTCACCCAGGACCAGTTCGCGTCGGTCCGGCTGGTCCTCATCGGGCTGCTGTTGATGGCCATCGTCAAGTACCGGCCCGAGGGGCTGTGGGGGAACGCCAGGGAGCTGGGGGTCGACTCGTGACGATACTCGCGGTCGACGACCTCAGGCGCTCGTTCGGGAGCATCGCGGCGGTCGACGGCGTCAGCTTCGACATCGAGGCGGGGGAGCTGGTCGGCATGATCGGCCCGAACGGCGCCGGGAAGACCACGACGTTCGACTGCATCTCCGGCGTCCTCGACCCCGACTCCGGCACCGTCACGTTCGAGGGCCGGGACGTGACCGACGCCCCCCCGCCCGACCTCGCCCGGCAGGGCCTGGTCCGCACCTTCCAGCAGACCCGGGAGCTCGCGACGATGACCGTCGAGGACAACATGCTCCTGCCGACCCCCGACCATCCCGGCGAGCGCGCCACGCACGCCCTCGCCCGGACCGAGGCGGTGACGCGGCGCGAGGCGGAGGCCCGGGCCCGGGCGATGGAGCTCCTCGACGTCTTCGACATCGCGTCGATGGTCGACGAGTACGCGGCCAGCCTCTCGGGCGGGCAGCGCAAGCTGCTCGAGCTCGCCCGGTCGCTGATGCTCGACCCGGCGCTGCTGCTGCTCGACGAGCCGTTCGCCGGCGTCAACCCGACGCTCACGGCCGAGATCGCCGACCACGTCCGGTCACTGAACGACGACGGGATGGCGTTCCTCGTCATCGAGCACGAGCTCGAGACGCTCACCGAACTGGTCGACCGCCTCGTCGTGCTGGCCGACGGTCGGGTGCTGGCGACGGGGACGCCCGCGGAGATGCTCGAGAACGAGCGGGTGATAGACGCCTACCTCGGCGGCTGACGGGTCCGGGCGGCTCGCGGTCCCGCCCCGCGGGCGTCCCGTCGGTCGCCGTTCGGCGGATTCGCCGGCTCCCCCGCCACGCCCGAGCGCCGTCGCCCGGATACGCGTCGGTTCAGTACGGCGGGAAGCCCGGGCGGGTGACCTCGGGGTCGGTCTTCGCGTCGAGCACGAGCGGGACCGCCGGCCGCTCGGCGAGGAACGCGTCGACGACGTCGAGGTCCTCCGGCGAGCGGACGGTCGCCGCCCGGGCGCCGAACCCCCGGGCGACCGCCGCGAAGTCCACGTCGTCGTACGCCGACGCCGTCTCCCGGTCGAACTCGAGCCGCTGGCGGTGCCGGATGATGCCGTACGCGGCGTCGTTGCACACGGCGACGACGACGGGAAGCCCGAGCCGGACGGCCGTCTCGACGGCCCCGACGACCTGCAGCGTCGCCCCGTCGCCGGTGTAGCAGACGACCGTCCGGTCCGGCGCGGCGAGCTGGGCCCCGAGCGCCGCCGGCAGCGACCAGCCCATCGTCCCGAAGTTCCCGTTGACGAGCATCCGGCCGCCGTCGACCGGGTGGAACACCGGCGGGAAGCCCGTGAGGTTCCCCGAGCCGACGGTCACGAGGGCGTCGCCGCCGACCCGGGCGGCCAGCTCGACGGTCAGCTCCCGCGGGTCGATGCGGTCCGGCGGGTCGACGAACGCGACGTCGGACGGGTCGCCCGCCGCCGCGATGCTCTCGCGGACGCGCTCGGCTCGGTCGGGGTGGGGTTCGACGGACTCGAGCAGCGACTCGCACGCCGCCCGGGCGTCGGCGACGAGGCCGACGGCCGGCTGCTCGTGGACGCCGATGCCCGCCGGGTCGACGTCGACCTGGACGACGTCGACGTCGGCGTAGAGCGCGCCGTACCGCGTGCTCTTGCCGGACAGCCGGGCGCCGAGCGCCAGCACCGCGTCTGCCTCGTCGAGCGCGGCCTCGCTGGCCGGCGTCAGGAACGTCCCCCCGATGCCCGCGACCAGCGGGTGGCCGTCCGGCAGCAGCCCCTTGCCGAAGAAGGTGGTCACGACCGGCGCGCCGAGCCGCGCGGCCAGCGCCTCGACGGCGTCGGCCGCGCCCGCGGCGGCCGCGCCCCCGCCGACGAGGACGACGGGGTGGGCGGCGTCGTCGAGCACGCGCGCGGCCTCGGCCAGGCGGTCGGGGTCCGGCCGGGGTCGCTGGGGCGCCCGCTCGACGGGCGCGTACGGCTCGGCCGGGGCGGGGGCCTCCTGGACGTCCGTCGGCAGCTCGACGACGACCGGGCCGCGCCGCGTCCGCGCCGCGTCGAACGCCCTGGCGAGCGTCCCGGGCAGCGCCGCCGGCGTCTCGACGCGGGTGCCGTACCGCGAGATGGGGTCGGCGAACGTCAGGTGGTCGAGGTACTGCAGCGAGGTCTCCCGGCCGACGATGCCCGTGTCGCCGACGAGGACGACCAGCGGGACGCGGTCGCGGTCGGCGGCGGCGATGCCCGTCGCCGCGTTCGTCACGCCGGGCCCGTGGGTCAGCGTCACCGCGCCGACCTCGCCCGTGACCCGGGCGTGGGCGTCGGCCATCGTCGCGGCGACCTGCTCGTGGCGGGCGTACGTGTACGGCACCGCGGCGTCACGGGTCCGGTCGACGAGGTGGGCGTTGCCCTCGCCGACGAGCCCGTACAGCCGTCCGACCCCCTCGCGCTCGAGCGCCGCGAGGACGTAGTCGCTGCCCGTCGCCTCCGTCATGCACCGGGCGAGGAGAGCCACCCGCTAATCAGTTCCGAAGGCCACCGTCCGTCGTCGTCCCCTCGGTCGCCGACGGCCCGGCGTCGACGGCGTCGGAGCCGTCAGCTCGCCTCGTCGCCCGAACCGCCGTCCGAGTCGTCTCCGCCCGGTCCGTCGGCGTCCGAGCCGTCGCCGCCAGCTCCGTCCTCGTCCGCGGCGTCGACCTCCTCCCCGGGCTCGCGGTCCGCCTCCTCCACGGCCTCGCCGCGCTCGTCGGCGGCCGGCTCTTCGACGGCCGGCTCGTCCCCGCGGCCGCGCGAGAGCCGCCGGCGCAGCCGGCCGGGCGGGCGCGGTCCGCGGCGCTGCCGGGCGACGTACCCGGCCGCCGCGAGCGGGACGCCGAAGACGACCAGGTACGGGACGGCGTACGCGGCCGCCACGGAGATGGCGCGCAGCGTGACGACGACGCCGTCGACCGACTCGAGGAACGCGGTCAGCAGCCCGACGTCGTACCACTCGTCGGGAAGCGGCCGGTCCGGGCGCGGCTCCGACAGCTCGACGGTGATGGTCGACATCGCGACGCGCTGCTGCAGCGACTGCTGGCGCGCCTCGAGGCGCTCGATCTCGCCCTGGACCTCGGAGAGGCGCTCCTGGACCTGCAGGACGGCCTCGGTGTCGTTGGCGCGCTCGTACAGCTGGCGCAGCTGGTCGCGCTCGGCGCGGAGGTTGTCGAGGCGCGCACGGAGGTCGACGAGCTGGTCGGTGACGTCCTGAGACTCCCGGTTCTCCTCGAGCAGCGTACCCTCGGCCCTCGCCTCCTCGAACGTCGCCGTGAAGTCGTCGCGGGGGACCCGAAGGACGACGGTGCCGACGGTCCAGGTCTCGTTGCCCCGCCGGTTGACGCGCTGGCGCGTGTCGCTTACGAACCCGCCGCGTCGCTCGACGATGTCGGTGAGGTTCGCCCGCGCCGCCTCGAAGTCCTCGACCTCGAGCTCGAGCCGGCCCGTCAGGATGAGCTGCCGTTCGGCGAACTGGGCCGCGCTGTACTCGCTGTCCCCGCCGTCCCCGAGGTCCGCGGCGGTCGCCTCCGCCGCGGGGGTGCGCGACGGTCCGCCGTCGCCGCCGCGCTGTCCGGCGAAGTCGGCCTCCGACCCCGCGAGGTTCGAGTCGTCACCCGGGGCGGACCCGGTGCCGCCGGTGCAGCCGGCCGTCACCGTCAGCAGCACCAGCACCACGACGGCCAACCGTCGACGTGTTCGTTCCATGCCCTTCGCCTCGGCGGTGGGGAGGAAAGAGGTTGGGGAGGGTGAAATGGTCGTTTGCTCCTCGCATTCGGCCGTTCTCGCGTCAACGGGTGGATGGTCGGCCGCCGTTCGGCCGGCCGTCGATCCGGCGACGCGCCGGCCGGCCGGAACGGGCGGCAAGCCGCGCGGCTTCCCGTAGGTTGAGGGGGCGCCACGCAGAACGCGGCCCCATGGCCGACCTCGACGCCGTCGAGACCGTCACGGTGGACTCCTACACGACGCTCGTGGACGTGGACTCGCAGGCCGTGGTGCTGGCCGAGCGGGTGCCCGGGCTCGAGGACCCCGGGGCCGTCTCCCGAACCTGGCGCTCCCGGGCCATCCAGTACACGATGGTCGCCAACGCCATCGACGCCTACCGGCCCTTCTCCGACCTGCTGGGGCTGGCCCTCGACTACGCGCTCCGGCGGGCCGGCCACGAGGTCGAGTCGGCGACCCGCGAGGCCATCCAGCGGACGGTCTACGAGGACCGGCTGGCCGTCTTCGAGGACGTCGGGCCCGGCCTCGCGCGCATCGCCGACGCCGGCCACCCGGTGTGGATCGTCTCCAACGGCGACCCCCGGATGCTCGGGCACCTGGTCGAGGCCGCCGATCTTGAGGATGTCGTCGAGGACGCCGTGAGCGCCGACGAGGTCGAGCGGTACAAGCCCGAGCCGACCATCTACCGCCACGCGGCGGCCCGGGCGGACACGCCCGTAGGGCGCGTCCTGCACGTCTCCGGCGGCACGATGCGCGACGTCTGGGGGGCCAAACACGCCGGCATGCGCACGGCGTGGCTGTGCCGCCCGTCGAAGCCGTTCCCCCGCGAGTCGCTCGGCCCCGAGCCCGACCTGACCGTCGAGAGCTTCCACGACCTCGCGGACCGGCTGACGTGAGGCGCCCGGACGCCCGCCCGGCGGGGGGGGGGGGCGACACCGCCGGTCCTGCGGCCTACGCCCGCACGAGCAGCTCGCCGTCCTCGACGACGACCTCGTAGGTCGGCAGCGCGAACCCCGACGGCGCGAGGTGCTCGCCGGTGACGACGTCGAACTCCCAGCCGTGCCACGGGCAGGCGAGCACCCGACCCTCCCGGCCGTAGACCAGCTCGCCGTCGGCGTCGACGTCGAGCGCGCCGGCGAGCTGCCCCTCGCAGACCGGCCCGCCCTGGTGGGTGCAGTAGTTCGCGACGGCGTGGAACGCCCCGTCGACGTTGAAGACGGCGACCTCGCGGCCGTCGAGGTCCGCCAGGAGGCGGTCGCCCGGCTCGAGCTCGTCCGCGCGCCCGACGGGATGCAGCCGGTCTCGCCGGGCCGCGTCGCCGTCGTCCGCCCCCGTCACGGCCCGACCCTCGCGTCGACCCCCGTCACAGGCCGAACACCCGGCGGGCGGTGCCGCCGTAGACGGCGGCGACGGTCTCCTCGTCGAACGCCGAGCGGATGGCGCGGAACAGGGCGTCGGAGTGGTCGAAGTCGAGGTGCGGGTAGTCCGAGGAGAACAGCAGCGACTCCGGGCCGAGCAGCCGGACCATGGCCTCGAGGTACTCGGGGTCGGTCGTCCCCTCCACCGGCTGGCTGGTGAAGTAGCACCGCTCGGTGACGTACTCGCTGGGGAGGCGCTCGAGCATCGGCGCGTCCTCGCGCTTTTCCATGTACTCGTTGTCGAGCCGGCGCGTGAGGTACGGCACCCAGCCGATGCCGGCCTCCTGGAAGACGAACTCGAGGTCGGGAAAGCGCACGAACACCCCCCGGGTCACCATGTCGGTGAGGTGGCTCATGTGCAGCATCGCGTGGGTCGGCGCGTGGTTCGAGAGGTAGCGGTTGGTGTCCTGGAACTGCTGGGGAAAGGAGAGCATCTGGGTGCCCGACGCGTTGTGAAACAGCAGCGGCAGGCCGGCCCGCGAGGCCGCCTCGTAGATGGGGTCGTAGAACTCGTGGCCGAGCAGCGGGCTGATGCCCCCGCTGGGGACGAAGACGCCCACGATGCCCCGCTCGCGCGACCGGTCGTCGATCTCCTCGGCGGCCTCGCGGGGCTTCTGCGGGGCCACCACCAGCGGGCCGCAGAGGTTCTCGTCGGGGTCCAGGATCTCGTCGAGCAGCCACCCGTTGTAGGCGGTGGCCAGCGCGGCGGCGAGGTCGTCGTGGTGGACGCAGCCGAGGTAGAGGTTCTGCGTCGGCGTGAGGACGGGGTGGGTGACGTCGAGCAGCTCCATGCCCTCCCGGACGGCCTCGGGCGTCCGGACCGGCTCCATCTGCACCTTCCCCGTGTTGATGGGCGTCACCAGCCCCGCCGAGGGGTAGACGCTCTTGACGTACCCCATGTGGTCCGAGCGCTCGCCGCGGACGAGCATCGAGTGGAACGGCTCGGGGAGGTACGGGAAGAGGTCGGCCTGCCGCTCGGTCAGGTGGAAGTCGCCGTCGACGACGACCTCGAGGTCCCCGGGGCCCCGGGCCGCCGCCTCGGTCCCCGTCGCTTCGTGCATACCGGCCCTAGCGGTAGCCGCACCTTAGTCCTAGCCGCCGCCCGGCCCGTGGCGCGCTCGCCGCCACCGTCGGTCAGTCCCCCTCGCGGATGGCCGCGAGCCGCGGCCCGAGCACCTCGCGCGCCGCCGACACCTCCCCGCCGACGCGCACGAGCTGGTCGCCGGCCGCGACGGCCTCGCGGGCCGCCTCGGCGTCGTTCCGGATGCGCCCGACCGGGACGCCGGCCTCGAGGCAGGCCTCGCGGACCGTCCCGATGGCGTCCTGCACGTCGGGGTGGTCCCGCTCGCCCGGGTGGCCCAGCGAGACCGACAGGTCCGCCGGCCCGACGAAGCAGAAGCCGAGCCCGGGCACGGCCAGGATGTCCTCGATGGTCTCGACCGCCGCCCGCGTCTCGACCATCGCGCCGACGGTCGTCTCGGCGTCCTCTCGCTCGACGTAGCCGTCGGTCTCCGCTCCCCAGGCGTTCGCCCGCCCGCTGGCCATCCCGCGGTCGCCCGCGCCGCCGTCGTAGACGAACCGCGAGG
Source organism: uncultured Halobacteriales archaeon (assembly GCA_964628745.1). GTDB lineage: Archaea > Halobacteriota > Halobacteria > Halobacteriales > Hikarchaeaceae > CAZVOR01. The sequence goes on from CAZVOR010000018.1 coordinate 21,737, forward strand.
CGGCGACGGCCCGATGCACCTCGCCGGCGCCCTCGACGCGCGGCACGAGGACGGTTCGCACGCCGGCGTCGAGCACCTTCCGGACGACGTGCGGCTCGGCGCCGGGCACGCGCACCAGCAGGTCCGTCCCGGCCGCGTCGGCGGCGCGGGTGAGGTGCTCCATCACCCGGGCGTCCATCGCGCTGGGCCCGCCGTGCTCGAAGTCGACCCAGACGAAGTCGAAGCCCAGCTCGCCGAACACCTCGACGAGCAGCGGGGACCGGGCGACGCTGCGGGCGCCGACCACGACGTCGCCGGCCGCGAGCGCGGGTCCGATGGGGGTGCGTGTCATCCGCGTGGGGTGGACGGGCGGGCGGAAAACCGTTGGGGTTCGAACGGGCGGCATCGGGCGTCGCCGAGTGCACGGTGGCGGAGCTGGCGCCAGTCGAGCGCGCCACAGGGACCACCAGCGATTTGCGTCGCGCGCCCCAACGAACCGGTATGAACGCCGTCGAGCTCGGCGTTCGGCTGGCGGCCGGCAGCCTCCTGATCCTCGCCAACGGCTTCTTCGTCGCGATCGAGTTCGCGCTCACGCGGGTCCGCCAGTACCCCGAGTCTGCGTTCGACGCACCCGGCCACAGACGGGCCTGGGAGATGACCCACGACCTCGAGCTCTACCTGACGAGCTGTCAGGTCGGCATCACCGCGTCGAGCATCGCCGTGGGAATCGTCGCCGAACCGGCGCTCGCCTCGCTCTTCGAGCCGGCGTTCCAGGGGACGATGCTGGCCGCCGTCGGCGCCGGCGGGCTCCTCGCGTTCGTCGTCATCAACCTCGTGCATCTCACCCACGGCGAGCAGACGCCGACCTACCTGGGGGTGGAGCGGACGAAGTTCGTCGTCCGCGTCGGAGCCGCACCGCTGTACTGGTTCGCATGGTTGATCGGTCCGGTCATCCGACTCGGCGATGGCGTCGCGAAGTTGACGCTGGGGCTGTTCGGCGTCGAGATGACCGGCGCCTGGCTCGAGACGGAGGCCGAGACCATCGAGACGCGGGCGGAGCTACGCAACCAGCTGGGTTCGGTGCTGGACCGCGGTGACCTCGCCGAGGAGCGGCGCGAGGAGGTCCTCAACGCGTTTCGGGTCGGCGAACGGCCGGTTCGCGAGCTCGTGATCGACATCGACGACGTCGTCTTCCTCTCGACGGACGTCCCCGCACGAGAGAACGTCGAGCGAATCGAGTCGAGCCCTCACACGCGGTACCCGCTGGTCGGCGACGAACCGGCGGACTTCAGGGGGATCGTCTACGTCCCGGCGGTGATCGACCAGCTCGAGGCGCTCCAGAGCGGCGAGGTGAGCTTCGATTCGATCGCGGCGCCACCGATGACGCTCTCCGCGGACACGGCCATCAGCGAGGCGATCGACCAGTTCCAGACCGAGCGGCAGGAGCTCGCCCTCGTCCTGGACGGCGGCGAAGTCGTCGGACTCCTGACGGCCACCGACGCGCTCGAGGCGGTGATGGGCGAGTTCGAGGACCCGCTCGACCGGCGCTCCGGCGGGCCGGAGGAACCGACGGGCAAGCGACCAGACGGGCCTCGCGGGTAACTCTCGCAGTACGGGCGTGCCGCCCGGCCGTCAGTCCGATTCCCGGAGGTGCTCCGGCTGCGTGCCCACGCCCTCGACCCAGCCCGGTGGCGTGGCGGCGCTCGGT